>JBGALP010000318.1:0-4887 GCA_044223805.1 Agriterribacter sp.
GCTAATTTAAGTGCCGGCAATAAAAATTAACAAAAAGTTTAGATTTAACTAATCTGATTATATTTGCCGCTTCATTTTTAAACATTACATCATGAGAAAAATTGTATCACTGCTGGCAGTGCTGATACTATCCATTGTATCTGCATTGTCTCAAACAAAAACTGTAACCGGTCAGGTTACTGATGCAAACGGGGATCCAATACCCTATGCAACGGTAAAAATTAAAGGGGGCACCACAGGTACAGCCGCCGACCAAAATGGAAAATTTACTATTGAAGCCGCTTCAAACGACATCCTCACTATCAGCGCCGCAGGCTTCGATACCCAGGAAATTTCTTTATCAGGTTTATCAACTGTAAATGTTAGTCTTAAAACTGCAGCCAATCTGCAGGAGGTTGTGGTAACAGCGCTCGGTATTACCCGCTCAAAAAATACCCTGCCTTTTGCAGCCCAAAAGGTAAAAGGAAGTGAAGTAAGTGATTCAAGGGGTTCTAATTTCGTAAACAATTTAAGCGGCAAGGTTTCTGGTCTGGAAATCAGGCAAACCAATAGCATGGGTGGATCTACCAATGTTATTTTGCGTGGTTCCAAATCACTTACCGGAAACAACCAGGCTTTGTTTGTTGTAGATGGTGTTCCTTTCGATAATACAAACAATAATACCAAGGATCAAACTACGGGCAGAGGCGGATATGATTTTGGTAATGCCGCGGCGGATATTAATCCGGATAATATTGAAAGCATCACCGTATTAAAAGGGGCTGCTGCCAGTGCATTATATGGATCAAGGGGCAGCAATGGCGTAATTGTAATCACTACTAAAAAAGGAAAAAGAGGTTTAGGCATTACCATTAATTCAGGTATTACAAAAAGTGCTATACTCAGCAATACTTTCCCTACCTATCAGAAAAAATATGGCGAAGGATATGGTGATTACATGGATGGCGCTGATGGAGACATTGTGCCAACATATGATGATGCTTCATGGGGAACTCCTTTCGATCCTAACAAGCTGGTGTCTGCATGGACTACATTCGACCCAACCAATCCTAACTTTGGAAAAAAAGTTCCCTGGGTAGGTGCTAAGAACGATCCTAATGCATTTTTTGAAAAACCTACTTCGTTTAATAACAGCATTTTTCTTGAAACCGGTGGAGATAAAGGAACATTTGCTATGGGTTATACGCGTAATAACGAAAAAGGTGTAATGCCCAATAGTAGTATAGACAAAGACCTGCTGAATATGTCTGCCACTTACAAAGTATCAGAAAAATTAACAGCAGCGCTCTCAGCTAATTATTCTAAAATTAAAGGCAAAGGCCGCTATGGCACAGGTTATGGAACTGATAATGGTTCTATAAACCAAATGACCAACTTCAGGCAGTGGTGGCCGGTAAACGTAGATATTCTCGAAGTCAGGGATGCCTATTTCAGAAATCACACCAACAACACCTGGAACCAGCACGATGGCTCTTCAGGTCAATTACAACCTGAATTCTGGAATAATCCCTATTTCGACAGGTATGAAAGCGTTGAAACAGATGGCAGAGACCGCTTCTTCGGCTATGCATCTTTAAACTATAAACCGGTAAGTTGGCTGAACATCCTCGGAAGAGTTTCTATGGATGGCTTTAACGAGCTATTGGAAGAAAGAAAAGCGGTAGGTACAATTGGTATACCCACCTACAGAAGATTTAACCAAACTTACCGCGAGTTTAACTACGACCTGATAGCCAATGCGGATTGGAAATTATCTGAAGGTTTAGGATTAAAAGCATTAATAGGTTCCAACACCAGGGTGCAGTATACATCTAACATTGATGGTATTACTAATGGTGGATTAGCACAGGCAAAATTGTATTCTCTTGCTAATTCCGTATCAGCCATATCTCCGGTTGAGTTCCAGGGAACCAAACGTATTGAAGGGCAATTTGCGGGTGTAACGCTCGATTATAACGACACTTATGTAATTGACGCAACTATACGCCGCGACCGCTCTTCTACTTTACCCGATGGCAATAACATTTACTTCTATCCATCTGTATCAGCCGGTTTTGTATTTTCTCAGTTAATTAAAACCAACTGGCTTAGCTATGGCAAATTAAGAGCCAACTATGCAGAGGTTGGTAACGATGCGCCCTTATATTATGTAGATGATTTTTATGTAGGCGAAACAGATGCCAATACGGGATTGATATTCCCATCTTACAATGGTAACGCCATGTACTCTGTTGACGATACAAAAAAGAATGCCAACCTGAAACCAGAACGCACACAGAGTTTTGAAGTAGGTTTGGAAGCTACATTCCTTAATTCGCGTGTTGGTTTTGACATCTCTTATTACAAAGCCAAAACAGTAGACCAGATTATCCCGCTCACGGTATCAACCGCTACAGGCTTTTCAAAGAAAATTGTGAATTCCGGAGCCATCCAGAACCAGGGTATTGAGCTTTCTCTTTACGGTTCTCCCATCAAAACAAAGCATTTTTCATGGGACATAAATATTAACTGGACCCGCAACAGGAATAAAGTACTTTCCTTATACCAGGGTGTAGACAATATTGTGTTGGGAAGTTTCAATGGAAGTATTACCCTTAATGCCACACTCGGTGAACCTTACGGAACCATACATGGCACTGATTTCATTTACACGAATGGGCAAAAAACTGTAGGTGATGACGGAAATTACCTTATCACACCCAGTAACAATATCACTATTGGTAACGTCAATCCCGACTGGATTGGTGGTATCAATAACAAGTTTACCTACAAAGGTTTTGCTTTAAGCTTTTTGATAGATATGAGGAAAGGTGGTTCTGTATTTTCTACTGATATGTATTATGCGCTTGCAGGCGGTTTATATGCCGAAACAGCAGCCAACAATGATCTTGGAAAGCCGGTTAGAAATGCACTGGCAGATGGTGGTGGAATTATAAGGGAAGGCGTAACTGCTGATGGAAAACCCAATACTACCCGTGTAAGCTTAAGCGATACAGACCTTGGTGTAGGCGGTTCCTATGGTCAGTATGATAGTTATGTTTCCGCGCCCGATAAAAGATTTTCATATGATGCCAGCTATGTAAAACTCAGGGAAGTTTCTATTACTTATTCATTGCCTAAATCATTATTTACAGGTTTTATTAAAGGAGTTGATGTTTCTCTTTTAGGAAGAAATCTTGCAATACTTCACAAAAATCTTCCTTATTCTGATCCTGAAGAAGGATTCAGCGCAGGTAATCTTCAGGGTATACAAACAGGCGCTTATCCTGCCGTAAGATCAATGGGGGTGAACCTGAGAATTAAACTTTAATAAAACAGAAATCATTTTACAATGAAAAAGTCAATTTATATATTTTGCATCTGTGCGGCGGCAATATCCTGCAAAAAAGATATCACAGATCTCAATCAATCACCAAAGGATCCAACTTATGTTCCGTCTGCCGCATTGTTCACCAATGCCACCGTTAATTTATCGGATGTAATGGCAAGTACTAACGTAAACAATAACAATTTCAGGTTGTTTGTTCAATACTGGACGGAAACCATTTACAGGGATGAAACCCGGTTCAATTTAAACCAGCGCAGTATTCCCGACAGGTGGTTTGCTACTTTTTACAGAGATGTTATTGAAGACCTCACCACTGCATCTAAAGTAGTTGAAACAGAAACACTCGACCTTACCGCAGGGCAAATCAAAAACCGCAAAGCAATCAATGATATTCTTATCTCTTATGCATACTATACATTGCTTACCACGTTTGGTAATGTACCGTATACAGATGCGTTGAATATTGAGAATATTCAACCCAAGTATGATGACGCTGCTACTGTATACACTGCTATTATAGCAAAACTTAATGCTGCATTAAGTTCGCTTGACGTAAATGAAACAGGTTATGGTGCCGGCGATGTATTATTAAGCGACAATACTGCTGCATGGGTACGGTTCGGAAATTCACTTAAATTCAGAATGGCAATGACCATTATTGATGTTGATTTTGAAACCGCCAAAACCATGATCACAGAAGCGGCTCCTGATGTTATAGCAAGCAATAGTGAAAACATCAGGATGAACTACATTACCTCTCCACCTAATACTAATCCCGTTTGGGAAGACCTGGTGCAGAGCGGACGTTATGATTTTGTGGCGGCTAAGCCTTTTGTTGACGCATTAGTAGCCAACAATGATCCACGCCTTAAACATTATTTTAATGAAGCTATTACGCCCGGCGGATATGTAGGACAGGCTCCCGGCTCAAGAGCAGCTTATAACGACTTCTCAGGTCCTTCTTCCACATTGGCGGCTAAAGATTTTCCGCATACTTATTTTAGCTATGCCGAAATGGAGTTACTAAAAGCCGAAGCCATTGAGAGAGGCATAACATTAGATGGTACCGCAGAAGAACATTATAACAACGCCATAGATGCTTCAGTACTGGAATGGGGTGGTACTATTGAAGAAGCGCATGAGTACCGCGCACAGCCTGATGTAGCTTACGAAACAGCTCCAGGCGACTACAAAGAGAAGATCGGAATGCAGTCATGGTATATTTTATACAACAGAGGGTACGATGAGTGGACACAATGGAGACGCTTAGACTATCCTGTATTAAATCTTCCATCGGGAGCAGCGGCAAATTTCGCCGATGATGAAACCCCTGCCGTAATTACCCGCATGACATATCCGGTAGTAGAGCAGAACCTTAATAAAGCCAACTATAATGCAGCTTCAACAGCTATAGGTAAAGACAGGAAAACGCAAAAACTATGGTTCGATAAATATTAAAGAAATATCATTTACAATTGCAATAAGCCGCCCTTTTATAACGGGGCGGCTTATTATTTCACAATACCTCAACTTATCTTGAGACCCTAAACTGGTAAGGG
>JBGALP010000319.1:0-4886 GCA_044223805.1 Agriterribacter sp.
ATTTCGTTTGCAGAAGCCTGTTTAATAATATATCCTTTTAGTTGAAGATTTTTGAAAAGGGTTGCAGAATCGAATTTTGACCTATTAAAAATTATATCCTTGTGCAAAAGAATTTCTTCCTGGAAAAATAAATTTATTATTGTATCTCCAACCTGTTTATAAAGGGCATCGTCATCATATAGAATTTTTTTGGAAAAGGGTATGCTGTATTGCATCTTTTTAAACCCCTCATTTGTTGCTGCCTTTTTAGTTGCCGGAAAATAATCAAAAACAGCGTCTCTTTTTTGTAGGTTGCAAGAAGAAAGGAACAGCAGTATTATTAGGATGGTGTACTTCATGTAAATTTTTTAGCCCTTTGATCTGTATTCTAATATAGGAATAAGAGTTGAGATCGCATAATGATTTGAATTGGAAGAAAAATAAAGCAATCCGGATAGAAGTATTCCCAAAAATAGGGATGATATGTGTACAAAACTTAATCAATATGGTTGACATATATTTTTCTCGAAGGCGATTAGAATTAAAAAAGCCGCTCCATCAAAGAAGCGGCTTTCAGTTTTTCATTTATATCTTGGTATCCTAATATCCGTCGTTTTGTGTCAACTTGCTGTTAACCAAAATTTCCGTAGCGGGTATCGGGAAAATGGCTTCTTTAGCTTCGTATATATAATCTAATTGGTTAAACGCCACACCACCTCTGTCAACGGTTGGATGGGCTTTTTCTTCAGCGCCATGCGCATTCATAAATGTTGCTAAATCAGCAGGTGTCATTGTTCTTTTTAAATCGAACCAGCGGTGATTTTCAAAAGCCAGTTCAACACGACGCTCTTTTAATACAGCGGTCCTGAAATCATCTTTACTCAAACCATTTAACGGGTCGAGTCCAGCGCGGTCGCGTACAGCATTCAGGTAGCCCTCGGCTTCGCTGGATGGACCAGAGGCTTCATTCATCGCTTCAGCCAGCATCAACAACACATCAGCATAACGGTATATAGGCCAGTTATCATTAGTGCGGCCAGGTATTGTATGCGGATGATTGTATTTGTTTACATAAGGAATGGGATAGTAATTACCATCTAGTGTAAAGCCTTCTTTTAAAGAAACATCTTTGCGAAGATCTCCTGCCTCATATGCAGCAATCATGTTGTTGGTTGGAATATTTCTTCCACCCAAACCCTGACCTGCAAAACCCACAATGGACTTGCCAGATGTTCTTGGTGCGAATACATACATAAAATTACTTTGCTCGCCAAGATCATTGTCTCCCTGATACTGTATCTCGAAAATAGACTCTGCATTGTTTTTCATTGTGGTACTGAAAACATCAGCATAGTTTGGCATTAAACTATAGCCCATGGTAAGAACGCTTTTGAGCGTTGTTACAGCCTCGGGGTATTTTTTAACAGTAAGATACATTTCACCCAGCATAGCCAATGCAGCGCCCTTGGTTGCTCTACCTGTGCGTGCGGCTGGTTGATCTGCTTTAGCAGGAAGCGATGATGCGGCTTCTTTAAGGTCTGATTCTATCAGTGCATACACTTCATCTACCGAACCCGTTCTTACCAGTTCAAATGCTTCAGCAGGTGTTTTAGCTGGAATTGTTACCAATACTACGTTACCAAAATAACGTACAAGGTCAAAGTATAAAAACGCTCTCAGAAATTTCAGTTCACCACTGAACGACGTCTTTACTGTAGCATCAATAGTAGTAGAAGCATCTAACTTTTCAAGAGCAACATTTACATTGTACAAGGCAGCATAATATCTTACCCATAAATTGGTGATTTCTCCATTGCCGGAGTTAACGGTTGAATATTCAAAAGCTTCCCAACCGGCTGCACCACCACGGTCAGAAGGATTCAGATCTATGGTGGTATTGTCGGATGTCATCTCTTTAAAAATGTAATTGGCATTGGTAATACCTTGCAACTGTCCGTAAATTCCATTAACAGCACGGGTTACTTGTGCTTCATCCTGGTAAAACACATTAACGCCAATCCTGGTAATATCTGTTCTTTCGAGGAACCCTTTTTTACACGACGGCAGAATAAAACAAGAAACTAAACTTAGTATAGCGATTATATATTTCATGTGGAGTAGCTTTAAAAGTTAAATTTAGCGCCTATTGCAAAAGTTCTTGGAACCGGGTACGCTTCATCATCATTACCAAACTGTGTACCTGCTCTCTGGCTTACATCAGGATTGTTGCCTGGGTAATTGGTAATGATAAATAAATTGTTAGCGCTTACAAATACACGGATATTGTTGAAGTATTTGGTTTTAGGTATATTGTAACCAAGGGTTACATTTTTCACCCAACCATAACTTGCATCATATACATACCTGCTGCTACTTTCGCGTGACCATTTAAAATAATTAGTACCGCCCTGTGCATGTACATCTGTTGGATTTGTACCTGGATTTGATGCTGATCTCCACCTGTCTTTTGCTTTGTCTAATACATTAAACACACCATCCATATTCATAGTAGATGCTTCAATATTCCTGTATACATCAAAGCCCTGTGCGCCCATGAACAGAATATTAAGGTCAAAGCGTTTGTAGTCCATATCCACATTAAAGCCCCAGGTAAATTTCGGATTTGGATTTCCGATCTCCACCATGTCTTTTGTATCATAAGAAATTATGCCATCTCCATTGGCATCACGGAATTTCATGCCACCTGGAATAACCCCATCCTGTGTAGGAGAACGATCTATTTCATCCTGTGTATTAAATATTCCAAGTTTATCATAACCATAAATCATCCCGATGGGTCTGCCAACTTTATTTACATTATAGCCTCCATAAAAACTACCATACCATATAATATCATTTGGAGGATTTATTTCCATTACACGGCTTCTGTTGAAAGCAATATTAAAATTGGTTCTGAAATTCAGTTGCCCTACCCGATCATTATAATTAACCGCCAGTTCAACACCCCTGTTTCTAACCTGTCCTGCATTCACTAAACTGGTAGTAAATCCTGATACCGCAGGGATACTAACCGGTAAAAGCATATCATTAGTAAGCTTGTTGTAGTATTCTGCAGTTATGGTTATTTTGTTATTAACTATCGAAAAATCCAATCCGATATTTACCTGGTCTGACTTTTCCCATTTCAAAGATTTATTGGCAAAGGAATTTACGATTACGCCAGGTGCAAATGTATTGTTGACGATGTAACCACTTGGACCAAGGAATGATTGACTCGCGTAGTTACCTACCTGTGTACCCAATAAACTGGGAAGATCACTGTTCCCGGTTTTACCATAACTACCCCTTATTTTAAGATCGCTGATCCAGGTTACGCCCGACATGAAATTTTCTCCACTCACTCTCCAGCCAATAGAAGCTGAGGGGAAATTGCCATATTGATATCCTTCAGAAAATCGTGAACTACCTTCCCGGCGAAAAGAAGCAGATAATAAATATTTATCCTTAAAAGCATAATTAGCCCTCGCTAAATACGCTACTAAACCCCAGCTGTATTCATACGAACTGGAAGAGCGAATGGTACCCGCGCCCAGGAATGGCGTAAGATTATCCGGAAAGGTATTGGCATCGCCTCTTATTTCTTTAATGTTTTCATTTTGTGCCGTAAAACCAGCCAAAAAATCCAATTTGTGATCATCTCCGATATTAGGGGCGTAAGTAAGCAATTGATCAGCTGAATAGTTAATCAATTTGTCATTGATTTCGATGGCGCTTGCTATTTGCGGAGGCGCACCCGTTGTACCTGTTGTCAAACCTCGCCCAATAGTAGATGGTTTGTATTCTTTGTAGGTATTATAGTTAAGTTTTGCATTTATGGAAGACCTGAATTTCAGATTTTTTAAAATAGCAACCTCAATATAAGCGTTAGTCAACACATCAGCGATATCTCTTGTCTTTTTATAATTCTGCAGAATAAATAACGGATTAGGATAGGCGAATACACCATCCTTGCCACCGATAAATGGCCTTATTTTCCCGTTTTCATCATACACGGGTTCTCTTGGATCTATCAGGTAACTCGATCCTACAATCGCGTCACGGCCATCCGTGCTGGCAATATGCTGACGGCTGTATGTACCATTTACATTAAGACCAAGTGTTATAAAATTTCTTACTTTACCTGAGATATTCGCCCGTCCTGAAAAGCGATCATAGTTTGTTTCCTTCAGGGCGCCATCTTCTTTATAATAGTTAAGAGATAATAAAGAATTCACATCTCCCTTACCCGATGCAAGCGTTACATTTACATCTGTATAAGGCGCATTATTATGCAGAATTTCATTAAACCAATTGGTAGAATATTTTGTCTGTTCCGGGTAACGGTATCCTTCAGGTACTTCGTCTATAGAAGGTTCCCTGTTTTGGAAGTAACGGATATTATCCATAAACACATCCTTCTTAAACTGGGCAAATTCTACTCCGTTTAATACTTTTATTCTTCTTGATTTGGGTACATTCTGTATACCATAATCAACGGAAAGATTTAGATTGGTTTGTCCTTCTTTTGCGCTTTTGGTAGTAATTAATACCACACCATTGGAACCACGTGCTCCATAGATAGCAGTTGCCGCAGCATCTTTCAAAATAGACACGCTTTGAATATCGTTAGGGTTAAGGTTCTGTCCTACGCTGGTGCCCACAGCAAATCCATCAATAACATATAAAGGGCTACTACCTGCACCAATAGATCCAGTACCACGTATCCTAACTTCAAATTCTGCACCTGGCGTACCATTTCTTTGGGTAGCAACCACGCCAGGTGCCTGTCCCTGGATCATTTGAGTTACGTTGCGTGAGGGTAAGTCCCCCACATCATCAAGATTGATATTCGATACAGCCGCAGTAATGTCTCTCTTTCTTTTCGATCCATAACCAATCACTACAAC
>JBGALP010000320.1:0-5039 GCA_044223805.1 Agriterribacter sp.
GTCGCCATATTTCAGAGGCAAACATACTGGTATCTTTCAGCGTATGTGCATCATAGTATTGGGGTGCGTTAAATCCTTCAGGATAAGCATATAGTTGTAAAGTGGCGGATTCAATATTTGCACCCCCTGGTATTAAGCCGATGCTATCAAATTTAGCATAGCTTTCTATTCGCAATATGTTAGAACCACAACACGGATGGCTTGTATTTTGATATGCAGCTCCGATCAGAGATGGTGTTAATGTATCAATATAACTGGTTAGAGGCCCGTTATAAATATATCCATCGTAGTTCAATTGATTTTGATAAACAGTAAGCGATTTTGTAATGTCTAATCTTTTAAAGAACACATTGGAAAGTGTATCATAGTATTGCACCATTGCGTTTCCATCACAAGGGATACTTCTTAATCCGTAAAAGTAAATGGGACTTGCATTACTGGAATTTATTTTTACAATACAGTCACCAATCTGGGCTATATACCTGTTTCCAATCGCACTAAAGGTGCGTGCATAAAATGGCTTGAACTGGTTTCTCAATAAAACATTGCAGTCGGAAATAGAAATATTATACCCAGCATTACCAGCATCCTGCACAATTTTGCCTACTGTAATATTTTGGCTGGATTTAATAAACAACCGTTTTGAAGCAATGAGATAGTCAAATAATTTTTTCAGGCATTTACATGTACAGGAGGTATCTGCATTACAATCTACCGGAATGGTATCCTTAATATTAATATTCTGTGTTCTTTTTCCAGATCCTGCACCTGCCAGATATTACGAAACTCACTTGCCGATGCATTGATCACCTGGGAGCCTGTATCTATCTTTAATTGATATTGACTGCCATTCTTTACCAGTGGATTGGTGAGTAAAGTGACCGCGCCAACAGCGCCGCCCATGTTCTTACGTCCTGAACGGATTATTTTGATGCTCACGTCGTTTGCAGTATAGGGTTTTCCTTCCTCATCAATAAAGTAGAATTTACTCGTGCCCTGGTTAGTAACTGCACTATCAAAAGCCCAAATTTTAGAAAAACCCGAGAAGCTTGCGAAAGGGGTACACCCGGTGGTTCCTGTAAACTGCTTACCGGCTACGAGTATCTCATCGCCACTGCTGAATAGCGATGTTTCCGGCACGGAAAGTCCGCTCGCAATTTTACCTTTGGTGAATGACACATGGTGAACAACGGCTGAAATATTTTTATAAGCAAGTCCCATACCATCATACACCCAGTGCGCGGGATAAGAAAAATTATATACCGGGTCGTTAAATTCATTCTGCGTTCTACTTAAAAGCACTTCCCCTGTTTCTGCATCATACATCAGATCCCTGGTGGATATCTTGCTTCCCTTATCAATGTGGATCACGCTGTCGAGGATGCCATAACGCTGAATGACTTTTGTAGTAGCCACAGAGCGAAATTTATTTGTTTCTCTTTGCGGCATCCTGAAAAATGTTGGAATGACCATGAAGAACGGGATGAATGGAACAGAAAAGATTTCCGCATTTACACTTGTGTTATTGCCTGAAGTAACAGATAGCTGCTCCCGCATATCAATCATCAGCTCTACTTCTTTACCTATAAGAGAAGTTGTATCAACGCTGCCATCCGGCTTCATCGAGATAACTGTATTGGACAATCGTTTTTGATCGGTTTGGGCATTGTCTACACGATATATATTTTCCGTATAAGAAATGGGTTCATCAGGCTTGGTTTCTGCGTAAGATGCTTCATACCTGAGCTTACCATGCATATCGTTCAATTCCACCTTAAAGCCTTGTGAAATGCCGAGGTAGTATTTGGCGTTGATCTTTAGGAAATTACCAATGGACGGTTTAAACCGTTTCTTGGTATCGCCATCAATCAATGTTCTGTCTGTGTACACCGGAAAATCGTACGCAGTATAAAAACCAGTTTCTGCATAGCCATTGGCAGACCGGATATTTTTGTAATTGATTGTTCTTACCCGCACTTTGCTGTATCCCACCTGCGGAGAAGGAAAGAGGGACTCTCCCAACGGTTCTTCTGAATATCCCATTGCAACAGGGCCCAATATGGATATTTCTTCTGTATATTCAATCGGCTCCCTGAAAGGGTTTTCTTCGCCACCTATTCCCGGCTCCCAGTTAGCCACACCGCTGCTGATGAGTTTATTTTGCCCATCTATTTTTTGAAAGGTTTTATATATATAATCCTGTCCGTAGATCGCCGGTCTGCCTCCTACCATCTTATTCCAATTATCATAAATAGTAACTCTCTTTACCCGGTAACCACCGCCATATTTTACATACTCGGGTGTATTTAAACGTACATAACTCCGGCCCGTATCAATTTTTACCGCCCATCCTTTGCCGCGTGCTGTTTGATCAAATGACTTGAATGCTCCATAGATATTATCAGCCATTGCCAGTATCATCTGGACAGCCGCTTGCGCATCAAGATTATTACCGGTTTGCGAACCGGGATATGCTTTTGATGGCAGGTTAAGACGAAGAAATTGTATAGCAGCTTTGGCAAGCGGGCTATAGTCTCCCGGCTTATCGCCTTTGATGGTAACACCTGTTATTTTTACCCACAGCATATTAGGTTGCCCACTTATAATGCCATAGTTGTCAGCATCAAGATTGGCATAACAGGGCACATACTCATATCCTTTACCGTATGCATCCGTGGGCATTTCTACAAATAGTTTGAAATACAACTTTGAAATGCCTTTCAGGTATTTCCGGTATACTTCAGCCTTGCTGGTAACGGGAGACGGTACTTTTACATACACATACAAATGCTCATTTGAACCACTATACAACTTAGCCGCAGGATTGGCTAATCCCGGTATGTTTCCCAAACCTGCTATCTTAAATAACTGCATGGCGCGTTTATTCTGCACATACGCGTAATCATCACTTTCATAGGTGACTTTCAACGAACCACTCCGGAAGGCAGGTAAATAGAATCCAGCGCCCAGGCTGCCGCATTGCGGGCTGCTACGCTGCTATCCTGGATGGCATAGGGATATTCAGCATTTGTAATAACATTACCTACCGTAGATCCTGGGTTTTCCAGTGGATTTTTATAATTGCCCCAACGATCATATGACTTGAGATCGTAAGTGGGATTCTTCGAATTGTAATTAAATACGTAAGGATTTTGACGTACTTTCTCATTTTTATTATAGGTGAACCAGATCCGCTTTAAGGTTAGTTTTCCCGAATCATTCACTGGTTTGTTGTAACCCCGGCAAAGCTCATAGGTATAATCGAAATGAACCGTTTTTATAGGCTTTGCATTGGCACCATTTTTCAGGAAATCAGCCTTGCTATACAAATTAATTTCCTTTAATCTCTTTGCGGAACTATCGTTATACTTTTTACCAGATTCATCAATCGCCAGTTGATCGAGCCTGCTCTCCACCACAAAAGTCGCGATCATGGTTTTGGATTCTATGGAGTGCATATACCAAAGCTCTTTCTCCCCATAGGTATAACTTCCCTTGTCATCACGGCTGTCAGTTTTTAAGCCATCGTTATAGGTTACACTGTCCTTTACATATGGCGCACGCCATTTGAATGGATTGGCGATGCCATTTACTTTGGAGTATTTAAATTTAACGGCATCACCTAAATCGTCATCTGATATCCCATTTCCGGTCACATCCACATAATCGGGGGAAAGGATGCCGGTCAACAGAAAAGAATGCGCATAAGCGGGTACTTCCTCGCTACTGAAATAATTATCCAGTCCTTTGTTGTTAGCAGTTGTATTATCTACTCCGTGCTGGTATTTTACCAGACCAGTATTAGTATTGCCGCCTGTTTTATTTACAGCAAAAGTTGCTTCTTTTTGCTTGAAATTATACACGGGTATGCCGTACACATAGCGGCGTCCATCCGGGTTTAAAACATCAATTTGAGAAATATGATTTTCCTTCCTGTATCCTGTCACCCTGCGTTCCAGTTCAAGGTTGCTGTTAAAAGTAAAGCCATCTGTTTGCTTTGAAGATAAAAAGCGGTTTCCGGGATAACCTGTTTGCTTTGCCCTGGGTAAGCCCATTCTGCCTTTACTGCAGCCAATGCTTTGTTCTCATAGTATTCCAGTCTAAACTTATAGAGCTCGCCCTCCACCAGGTTCAGAACAACGTTGTCTGTTGCAATCGGATGATCATTCCACCTGTTAACTACCAGGGAATCATTAATCCATAACCTCGTACCGTCATCACCGGATATTGAAATAGTATACTGACCTGTTACAGGCGCTTTTAATCGTCCCTGCCATCTCATGCTAAACCTGTCAGTCAGCGGTACAGGAAGTGGAAGCATTGTTTTTCCATTGGGCAATGGCGGTAATATCATATAAATCGTTGGACCTCCCCTTTGCCAGTCAAAGTTGATGGTACTTTCTATTTTTCTATATACGTAATCCGTCAAGTCTTTTGTCCCATAATACTCCGCCGCCAGACCATGTGGTCCGTCAGGTTCTCCAGCACCAGAAGTACAGTTATTCATATCAAATTTATTCAGCCCGTAATTTTCTATATACTCATTTAAACCAACAATGGAAGCTTCTTTGGCTGTGAGATAAGAAATTACCTGCGAACGTTTATCTCTTTCCGGTTTTACTACGTTTTGTTTGGTAAGTACACTAGTGCCAATTTTCTTTTTGTTTCGGTATCTCACCAAGTTGTTGGTCGCTTGGATAACACTACTGCTACTACCGGACTGTTGTATACCCACTGTCACAACATCATCGCCTCCCAGGGATTCATAAAAGCTTTTGGAATTAATGGCTTTTTCTCCCGGATTCCTGAAATAAACACCTTCAAATTTTTCGCTGTTGTCTTTAAAGGCAATCAAACTGTTGATGCTGTTTTCCTCCAGCCAGGCACTATTCTGAGTAAAGGAATAGCTTTCATTTACATCAACACCTACGTGTACCAGGTTACCAATACCCACATCAATGCTCGCCCCGTCTGATTCATTTTTGGTGCGCATAAAGTGATCATGGATATAACCGATATCACCCCTATATGCGCGAAAC
>JBGALP010000321.1:0-4852 GCA_044223805.1 Agriterribacter sp.
GGCATCATACGCAATGATTGGATTGCTGTGCAATGGCAACAGGTACCTGCTTCTGCGTGGGCAGCTATAATATACCTGGTTATTATGGGTTCATTGGTGGGTTATAGTTCTTTCGTATGGTTGCTGAAAGTGCGTCCAGCTACGCAGGTGAGTACACATGCGTATGTAAATCCTGTAGTGGCTGTATTACTTGGTGTTTTCTTTGCAAATGAAACTATTACATTAAAACAAATAACAGGATTGGCCGTAATATTAAGTGGTGTGCTGTTGGTAAACCTGGCAAAATACAGAAACAATAAATAATTACCAGTCTTTATCTGGCTGTCCTGCAACGGGTGGTTTTTTATTTACTTTATCCTGCAATTTCTTTTCTTGCTCTTCTAATGCTTTTAACAATTGCTGAACCTGTTGCTGGTTTAATTTATTTTGTTTAGGCTTAGGTTGATTTTCTTTTTGTTCCTTTTGCTGATTTTGGTTTTGATTCTGCTGTTGTTCCTGTTGCTTTTTTTCATTCAGCGCTCTTTGCAGGTTTTCCCTTGCAAGTGTATCTACAGGGTTTATGCGTAATGATTGTTTATACGATTCAATACTTTGTTCAAGCTTTTTTTGTTGCGTTAGTGCAACACCTTTATTGTAATACAACTGTGCCTGTAATTGTTTATCTTCTGTTTTTTTAGCCGCTTCATCAAATACTTTAGCTGCTTCTTCAAATTTCTTTCCTTTAAATAATGCATTACCCATATTAAAAGAAGCGATTACATTATTCGGATCTTTTTCAAGGACGACTTTGTACGCTTCTGTTGCCTTATCGTACTGCTGCTGTTTATATGCTTCGTTACCTTTATTGATAAGCTTATTCGATTCCTGTGCATGCAGCGCAGGTATAGATAACAAAACAATTATGCAATTGATAAGCGTCTTCATGCTATACGCTGTTTTTTCTTTCCGAAATAAATAGCTCACCTGTTAAAGCAGCCAGCGCCACAATTAAAAACCATTGAAAAAAGCTTCTGTAGTTCAACAAACTATTATCGCGGATGGTTTTCTGCTCCATTGACGAGATTTGAGTTGTTATTTTTTCCACTTGCGTGTCTATATCGTTTAATTGCTGATACACACCATTTGCTTCATGGGCAATATCTATTAGCTCCTGCTCATTCAGTTTTGAAATAATTACATTTCCCTGTAAATCTCTTTTATTATCTCCCGATATAGGATTAATTATCGGTGAACCTTCTGTCGTTCCTACGCCAATTGTATTAATGATTACACCATTTTCCGCAAGTGTTTTGGCAGTTTTTATAGCATTTTCGTCATGGTCTTCTCCATCGGTAATCAACAAAATGGCTTTATATTTTTTATCCTTTGCGTTAAAACCGGTATTGCATAACCGCAGCGCATCCGCAATAACTGTACCCTGCGTGGGTACGGCGTCTGGACTGGCATTATTGATGTATAATTTAGCGGCGATATGATCCGCAGTTAATGGCATTTGCAGGTACGATCTGCCGGCAAAAATCACCAATCCTATCCTGTCGTTCTGTAATTGGTCCATTAACCTGGTGGCAAGTTGTTTTGCCCGTTCTAACCTGCTTGGTTTAACGTCCTGAGCCAACATGCTTTTACTTACGTCTAATGCAATCATCATATCTATTCCCTGCCTGCTGCCGTTTTCAACCTGGGTAGCGGATTGCAGATTTGCTGCGCCAAAAACCAATATTGCAAAGCATCCGGCTACAATACAAAAACGGAGCAGAAACCTTTTGGGAAGAAAGTTTTTGATAAGTTGAGCTACTAATTTTTCATCACCTATTTTACGGGAGGTTTTTTTCTTCCATTGCAATACCGCTGCAAATAGAAATATTATTACAGGTACCAGCAACAGCACTAATAAGTATTCTATATGTTCGAACCTAAACAAAAAATAATTTTAAAATTGTATTATACCTCATATGCAAACTGTCTGCCAGATAAATGCTTTACATTTTACCTTCGAAAAAGCCGAGTTGTTTAAGAATACCTTTCAGCATATTTGATCTTATGGTAGCTATATCGGCATCAGGATTGGCTGATTCAATATTTAATACAAAAAAATAAGGGTGCCTGTTTTCCTCTATCCAACCTACTACCCAACCTATAGAATTTTTTTCTTTATTATATCCCCAGCCGGTTTTATAGCTTAGCTTATAGTTACTGTTATCTTCCTGCAGCATCATCATTTTTACCGTTTCCTGTATCCCTTTTCTAAATGGTAGCTTATCAAAGTACAGTTGTTTAACCAATCCTAATTCTTCATCGGGCGATATTAATAAAGAATTATCAAGCCAGAATGAATCTATAGCAGGTCCTATATTCTTATTGCCATAACTAATGCTGTCAATCCACTTCTGCATTTCATTTCTGCCAATGCGCCTTGCTATTTCCTGAAAATGTGGTACAGAAGAATATTTAAAAGCGCTTGCGAGGCTAAGGTCCTGGTTCCAGTTCTTATTAGGTCTTTCAATACCATCCCATTTAATAATAGTGCTATCGCTCGTTAATACGCCCGTTTGCAGGGCAATTAAGGAGTTTACTATTTTAAAAGTGGATGCAGGAAGATAACGGGCAGTATCTCGTTTAAGATTATACATTTTAAATTCTCCACGCCCATTATCGAACATGGCAAAACATCCATCTACATTATTTTCAGTAAAATATTTTTTTAATGAATCATCTTCTGCCACATTATTTATGGAGCAGGATGAGAAAAGGAATGTAAAAATTAAACAAACAAAGACAGTAATATATTTTGTTGTCATTACTATTGATTGGTTATAAAATGTTTAAATGGATTAAAGATCAATATAAAAACCCTTATTTAAGTACACCAAGCGCTTTACCTACTTTGGTAAAAGCCGCTATAGCTTTATCAAGATGATGTTGCTCGTGAGCGGCGCTCAACTGCACACGTATGCGTGCCTGCCCTTTTGCAACTACGGGAAAGAAAAAGCCAATAACATAGATCCCTTCTTCCAGTAAACGGGCTGCCATATTTTGAGCCAACACTGCATCATACAACATAATAGGTACAATAGGATGATCGCCGGGTTTTATATCAAAACCTGCTTCCGTCATCTTGCTTCTGAAATATTTGGTATTCCATTCCAACTTATCGCGCAGTGTGGTTGTTTCACTCAACATATCCAACACCGCTATTGATGCTCCCACAATACTTGGCGCTACTGTATTAGAAAACAAATAGGGGCGTGAACGCTGCCGCAACATTTCTATCACTTCTTTTCTACCGCTGGTAAAACCACCCGATGCACCACCCAATGCCTTACCCAATGTGCCGGTAATAATATCTATTTTGCCCATAACGCCTCTGTATTCATGTGTTCCCCGGCCAGTTTTACCTAAGAAGCCGCTTGAATGACATTCATCAATCATTACTGCTGCATCATATGTATCGGCCAATTCGCAAATCTTATCCAGTTGTGCTATAGTTCCATCCATACTGAATGAGCCGTCTGTTACAATAATCCGGCTGCGTGCAGATTGTGCTTCTTTTAACTTTTCTTCCAGGTCATTCATATCATTATGATTATACCTGAAGCGTTGCGCTTTGCAAAGTCTTACGCCATCAATAATAGAAGCGTGGTTAAGCGCATCTGATATGATAGCGTCTTTTTCATCAAAAAGCGGTTCAAATACGCCGCCATTAGCATCAAAAGCGGCAGCATATAAAATGGTATCTTCTGTTCCGAGGAAACGGGATATCTTTTGTTCAAGTTCTTTATGAATATCCTGGGTGCCACAAATAAACCGTACACTACTCAATCCATAGCCTCTGCTGTCAATATATTTTTTAGCTGCTTCAATTACCTGGGGATGGGAGGATAAACCAAGATAGTTATTAGCACAAAGATTAATGACACGCTTCACGCCTTCTTTACCGGGTAAAGAAACTTCAATATCTGCACCTTGGGGACTTTCAATAATGCGTTCCATTTTATATAAACCGTTATTGCGAATATCCTCAAGCTCCAGCCTTATTCTTTCAACAATTTTTTCGTTCATGATATGTTCTTTTGCGCCACAAACCTACGTGTTTTAAAAAAACATCATGCTACTATTTTATCAAATGCTTATTACATTTTTAGGAATCCTTAACAACTGATTTTGTAGTTTTAAATCCTAAATAGATAAAGGGTATAGAAAAAATCTACACAAAGATGCCCGGCATTTTCTAATGCTGGGTTTTTTTATGTTATTAATAGAAAATAAATCTGCATATACCATTTCCTGGTTTAAGTTTTACTTCTTCAATTATAAATTATCACGATTATCGTAATGGATGTTATTGGATAGATTGATTAATTTTAATCATTCATAGGTTTTCTCTATGAAATGTATATATGACTTTTACTCAATTGGAATATGTTATAGCGCTCGACACTTTGCGTCATTTTACTTTAGCCGCGGATCATTGCTTTGTTACACAACCAACGCTTAGTATGCAAATTCAAAAGCTTGAAGAAGAGCTGGGCGTAATTATTTTTGACAGAAGCAAACAGCCTGTGATACCAACAGAAACGGGAAAGGAAATCATCACTCAGGCCAGGGTTATCCTGTCTCAACGAAATGCACTACAAGAGTTAGTGCAGGGTAAAAAGGGAGTGCTTACAGGTGACTTACGGTTAGGCATTATACCTACATTAGCGCCATATCTGTTGCCTTTATTCATCCAGGAATTTGCACTCAGGCATACGCTGGTAAAATTGGTGGTGAGCGAAATGACAACCGATATGATCATAAAGGCTTTGAAAGATGGATTAATAGATGCTGGAATATTAGTAACACCCCTTCAGCA
>JBGALP010000322.1:0-4843 GCA_044223805.1 Agriterribacter sp.
CGAAGCAGCCAGTAAAGAAATGCATAAACCTTTGGATGTATCTCTTTTGGACCTGGTAGAGTAGTAAAGCTTATCAGCCGCAAAGTTTTCTGATAAGTTTTTTAAAGCGGTACAGATTTTTTTGCCTTTGGAAACTTCGTCTCCCCACCATTATTATTGATAAGACAATCACATGCATTCTTCCTGCCAGCTTAACATCCTGCTAAAAGTTTCCATTTGGTGGGCTATTTTTTCAATCGGAATATTGCTTCAATTCTTCCTTTACTAAAGAAATAATTGTAAATTAACACTGTGAAAAAGATGGCTGTTTTTTATCGTGTTACTTTTGTTTTATCCTCTTTTACCAGTGACTGCTTTACATCAATACAACGACGAACAACTTGTTATAATGCTTGCCGGGCAAAACGGCAGCGCTGCATTTGAAATATTATATGACAGGTACTGGGAAAAACTCCTCATTCACAGTATGCATTTACTCCATTCTGAGCCAGAAGCAGAAGAAGTAGTACAAAATGTTTTCATGAAGATCTGGCGATCGCGTGAAAAAATTGCTATTAAAAATACTTTCAACACCTATATCTCTACCTGTGTAAAATATGAGATTATCACCATGCTCACACGTCAGAAAAGACAAAAGGAAGCCGATAATTTTCAGTTTTCAAGAACGGGCGGTAACCATTATAACAATATATTAGAAAAAGTAGATTATGAATCTACCCGGCAGGAACTGGAGGCGGGCATGTTGCAGCTTCCTGAAAAATGTCAATTGGTATTTCGTTTGAGCAGGGAACAGGGACTCTCTGAAAAACAGATTTCCAGTCAATTAGATATCTCCGGCAAAACCGTTCAGGCGCATATGACGAAGGCGCTGAAATTATTGCGTTCCAACCTGCAGCAATGGCTTTTTTCTTTACTATAATTTTTGCCAGGACTATTCGTGCACTAAAAAAAATGACCCATCGGATATAATACCCGTGGGCCATGACACTTAACGATATTGAGTTAGGGTTGTAATAGCCAGATTTTTGTATTGATATCATCTGTATTGCCCTGCCGTTGCACAGCAGCAGCTCTGTTATCGGTATTGAGCGACTGTTCGCTTAACGGATAAATATATCTTATAGGAACTTTATTGTTGTTGAGGTTGGCAGGTCCCGGAATAACTTCAGGCATTCCTGTTCTCCGCCAGTCGAACCACGCTTCCAGTCCGTTAAAATACAATGCTATCCATTTCTGCAACGCAATCTTCGCTAGCTTTTCATCATCGCTGCCGGTATAGGCTACTGTGCCTTGAGCCAGATATCCCGCAGGCATAGCTATATCAAGATTGTAGGATTCAGGCACTACGGATAACCAATAGTCGAAATTAGCTGTAACGCCTTCTGTATAATATGTAGCCGCATCGCCGGTTGTAATCAATTCTTTTTGGGCCGCTTCAGCCAATATAAAGCGAAGTTCCGCGTAGGTCATCAATAAAGCGCGTGCCGCGGCAGGTGCCGGGGGTGCCTGACCCTGATCGCCGCATACCAGGCAGGCAAAAGTGTACCCCACTCTTGATACACCCTGCACCCCACCGTTATATGCCAGCGCGTCTACATCACTCAGTCCATTAGGCGCTCCCTTTATTTCAGGCGACCCAGCGATTACGGATGCCTGCGTAGGTCTCCCGAATACTTTGATGCGTGGATCATTCAACGTGGTAAGCCTGTCGGTGAGTGTTTTACTTACCCTGAATTCATCAAAGCTTCCCACTCTTGTTCCATACAGCGGCCACTGATTGGGCGCGGCGGGTAAATAAGTCAATGCCGCGTTATCGCTATTGTTTTCAAAAATGGGATTATTCACCGCATCACCCACAATAGCCTGCATGTCCGCGGATACATCTTTCTTGTTTGAAATGCGGAGCAGATAGCGGAGCCTCAGGGAATTCGCCAGCTTTCTCCACTTCATCAGTCCTGTAGCACCACCTCCATACAATATATCACCGTTAAGTGTAACCGCTGCATTGGGCGCTGCCAGTAATTCGTTGGCTTTTTTAAGATCAGCCAGGATACCGGTATAAATAGCTTCCTGTGCATCATACACCGGTTGATAGATGCCCTCTGTTTTTGCTTTACCCGCCTCACTATACGGCACATCGCCATAAGCATCGGTAACCAATGAAAACATCCATGATTTCAAGATCAGCCCAACACTGTAATAAGGGTTTGACTGATCGTCTTCTACTTTCAAAAACAGGTTCTGCAGGTTGCGGTAATTATTATACACGGTTCCCCACATCCCGCTTCTTTCATTCCAGCCATAGCGGTCATCATTTACAAACTGGATCTTGGAATGATGCTGCACTACAATATTTCCAATAGACCATGCTTCGTTTACCTGTGCATCCAGCATATTTTTTATAACACCGCTTAATAAAAGATCGGGCGTTACATCTGTAGGATTGTTTTTATTGGTATTCGTATCTTCAAAATCTTTACGGCAACCTGCGCTAATCAGTATCAACAGAACGAATAATGTCTTAAGCAGTTTCATTTGATTTGTTTTTTGGGTTATTATAATTTGAAACTGAGATTAATGCCATAACTGCGTGAAGAAGGTAGACTCATGTATTCAATACCAGGCATAGCCGTACCACCTTTGTAGGCCATTGTTTCAGGATCTACATGCGGTACGTCTGACCAGAGAAAAAGATTTCTTCCTACCAGTGATATGGTGGTGCCACGTAGCGGCACTTTACCAAATACTTTGTCAGGGATCGTATACCCGATCTGCAGTTCGCGCAACTTTATAAAGGACGCGTCGAACATTACCCCTTCCGCTATACCACGGCCACCAGTATAGGCAGAATGCCATTGGCGCGGTTCAAGCTTCGTTGTATTTGGTACAAAAACGCCGGGAGATGTTTGTACCACTCCGGCACCTATAACACCGTTGCCTGGTTTGGAAATATCATACCCGTCTGCCCTGCCTTCCAATGTTTCTATTAATATACCGCCCTCGCGACCTACAGTTTGTGTGAAGGAATACAGTTCACCTCCCTGGCGGATATCAAACAGGAAACTTAAACGCACACCTCTGTAATTAAAACTGTTGCCGATGCCCATCAGCCAATCAGGATTGTAATTGCCAAGCTTAACTCTGTTGGTAGTACCAACCGGCCTACCATTGGCACCAAAGACCTGTTGCCCTACATTTTTACCACTGGCATCGTAATAGGGCGCATTAGCATCTGTATTCTGTACCCTGGCATAGGCTATACCGTATATGCCTCCCATCCGTTCTCCTACTCTTGCTTCTATACTTACCGCTTCTTCGGTTGCCATTACATAATTTTTCAGTCCGTCACTCAATCTTACCACCGTACTTCTGTTGGTAGAAAAATTGATAAAGGCATCCCAACTGAAATTCTTTTTCTTAATAGCCTTTACAGTAAGCGTTGCTTCCATACCGTAATTTTTGATCAATCCCGCATTGATGATCCTTGAATTATAGCCGGATGAACCGGACAGATGAACCGGACAATGGAATATTAAGGATCTGGTTTTTAGTACGGCTTTGGTAGTAAGTAACATCCAGTCCTATGCGGTTGTTGAGAAAACGGATATCTGTTCCGAACTCATACGCGGAACTGATTTCCGGTTTCAGATTAAGATTGGCAAGGCTGGCTGTTTCGCCATAAATCTGTGATGACCCAAATGGTTCACTGCGGCTATACGTTTGTGTGAAAGCGAAGGGATCGGTATCATTACCTACCTGTGCAAGGCTGGCCCGCAGTTTAAGAAAACTGATTGCTTTTGGTAATTGTATCATATCACTTACAATAGCACTTAGTGCAACAGAAGAATAGAAATAAGAATTATCTTCTTTGCCCAATGCTTTAAGATTTTCGGGTAGCGTTAAAGCGCTGCTCCAGTCGTTACGTCCGGTAAAATCAAGGAACAATCTATTTTTGTATGATAACCCGGCAGAACCATATACGCTATTAATGCGTTTGGCTAAATTATTCTGTTCGGATACGATGGCGATGCGGGAATTATTCATGCTGTAGATGCCAGGAATATTCAATTGGCCTGCAACCTGTTCATTAAACCTCGAGGTCTGCTGCATCCGGTTTCCGCCTACTGTGGCGCTCCATTCAAAATCTTTATTAATGGCCTTGTTGGCGGTAAGCAACAGATCGCTGTTGCGCTCTTCATTTACGATGCCGGTTTCCCTATACTCGCCATAGGGGAAGCGCTGTGTACTGAATGCGCGGCGGTATTCGCGGAGCTCGTGACTCCAGTCGGTAGCCGTACGCAACTGTAGACTGAGCCAGTTGGTAAAGTCATATTTTAATACAACGTTTCCTATTATCCTGTCGTAATACTGTCCATTTGTATTTTGGTATACGGTAAGGTAGGGGTTGTCGTGGTAGTTATAATTCCAATTGTATTGCTGCTGGTTGTTAAGCCCCTTTTGCCAAAGCCGTTTCAATTCACCGATCTGAACAGAGGAAGGCATCCAGCAATTAAAAAGGAACATGATGCTTTCTGTTCCATAACTGATAGAAGGTCTGTTGTCGCTCTCACTTTTGATATAACTTACAAATGCCCGTACAGATAATTTATCGGTAAGATGATAGCCGCCTGAAATTGATACGGTATTTCTTTGCAGGTCTGTGTTGGGAACAATTCCTTTTTGATTAAGGTTGGTATAACTGAGCCTGAAATCGCCATGTTCATTGGCGCCGACAAGCGCTACATTATTGGTGAGTGAATTTCCTGTCTGCAAAAAGTTTTTAAGATTATTTACATCCGGTCTCCACGCTGAAGGAACAATAACACTGCCTGCAGGCGCGTTC
>JBGALP010000323.1:0-4838 GCA_044223805.1 Agriterribacter sp.
GTATCTGATGGATTTGATGCCGAAGTTATTTATAAAGAAATAAAATCTACTTATTGCTATAAAGACATTACACATGATGAATGGTTGCAGATGCTGCAATTCATTACTGCAGGCGGCGTGGCATTGCAGCAATATGATGAATATAAAAAAGTAGAGATCATTGATAACCTCTATCGTATTATTAACAGAAGAACGGCTATGCGCCACCGTTTGCATATAGGCACCATCGTGAGCGAAGCCATGCTGAAAGTAAAATTCCAGAGCGGAGGTTTTATCGGTGTTATAGAAGAATGGTTCATTTCAAGACTTGACCCAGGAACAGTATTCACACTTGCCGGGCGCAACCTGGAACTGGTAGGTATAAAAGATATGACCGTGTTGGTTAGAAAATCAAACGCGAAAAAGTCCATTGTACCAAGCTGGCAGGGTGGAAGAATGCCGTTATCCGCAAACCTTGGAAGAAAGCTGAGGGAAACGCTGGATAAAGCGGGAACAAAAAACATAAAGAACCTGGATATTGAGATAAGTGTACTCAAACCGTTATTCGATTTACAATCTGATTTGTCGCGGGTACCCAAACATAATCAGTTATTGATAGAACATATAGAAACACGTGAGGGCTATCACCTTTTTGTATATCCTTTTGAAGGAAGATTAGTGCATGAAGCTATGGCTGCTATTCTTGCATGGCGTATCAGCCGGATAACCCCAATTACGTTTTCTTTTGCCATGAATGATTATGGGTTTGAATTATTGAGTGATCAACCTATACCCGTAGATGATACCAATGTATACGAATTGTTTTCTCCTGAATTTCTTTTTGAAGACATACAGCGTAGCGTAAATGCAACAGAAATGGCTAAACGAAAGTTCAGGGATATTGCCGTTATTGGCGGGCTGATTTTTCAGGGACTTCCAGGGGAGCAAAAAAAAGCTAGACATCTGCAATCATCTGCAGGTTTGTTGTTTAAGGTGTTTGCAGAGTACGAACCCGACAACTTACTCATAAGGCAGGCATACAATGAAGTAATGGACCAACAGATGGAAGAAGTGAGATTGAGAAATATGCTGGAACGCATTCAGCAGTCTGATATTATTATTACGTTTCCGCAGCGCTTTACGCCATTTTGTTTTCCTATTAAGGTAGATAGTATGCGGGAGAGCCTTACTTCTGAAAAACTGGAAGATCGTGTAAAGAAGATGCAACAACAACTGGAATAATAATAGGATATAAGCTTAAAAAACAAACCATCGTGTTTTTTAAATTAATCTATACTTTTGCCATCCTTGATTAATATTATTTTATTATTCACTTTTAAATTTTACACATGAAATTGATTGCCGGCATTTTTATATCACTGCTGGGTTTATCAGCTTTAACCTCATGCAATAGCGGTAATTCATCATCTGCAACCGCAGAAGATACCACAAGCAAACAAGGCGATACTGCCACGGCAGCACCTGTAAGCACCGGAAGCACTGCTAACTTTAAATTGGGTGTTCAAATGTGGACGTTCAGAATGTTTTCTGTTGCTGATGCTTTAAATAAAGTGGACAGTGCAGGCATAAAAAGTATTGAAGCATTTTTTGGTCAGAAACTTGGTGGAGGAATGACCGGTAATTTTGGACCTGAAATGAATGCGGCTACCCGTGCAAAACTGAAGGCGCTGCTGCAATCAAAAGGCATAAGCATAGTAGCGATGGGTGTAATAAGCCCTGCTAACAAAGCGGAATGGGTAAAAGCATTTGACCTGGCAAAAGATTTTGGATTAAGTTACATTACTGCTGAGCCTAAAAAAGATCAGTGGGATGTGGTAGATAGCCTTGCCGGCGCTTACGAAATAAAAGTTGCCATTCACGATCATCCAAAACCCAATGCTTATTCAGCTCCGGATTCAGTACTGGCAGCGGTTAAAGGTCATAACAATATCGGTTCTTGTGCTGATATTGGTCACTGGGCACGCAATGGATACAATCCTGTTGATTGTCTTAAAAAGCTGGAAGGGCACATTTTTGGTGCACACCTTAAGGATATAGTGAAGTTTGACGATCCCCAAGCTGCGGATACTATTGTTAGTAAAGGTGTGATAGATATTCCTGCTGTATTGGCAGAATTGAAAAGACAAAGCTTTAACGGCATGTTGTCTATTGAGCACGAGTCCAATTGGTATAATAATCTTCCTGATGTGATTTTCACAAAGAAGTATTACGACGATGAAGTAGCGAAGCTGAAATAATTATACAAAAGCAAAAAGATTATCCGAAGCCTCGCAAACGGCTTCGGATTTTTTTTGTAATAATGCTACCGTAAAAAGGGAATAAGTATTCAATACACGTAAGAGAATATTAGCCGGTAACATAAAACCTGTAATATTGTCTGCATCTACCCTGCTGAAAACTGAATGAGTAACGATTGGTAAACTAATGTATATGTTACGAACAGAAGCCGCTAAAACAATAAAGCTTGCTTTTCCGATTATAATAGGCGAATTGGCACAAATGGCTTTGCATATTATTGATGCAGCTATGGTAGGTGCAATTAACTACAAACAGCTGGCAGCATCCGCACTGGTCATCAATGCAATGAACATTCCCTTTGTAATTGGTATTGGTATGACTATTTCTGTTTCGCAGATGGTTTCAATGGCACACGGCAGACGTGATGGACAACTGGTATCACATTATTTTTTTAATGGCTTTTGCTTGTGTGCTTTTACGGCTGTTATTATATCGCTTTCACTTTTATTAGGCAAAGATGTATTACGCCATTTAGGACAGGATGCCGAAGTAGTAACATTAGCTATGCCCTTTATGCAATTGATGGGGATATCTATTATACCTATGTTGCTCTTTATGACTTTAAAGCAGTTTACAGATGGGTTAGAATATACACGCACGGCGATGCTGCTTTCTTTATGCGGAATGCCTGTAAACATATTTTTGAACTGGTTGTTGATTTACGGCAACCTTGGCTTTCCACGGCTTGAATTGGTAGGCGCGGGTTGGGCTACGCTCATTACAAGAACTATAATATTTATTGCGTTGGCAATGGTAGTGGTGAAACATCAAACATTCAGCAGGTATATGGCGGTAAGCAGCAGGCAATGGAAACTGAAATGGAAGACCCTGAAAGAATTATTGCACATAGGTGTTCCGAGTAGTTTACAAATAGGAATGGAAGCTGGCGCTTTCGCGGTATCAGGTATTATGATAGGTACTATCAGCGCCGTGGCGCAGGCAGCACATCAGATTGCCTTGAGTTGTGCCTCATTCACCTTCATGGTTTCGATGGGACTGGCGCAGGCGGGTTCTATAAGAGTAAGTAATGCGTATGGAAGAAATGATCGTTTAATGATTTCCGTTATAGGACGCAGTACACTGATCACTGCATTGTGTTATGGTATATTTTGCGCCATTGCTTTTTCTTTACTGCGAAATCAGTTACCTGTATTTTTTAATAAGAATGAACAGGTAATTGAACTTGCGGCTTTGTTATTATTGTATGCCGCCATCTTCCAGATATCAGACAGCACGCAAGCCATAGGAGCTGGATTACTTCGTGGTATAAAGGATGTAAAAATCCCGACGATACTTGTTATTATAGCATATTGGGTGGTGGGTATACCTGCGGGTTACCTATTTGCTTTTACCTTTAACATGGAAGCAGCTGGCATCTGGCTGGGTTTTATTATCGGACTTACATTGGCTTCTGTTTTTTTGATTATACGTTTTTTGAGAATGATGAAGAAGTGAGTTCCAATCACCTGTACTTTCTCTGTCGTCACTGCGATCCCGCCAGCACGAAAATTTGAGCTAATCGAATATTCAGGCGGGAGAAGCAGTCTCCTGACATTAATTAGGAAAATTGTATTAGCAAGCGCTTAATGTCGTTGCATTTTCGTAAAGATTGCTTCGGTAAGCTACGCAAACCTCGCAAAGACGGCAAGAGGTTGATAGATTGAATTATAAAGAAAAGATAAAATCAATAGCGTTTGAAGTTATGCGAGCCTTGCGACGCCATAAAAACCGAACGATGAACCGAGCGTGGCAACAGACGACGCTATGAAAAGATTGGCCTATAACAAAAAATGTATTTACGCCTGCGCCGGCTTTGCACGAAACAAACTGAAGTTAGCCAGCAGAATACCTGCAAAAACCAATATCATTCCTACAATATGTACCCAGGTAAATGATTCATTCAATATCAATGCTGCTTCAATACTACTGAAGATGGGAAGCAGGTTGCCGAATATGGCGGTTCTCCCGGCGCCCAGCCGCTGAATAGCCTTGTTCCATAAAAGATAAGATATAACAGACGATCCTATGCCGAGAAATAAAATGATGTATACAAGATTAGCGCTCCAATGTATTGGTGGTGCATACGTGAGATCCAACGCATAAAATGGAATGAGTAATATAGTGCCAAGACTGAAAATAACACCGAGAAAACTGATCCCTGAAATGGCCGCAGGTTTTTTCCTGGTAAGCACGTTGTATATGGCAAAACAGGTGGCTCCAACAATTACCCATTTATCACCAACACTGAAATGAAAATTCACCAGGTTTTTCCACTCTCCTCTGCTTAATAAAAACAATACACCTGCTACACATAAAAACATTCCTATTAGTTTTAACCATCCTACCTGCTCTCTCAAAAAAATTCTCGCCAGTATAATGGCAATAATGGGTGAAGATGTGGTACCTATTAAGGCAAGATTAATAGCCGTGGTATAATGCCCACCTATATAAATAAATGTATTGAATAATGTGATGCCTGCAAACGATACCCAAAACAAGTAATGCATGGATCGCTTAATAGCGCTCCAATCCTGTTTAAT
>JBGALP010000324.1:0-4810 GCA_044223805.1 Agriterribacter sp.
GTTCCCTGGCGGTGGTGGCGGAAGCAGTGGAGGAGGAGGATGGAGCGGAGGCGGAGGCGGCAGTTCCGGGGGAGGTGGATTTGGTGGCTTTGGCGGCGGCAGCTTTGGTGGTGGTGGAGCGGGAGGGAGCTGGTAATAACTTATGTGTTATTGAATTCATGTCTCATGAACTATGAATATTATTACTGAATTTGATCATCTAATACTTTCTGATAGAATACCAAAATTTTAGCCAAGAGTTATTGGAAAAGATGAACAACTGTATTACTACCCAGGATTTTATGTATGCTTCAACGAAAATAATGACAGAAGAACCATCCGAATGAATAAGTATAGCAGGTGTCAAGTCTCCCTTCGGGTAATAACCATTCAATGTTGTTGACTTAACTCCAATGAAATTTTATAAGGTCTTACATTTTGAAAATCATATAGCAAGCTATTTTCGCACTGAAACCAGTATCCGAATAAGCCACCTTTTTTTGCGTTAGCTTTGCACTACTGCTGATTAAAGGAATGGAAGAATAGCAATATGAAGATGATGGATCTCCTCAAAGCAAAAAGCAGTGGCGTTTCGGATACGAAGCCCGCCGGCTTGAGGCAATCAACAATTTATCTAATCAGGTGAACATAAGAAATGTCTTAAGTAAACGACATTGATTGACAATTCACTATTCACTTCACTAGTTCAGCTGCACTGCCGGCAGCCTGTGCAATTGCCCATCTACCACCACCAGTTCTTCTATTTCAAAAGTCCAGTATTTAAACAGGGGAGAGCCTGTAAGATGTTTTTTTACTTCTCTTTTATTTTTGGCTGAAAATGTAATCCATATTTTTTGTGACTCCATAGTTACCACATACTGATCAATTACGTTACTTTCAATAAGTGTATTAATGTATTCCCTGTGTTTGGGTATTAACGACATAAAATTATCGTCCATAGTAAATTTAATGGTTGCCTGAAACTTTTTCATCTGTGTAACTCCTCCTTTGGTTGATCCTTTTTGCTCAGTGATGAATCTTAGCAATGTTAATACAAAAAAGCTAAGGCGCAGCTGTTATATTGTCCACGCTGTAATAGCATTTACGTACTCCTGGCGGTGAGGGATGGTAACTTTTATATAATTATCTGTATATCCTTCCATCATACCATTTTTGTCCATCTTTTCAAACAAAACGTTTCTTGTTTGTCCCGAATGCTGCGTTGCGAAATATTGCATTTTCATGTATGACAGGTTGCGCAATGTTTTATTTCTCGCATGTCTTACATTAACAGGCACAACGGGTTTTATGGCAAGTGCCGCTGTAGCATCTCGTTCAGAATAAGTGAATACATGAAGGTAAGAGATATCAAGGGTATGCAGAAAATCAAATGTTGTTTTGAAGTCCTCTTCTGTTTCTCCGGGAAAACCCACAATAACATCAGCGCCAATACAGCAATGCGGCATAACCGATTTAATAGCAGCAACTTTTTCGGCGTATAATTCTCTCTTGTACCTGCGCCTCATCAATCCTAATATGCGGTTGTTTCCGCTTTGCAACGGAATATGAAAATGCGGCATAAACTTTTTGCTTTGCGCCACAAATGAAATGATATCGTTGGAAAGGAGGTTTGGCTCAATAGAAGAAATTCTGTACCGGTCTATTCCCTCCACCTCATCCAGTTGTTGTATCAGTTCAAAAAAGTCTTCCTTTCTTTTTAATCCCGTAGATGCGTCGGTTTCATTAATACCAAAGTCGCCAAGATTTACGCCCGTTAATATTATTTCTTTTACGCCTGTAGTGGCAAGTTGTTTTGCATTTGCTACTACATTAGCAATGGTATCGCTCCTGCTTTTTCCCCTTGCCAGGGGTATAGTGCAAAAAGAACAGTTGTAATCGCATCCATCCTGTACTTTTAAAAAAGTGCGGGTTCTGTCGTTAAGCGAGTAAGAACTGTTAAAACCTTTTACTTCATCAATATCGCAACTGGAAATTTTTGTAGAATCACCTTTCGACAATTCTTTAAGATGCGTAGCGATGTTAAATTTTTCCGCTGCGCCTAATACAAGATCCACACCTTCAATTTCCGCGATTTCTTTTGGTTTAAGCTGCGCATAACAGCCTGTAATTACCACCAGGCTTTCAGGAGAACGGCGTTGTATGCGCCGAACCAGGTGACGGCACTCTTTATCGGCATTATCAGTTACCGAGCAGGTGTTGATTACATATACATCGGCAATGTCATCAAATTCTTTTTTCTGAAAACCTTCGCTTTCCAGCATGCGGGAGAGGGTAGATGTTTCTGAAAAATTAAGCTTGCATCCCAATGTGTGAAAAGCTACTGTTCTTGACGCCGACATAAGCGCAAAGATACTGTAAATGAAGAAATCAATTATTGGCAGCTCCTGGTGGGAAAAACCTATAAGGTTTGCCGCCCAGCTAAGCAGCCCTGCGAACCTTATAGGTTTAACCCTGTGCTAATGGTATAGTGCATATCCCTTGAGTTTTCCTTTTGAATTTATTTCAATAGTAGGAGAGGGGAACTTAAATGGTTTAACAATATACGTTAACGCATTTACAGGCGCATTAGATCTTACTCTGAAAAGATCAGCATCGGCTGATAGCATAAATCTTCTCGTACGTTCGAAAGATGGAATAGTTACTCCTTTTACAACCAATGGATTTTGATGCCCCCCGGTCATTCCATCTGCTCCGTAACCAACCGAAATAGCCGGCCAGGCGGGAAAAGAAGATGATGCAGGAAGAAACGATTTTATATTAAACGATAACCAGTAACTCTGCCCGTTATAATCTTTTAATATACGAGAGGTAAAATTATTGCCCAACTCTCCACTATGATATTGCGCATAGGGCGACAGGTGAGCCGAAAATTTCATACTGATTCTTTGCTGATCCCACCAACGTTGCTGCGATGCGAAAATAGCCGTGCCGACAAGATTGGCTAACATGTCTCCTTTTGAAAATCCCCAATGCGTAGAGAAGCCATCCAGCAATTCAATAATAGTTAAGCCTCCTAATGCTGTTGCTGAACCTATAATAATAGCGTCATTTTTTTCAACACCACACCAGCGCATCATATCATATTGCAACACGCCAACATTGTAAGCTGTTGTAGCATGCCCGATTTTGTCCATCTGCAGCCATTCCCTGTTATCATTAAAAAAATGAAATTTACTCCTTGGAAATTTTTTGTACCACAAATAATATAGACCCACGCTCACCGCAGTAGTAATAGCTGCTTCTGTAATCACTACTTTTTTCAACCTGTCTTGCCTGTATACTTCTGATGGAGGAAGAAAATGTTGTGCATTTAAATGCTGTGCTACCAAGCAAAATAAAACAACGATAAGCAGTTTGTATGTATGATGACTAGCCAAATGCATGCAGTCTTTTGTATATCAATTTATTATAACCCGCACGAAATAACGAAAAGTTTATTGTTAAAAGTTATTATTTATTTAACGCATGGTAAAACTAATCTGTAATTATATAGCTACATGCAATTACAGTAATGCATAACCGTTAACGAGGCTGCATCGAAAATAAAAAAAGATGCATTACAAAAAACCCAAATCAATGAAAAAAACAATTGTAGTATTTAGTGCGCTTGCTATTAGCTGCGCAACTGTGAAAGCTCAGAATGTTTCATTTGGTATCAAAGCTGGTATTCAGCAAAACAATCTCTCTCTAAAAAGCAAACAGGATGGCGAATGGGGAAGACAGCAGATTTCAGGTGTTGGATTTCATGTTGGTGGTCTTGCCGACATTTCATTATCCAAGCAATTTTCAGTTCAACCTCAGTTGCTCTTCAATTCAAAAAGCGTTGTTATGACATCGCAGTCAAAACTCAACCTGTATGCAATAGATGTGCCTGTAAACGTTTTATACAAAACAGGTGGATTCTTTGCCGGAATTGGTCCAAATCTTTCTTACGGCTTATCTGCCAAAAGCAAAACCGATGGACAGGATGCTACGAATTTATATAAGAAAGAAGATGCAGAAGGTGGCGGACAGGAATCTCAGTTTAAAAGATTTGAAGTTGGCGCTAACGCAACTTTAGGTTATAAATTTAATAACGGACTTTTATTAAGCGCTAACTATATGCAGGGCTTAAGCAATATTTCCGGCTATAATGCAGATCATCAAAAATACAATACAAGATTTGTAGGATTATCTGTTGGATATATGCTGTGCGGTAAAACCTCGCATTTGTAAGATACCAGAGGGGCGTTGATATCTTTCTGGCACTGAAAAGTGCGTACGGCAGAAAGAGGTTAACGCCCCATTTTTTATCAAGAGAATTTAGCTATCGCATTTTCCACTATCGTGAGTGCTTCTGTCAGTTGAGATCTTGTAATGGTTAACGGAGGAGAGAGTTGCAATACATTCCCCTGCGAAATTTTAAAACTCAAACCATTTTTCAGGCATTCATATAAAATATATTCTGATTGCTCAATCGCTTTTTCTTTTGTATCCCTATTGGTTACCAACTCAATTCCCCAAAGCAATCCTATCCCTCTTATATCTCCTATCAACGGATATTTTTCTTTTAGGAACGCCAATTTTTTTTTCATAAAGGCGGCATCATCATTTACTTTGCCCAGGATATTGTTTTGGGCGATATAATCTAACATAGCTTTAGCGGCTACACTTCCTAAAGGACTTTTTTCATGTGTATAATGTCCCAGGGAAACGTCTGACGCGATATTGTAAGCATCACGGGTAACCATAGCCGCAATAGGCATCACGCCTGCGCCAAGTCCTTTTCCGAGGCAAACAATATCAGGTTCAATATCGTAATGCTCAAAAG
>JBGALP010000325.1:0-4763 GCA_044223805.1 Agriterribacter sp.
CATTAAGCAACTGGGCTATCTCCGCCTCGCAATTAAAGATTATTTTTGGAGACAGAATGAAAACAGCTCTTTAAATACGCCGCAAAAAAGAGGCGGTTCCTGCTCTTTTAGTGGAGCCGTCCCGCCTCTTTTTGCTACAGCAAATTATTTTTTTGACACAGTTTAATTTACAGACCCAGTTTATCGTTTGTAGTTTATTGTTTATCGTCTCTCATTTCACGTTTCACGCATCCGGCAATTGCTGAAGGCTGAAAGCTGACAGCTATTCATCCTTTAAACCCACTCGTTATATGCGATCCATCACAATAGGGTTTGTTTTGAGATTGTCCGCAACGGCATAATGCAGTAACCTTATATTTTTTAGTTTCTACTCCCAGGCTGTCTTTTATAGTAATGTTTCCGTATACCAGCAAGGGGCCGTTCTGCATTACTTCTATTCTTGTATCTGTTTCAATATTGGATTCATCTGCGGCTTTGTCGTTATAATAAAAACTCAATGCACCACTTGGACATTTTTTAACCTGTTCTTCTATTTGGCTGGTTGTTCCGCCTTCCAGTTTTATCCATGGGCGTTCGCGTGGATTGAATACATCAGGCAAGCCAGTAGCTTGTTTCCAGCAAATAGTAGAGTGAATACACATAGCAGGCTTCCACACAATAGTGATTTCGCCGTTGGAATATTTTTTGGTGATTTCTTTTTCCATAAATCATTTATAAAGAAAAGTTACATCATAATCTATCAATTTTCCAAATCGTATTGCGGGGATTCAACTCCTTCGGAGTTGTGCATTTCTTATTTTTATAACCGCCGGCTTCACCTTATAAAAAATTAAGCCCTTCGGGCTTTGCGTACACAACCCAAATATTCGATAATGTTTGACTGCGTATGCAGGGAGGCGTGCGGAAATGTTAATTTAATACGTGTAATACGCTCAAACCTCTAAGCTATCGAACTTTGGAGTACAGAACCCGAAGGGTTCAATATTATTCACTCTGGGTACAACCCAGAGTAACCAAAACTATTTTCATTAATTCCGGGAGAAACCCGGAATTAATAATATGCTAGTTAAGCCCTCTAAAGTCAACAGGCACCAACTTACTTACACCGGGCTCCTGCATAGTTACACCGTAAATAATATCTACTGTAGACATCGTCATTTTGTTATGGGTAACAATAATGAACTGAGAGTTCTCACTGAACTGTCTGATCATTTTGGTAAACTTGCCTACGTTGGCATCATCCAACGGAGCGTCAACCTCATCCAGTATACAGAAAGGAGCGGGTTTAATTAAATATATAGCGAACAACAATGCAGTTGCTGTAAGCGTTTTTTCTCCTCCGCTTAATTGATTGATAGAAGATGGACGTTTACCCTTGGGTTTGGCCACAATATCTATTCCGGTTTCCGCAAGATTGTCGGGATTTTCCAATAACACATCCGCGGTATCCTCATCTGTAAACAATGCCTTAAACACTTTCTGGAAATTTTCCCGCACCGCGTTAAATGTTTCAAGGAATTTCTGGTTGGCGGTAGATTCTACTTCCTGTATCGTTTGCAGCAACCCGTCTTTAGCAGTTACGAGGTCATTCTTTTGTTCAAGAATAAATTCATACCTTTTTTTCATTTCCTGGAAAGCTTCAATGGCAGTTGGATTAACCTCTCCCATATTTTCCAAACGCTTTTTCATTCTCTCGCATGAAGACTGTAAATCTTCCAAAGGTATTTCTGTGGTGCGAGGTTCATCCAATATAGCATCCAGGTCTACCCTGAATTCTACACTCAAACGCTCTTTCATACCTGCCAACTGCAATTTTAATTCACTGAGCTTATCTTTAATTTCATTCAGCAAGTGATCCAACTGCTCTTTGGCTTTTTGTTTCTGGCGTAAAGTACCTTCTTTCTCATTTAAAATATTCCTGTGATTGTAATAAGCCTGGTCTGCCTCATTCAGCTTTCTTTCTTCTTCATCCTTATTCCGCATTATTTCAATCAAGGTTTCAGAAATGAGTTGCAAACCATCAATTGTTTGTGTGATATTTTTCTGCGCATCTTCCAACTGCGTTTTACTGCTTTCAACCTGTAAGCCTAAATCTTTTAACTGACCGCTCTTAAAATCATGCTCCTGCTTTAAGGCATTAACCTTGCTTTGCAATTTGGTATATTGCAGATTGCTGTCGTTGTAAGCAGCACTTGCAAAATTATATTCCTGCTCAGCCAATGCATATTCCTGTTCGGCTTCCTGTAATTTATTCTGCAATTCCTGCAGTTGCGTATTCAGCTTTTCCAATTCTTCACGAACATCAGCTATGCTGTCGTGATTGTTTTGCAACTGATCTCTAAGATCTGTCAAACGTTTGTTACCTGTTTCTTCCTGGTAAGCAAAGTTTTCTATTTTATTCTGCAGCGCAAATACCTGGTTGGTAGTTTGATTAATGGCATCCTGTGTTTGCCGGATAGCCTGTTCTTTTAATTGCTGGTTATAAACAATCACTTCATTGTGACGTGCCTGGATGTCGGCCTTCAATGCATTCACCACAGCTTCCTGTGTTACTATCTCCTCATACAATTTTTCAAGATTTTTCGCACGACCGATTTTCTTTCCTTCAAATAATCCCACACTTCCGCCGGTTAACGCATATTTACCTTTTACATATTTGCCATGCTTTTCCAGCACAATAGCGCCGTTACTGTTGTGCAACGCTTCTTCATTTTCTGCGATAAATACATTGCTTAAAAGATATGCAGCCAGTTTTTTGTAACGCTCATCTACTTCAATTACATCCATTGCGTTTAATGTATGCTGCGGCTGATGGTGTTGTTCATCAGTAAACTGGTTCACTCTATCCAGCAAAAAGAAATTTGCTTTTCCTTTCTTATTTTCATCAAGTAAATGAACAGCCTGCAAGCCCTCTTCCAGGTTATTAACTACATAATAGTTAAGGTATGGTTCCAATACATTTTCAACCGCCGTACGATATTCTTCTTTTACATAAATAATATCAGATAGTATCGGCGCCGTATGATTCCAGCCAGTATTATTATGAAGGAATTTTACGCTTTCAGGATAACCTTCCATAGAATCAATCAAGCTCTTCAACAACGCATGCTCATTCTTCCTTGCATCCAGCTTACGGTTTTCTTCCGCAAGTTCTGTTCTTAATTTTTCGAGCAAAGCCTGCGTTTGCAAAATCTGTTCTTTGGTATGCTCATGCTGCTCCTGCAATTGCTGAAGGTCAACACGCTTATTTTCTAACTCAATTTCCTTTTCTTCTTTTTCTTTTTCCAGTTGCGCCATCTGGCTGCGGCGTTGCGCCTGCTCTTCTTCTCCCTGGTGAATAGCCCTTTGAATATTCTGGATAGAAGTATCGGCCACGGCTACCTGCTTTTCCGCGTCGAACTGGCGACGCTGTAAAGCCTGGTTATCCCGGCGCACTATATCTATTGCCGAACGTTTTTCATCAAACACCCGGCGTTTGTCTTCAACCCCTTCTTTTAAATTTTCAACGCGGTCTGTAAAATCTGCCAGTTTGTTTTCTTCATCGCTTATTTGCTCACTGGTAAAGCGGATACTATCTTCTAACCCTTTTAACTGGCTTTCTGATTTTTCAAGAAAGTCCAACAGGCTGTTCTGTCTTTCAGTAAGATATTGCAGGCGTTGTTCCCCTAATCCTTTTTCATTTTCTTTACTTCTTACATTACCCATCAGTTCATTAAAAGCATGCTGCATTACCTGCAATTGCTTTTCCTGTTCTATAAAACCAAGTTTATCCTGCTCTATCAGTGCTTCTTCCTGGGCAATGGCAGCTTCCATTTCAAACCTTCTGTCAATTTCGTGCTGCTGTTGTTCGTTTAATTCGCGGTAGGTAATATTAAATCCTTCCAGCGCTGCTTTTGCCAGTTCAACACTCAGCTCTTTATATTCTTTTTTTATCTCGTAATATTTCTCCGCCTTTTTTGCCTGGCTTTCCAGCGTTTTAAGCTGATTGTTTATTTCAAAAAGCAAATCTTCAATACGCGCAAGATCCTGTTCTGTGGCGTCAAGCTTTAATTTGGCTTCACGCTTGCGGGTTTTGTAAATGGTAATACCGGCGGCCTGTTCAAGCATTCGGCGGCGACTATTCTCTTTATCCTTGATAATATCGTCAACCATACCAAGCTCAATAATAGCATAGCTGTCGGTGCTTACACCCGTATCCAGAAAAAGATTATGAATATCCTTCAAACGGCAGTTCACATCATTTAAACGGTATTCACTCTCTCCACTTTTATAAAACTTGCGGGTAACGGTAACCGTATTAAATTCTGTAGGCAACAAATTGCGGGTATTCTCAAACGTAAGGCTCACTTCAGCTAAACCACTTGAACTGCGTGTACGCGATCCGTTAAAAACCAAACTTTCAAGGTTCTCACTGCGCAGGTTGCTGATTTTATGTTCGCCAATTACCCAACGGATGGAGTCAATAATATTACTCTTTCCACAACCGTTTGGGCCTATAATACCTGTAATACCTTCATCAAAATTGATGGTAGTTTTGTCAGCAAAACTCTTAAACCCCTTAATTTCTAAGCTCTTTAAACGCACGATGCTATAGTTTTATGAAGTGCCAAAAATAACTGAAACGATATGAAAATAAAGATTGCCTTCGCCCCTAATGATCATTGTTATTAACGAATTATACACAAGAATAACACCCGGTTGTATTTATGAACAAAGTGTGCACAAGAAGGATGAGTTAAACGAAATTATGCAGTAAAATTACG
>JBGALP010000326.1:0-5435 GCA_044223805.1 Agriterribacter sp.
AATCCATTGTATGCAAGAAATCCAGGTATGGAAAAAAGCAGGGGAAATAAAAAAACATAACCATACAAATCCGCGATAAAAGTTGATTTTTCCATTATCCAGTCATAACCTGAAAATACGGCCGGAGCTATAACTAAGGTGGATAGCCAATGTTTTAGGGGATAGTAATTATTCAATTTGCCTGGGAGTGTTTTCATATAGCATAAAAATACGAAGGACTTTTACAACAAAAAACCGGGACTTTGCCCGGTTGTATTTATGCTCCGTTATTATACAATTGATTTTACCAATCCTCCTTCCACTCTTATAGCCGCACCATTAGTAGCCGAAGCAAGCGGACTAACATAATAGGCTACTGTATCAGCCACTTCCTCCACAGATGCAAACCGCTGCAGCAGGGAAGTAGGACGCATATCCTTAAAAAAATTCCGTTCTACCTCATCTTTGCTGGTATTACCAGCGGTTGACAGATCATTGATAAAATCTCCTACACCTCTCGAACGCGTTGGTCCTGGAAGGATGGCATTAACGGTTACTTGCGTGCCCTTGGTTAGTTCAGCCAGTCCTCTGCTTATAGCAAGCTGTGCCGTTTTGGTCATTCCGTAATGGATCATTTCATTAGGAATGTATACCGCGGATTCACTCGAAATAAAAATGATTCTTCCCCAGCTCTTTGCCAGCATTTTGGGAAAGAAATGTCTTGAAAGCCTGATACCGCTCATTACGTTAATATCAAAAAACCTGAACCAGTCTTCATCAGGTATGTCAGCAAAAGGTTTTGGTTCAAAAATACCGGCGTTATTAACCAGTATATCTATATCCGGCAATGCCTTAATGAGTGCGTTTACTTCTTCTGCTTTAGAAAAATCAGCAGCAATACCTGAAACCTTGCTGCCCGGAACGGAAGTGTTTAATTCTTTTATAGCGGCATCAATTCCTTCTTTTGTTCTTCCATTAATAATAACGGTTGCCCCTTCTGTCAATAATCTTTTGGCAATAGCTAAACCAATACCGGCTGTTGATCCACTTATAAACGCGGTTTTATCTGCTAACTTTAAATCCATAGTATATATATTTTTCTTTTTATAGCGATATGTGTTACAAAATTAGTGTTGTTAGGTTAAAGCAATATTGAAACAATACTGAAGCAATCTTGTAAACCCTATTTACACATGAATTTGCTGGTGTAAAATCAATCCGTAATTTTAGGGGATATAACTTCAGCATGACCTTATTGGATACCATTTCATTAGCCTATAAAACAGTACGGGGAAATAAGTTGCGAACAGGCATCACCGTAGCTATTATTGCTTTCGGTATAATGGCGCTTGTGGGAATTATTACTGCAATACAGGCAATGAACGCCAGCTTAAAAGAAAGCTTTGCTACGATGGGTGCTAACTCATTCAGCATTCGCTTCAGGGAACGGCAGATCCATTTTGGCGATGGAGGAGGAGATGTTACTAAAACCAGCAGCAGCACCAATAAAAAAGTAAAAAAATCAAACGAAGGAAGACGTATTACCTATGAGCAGGCAACTACATTTAAAGAACGATACGATTATCCTGCTAAAGTAAGTATTGGTTTGGGTGGAGTAAATAGCCAGGTCGTATTTTTTAACGGAAAAAAAACCAACCCGAATGTTCGGGTATCGGGTGGCGATGAAAACTATTTTTCTCTGAATGGATATGAAGTATTGTACGGCAGGGATTTCAATAAACTGGATGTTCAATCTGGCAGAAATGTGTGTGTGTTAGGCTACGATGTGGCAAAGAATTTTTTTGGCGAGCATGTTGAAAAAGCGCTTGATAATATCATTCGTGTAGGTGCAAATAAGTTTAGAGTGGTGGGCGTTTTGAAAGGCAAAGGCAGCAGCTCCTTTATGCAGGCTGATAATGTGGTATTTACTACTTATAATACAATGCGCAGATTATTTAATGTAAGTAATTCATCTTTCTATATTGGTGTGCAGGTAGATAATATCGGGCAGCTTGATCCTGCTATTGGTGAAGCAGAAGGGATATTCCGTTCTGTAAGAAATCTTACCGTTACTGAACAAAGCAATTTTTATATAGATAAAAGTGACGCGCTTGCAGAAACATTTATTAGCCTGCTGGGTAATATTTCCAAGGCCGCGGGAGGGATAGGTTTTATTACATTAATAGGCGCAGCCATTGGGTTAATGAATATTATGCTGGTGGCTGTTACTGAAAGAACAAAAGAAGTGGGTTTAGTAAAAGCATTAGGTGGTAAGAAAAGAAATATCCGTCAGCAGTTTTTGTTTGAGTCTATTATTATTAGTTTAATGGGCGCTATTATAGGAATTGTATTAGGCATTATAATAGGCAACCTGGTTGGTATGCTGATGAAAGTGCCATTTTTTATTCCATGGTTACTTATTCTTATCGCTATCATTATATGCTCCGCGGTAGGGTTGGCAGCTGCCGGTATTTATCCGGCATGGAAGGCTTCAAAGCTTGACCCGATTGTTGCATTGAGGTACGAATAAAAAACGCAGTTATTTAAGTTGCAACTTCATCATGATATCTGTTTGTTGATCATCCCCTAATATAAAAATGTGTTTGTCAAATTCAACAAACCCGTTTTTCTTATAAAACCGGATAGCTCTCGCATTTTCTTCCCAAACACCCAACCAAACATAGTCGGCATTCATTTGCCTGGCAATTTGTATCGCCTTTTCATAAAGGATCTGTCCAACATTTTTTCCATGAAAATCTTTAAGCACATAAATTCTTTCAATCTCAACTGCTTTATCATCTTTTAATTCTGTTTGTGCTTGTCAAAGTTTAGTTTTAAATAACCAATCGCATTATTATCAAGCATCGCAAAATAAAGCGGCTTTTTTATTATTAACCTCTTTTGTCAATTGCTCCCAACGAAAATTGCTCGTCTATATACTTCTTCATATTCTCCCAGTATTCACAGTGAAAACGTATCGGAAAAAGTTTGCCTGCTTATTTTCTGTAATTGTTCAACATGGTTTAGTGTTACCGTTACTACCTCAATATTTTCCATATTTTTTCTTCAGTGTATCAATATGATTATTACCGGTAATTATCCGTTGCATCAGGCAACAATCACGTTCATAATAATTTTACCTGACCGTTTACTTATTTGTTTGGATCAAGTATTCGGTCTATTCTGTCTGCAACATCCTGTAAATGATATTGCGTCATCTTATCTGTAATGAATGGATAAGCTGCTTTTATTTCAGCACGTAGCGAACGTAGGTTTGCTTTTAAAACAGATATGATATCGCTCTTTTTCGTATCGGTCATAGCAGCCGGCGAGCCAATGCTAAAGAATATGCCGCCAAAATTATTCGACGGCGGGTTGATGATTTGACCTACTCTTTCTACATAAGCTTTCTGCAGGTTGCGGCGGTAGATATCAATGGCTTTATGTGCAGCCAATTCATTCCATATGCCTTGTTTCAATTCATCCAGCATATCAGCAGCCTTATAAGCATTGTTTCCTTTTGCTGCTTCCATGCTCAACAGTTTATTAATAGTGGCAGTGTTGATCAGGCGGCCCAATACAGCTTCCTGGCGTTGACTTAGTACAGATATGCCCGTGTTGCCTATCCGATCCAAAATATTATTGTCAATGAGCCATGTTGGCGTGGCAAACAATTGTTTGTTCAAAAAAATCATGGCTTCTTTCTGAACTGGTTTTGGCACATATTCATATACCACTCCCGGTTGCTCTACCGTTTTAGGCGTTTCGTAAATGCCGCCAATATTTTTAACCACATGCCCCATATACCTCCCGAACTGGGTGGTTATTTCTCCATATAGTTCAGAAAGAGTTTCGTAATCCTTGTTGGGTTCTTTGGTCCACTGTATTAAATTAGGTACAATACGCTGCAGATTTTTTATACCATAAGCGCCGGCTTTCATAGCGTCATCTCCCAAATCTTCATTTTGAGAACGTGGATCATCAGGATCGCTTTCTGTTCCAAACCACAAGCGTTTATCTTTTAATTTCTCAATAGTAATTTTATTTAAAACCGGCACCTCTGCTTCAGCGGTTGTAGCTTCAGGATACCACCTGTAACCCCATTCAATGGCCCACTTATCGTAATCGCCTATACGCGGAAACAGCCCCTTTTCGCTGATATTATCTTCAGGCTGTGCCACATAGTTAAAACGTGCATAGTCCATAATAGAAGGGGTGTGGCCATTAGCTTCTACCCAGGCTTTATCTCTTAGTTTTTCAACAGGAACAGAAGAGCTTGAGCCAAAATTATGCCTCAGACCTAAAGTATGTCCCACTTCGTGAGAAGATACAAAACGTATAAGTTCTCCCATCAGTTCATCATCAAACTCCATTTTCCTGGCTCTGGGGTCAACCGCAGCGCACTGAATAAAATACCAGTTATGCAAAAGGTTCATTACATTATGATACCAGTTGATGTGACTTTCTAATATTTCGCCTGAACGTGGATCGTGCACGTTTGGGCCACTGGCATTAGGTATAGTAGAAGGCTTATATACTATCGCGGAGTACCGGGCATCTTCCAGGCTCCAGGTGGAATCTTCGGCGGCGGTAGGCGCCATTTTAGCGACTATAGCATTTTTAAAGCCTGCTTTTTCAAAAGCTGGCTGCCAGTCATTAACGCCTTTAATAAGATAGGGTATCCATTTTTTAGGTGTGGCAGGATCAATATAATAAACGATCTGCTTTTTAGGTTCAACCAGTTCACCTCGTTTGTATTTTTCCACGTCTTCATCCTTAGGCTCCAGTTTCCATCTCACTATAATAGACACTTCTTTTACGCCTTGGGGGTTAGCATCAAAATCAGTATACTCTCTTGAAAAATAGCCTATCCGGGGGTCGTAAAATCTTTGCCTTGCCGGTATTTTAGGCAGCAATACCATTGAGCTGTTTAACTCCAGCGTGTAATATACATTTTGAGGTGTTGCACCACCCATTGGTTGCCCCGGCATAAATGAACCGCCGCCTCCTTTACTATAAGTTTTTACGGTTTTTATTTCGATGTTCAGCGGGTAACTTCTTACGTTCATGATGTACGACTTATCTGACTGATACCCTCCCACCTGGAACGCGCTTTTAGCATTTGCTGCAAAAAAAAGTACATCGTTATCGCCGGATATATAATCTGTAAAATCAATTACCGTTCCTGTTGAGTCAGTGGCAGTTGATTTTATATCAAAAGAAGCCACTATAGGCAATACGTTAGAATTGTTTACAGCCTTATACATAGGCTGGCTTGAGTCTTTGGAAATTTCATCGAACGATACCTTTTTAAGAAACAGTTTATTATTAGGTCCTTTATCAAAGCGTATTACACTGCTTCCAATCATATCACCAGCATAACCAAAAAAGAAATTGCGCATGCCGGCTGCCGCTTTGGAAATACGGTTTACTACCAGTATTTCCCGGCCGATTAA
>JBGALP010000024.1:0-34046 GCA_044223805.1 Agriterribacter sp.
TTATCATCACAACTTCAATCTGCGAATCTGCGGCAAATTTCTTCTAAGTAAACATTTCCTTCACCCTTTCAAAAAAGCTTTTATCCGCCTTATTAGGTTGTGGTTTAAAATTGGGCGAGATGTGCATCTTCTCCAGCATCTCCTTTTCCTCGCTGCTTACATTCTGTGGCGTCCACACGTTTACATGAATCATCTGGTCGCCTCTTTCGTAAGAATTGATAGCCGGAAATCCTTTGCCTTTCAGTCTGAATATTTTTCCGCTTTGTGTACCGGCAGGTATTTTTATTTTAGCCTTACCATCAATGGTTGGTACTTCGAGCTGTGTTCCAAATACTGCGTCTGTAAAAGATATATGCAGATCGTATACTACATTCAACCCTTCCCGTTGTAAATCAGCGTGTGCTTCTTCTTCCACAAGAATAATAAGATCACCTGGAGGTCCACCTCTTTCACCTGCATTTCCTTTACCACTCATGCTCAGTTGCATCCCTTCCTGCACCCCTGCCGGAATTTCAATATTCACTGTTTCTTCACCGTATATTCTTCCTTCACCACGACAGGTAGTACATTTATTGGTAATAGTAGTACCTTCTCCGCTACAGGTAGAACAGGTGGTAACGGTTTGCATTTGTCCTAAAAAAGTATTGGTAACTTTTCTTACCTGCCCGCTTCCACCGCAGGCAGAGCAGGTTTGTACCGAACCTTTATCCTTTGCACCACTGCCGCTGCAGGTAGTGCACGTAATATGTTTTTTTACCTTAATGGTTTTAGTAGCGCCACCAGCAAGCTCTTCATAATTCAGTTTTATTTTAACACGAAGATTGCTGCCTCTTGTTCCACGATTTCTGCCGCCACCGCCACCACTACTTCTTCCTCCGCCAAAAAAACTCCCGAAAATATCATCACCAAATACATCACCAAACTGGCTGAATATATCGTCCATATTCATGCCGCCGCCACCAAATCCACCACCACGGTTATTGCCAACGCCAGCATGTCCAAAACGGTCATACTGGGCCTTTTTATTTGCATCGCTCAACACCTCATATGCCTCTGCAGCTTCTTTAAATTTTTCTTCTGAAGCTTTATCGCCAGGGTTTCTATCTGGGTGATACTGCATAGCCACCTTGCGGTATGCTTTTTTCAATTCATCAGCACTAGCGTTTTTAGATACGCCCAGGATTTCGTAATAATCTCTTTTCATAAAAAATAATAAACCAATTTGAAAGTCTGGATGAGGGATGGTACAGTTATATAACCCTTAAAGAGGTTGATTTTCGCATTTTTCAAATTACTGCCCTACTACCACTTTTGCAAAACGGATGATTTTATCATTCAGATAATATCCCTTTACCACTTCATCTACCACCTTGCCTTTTAAACTTTCATCAGGCACAGGTATTTGTGTAATAGCCTCATGCTGATCCGCATCAAATTCCTTTCCCTTGGTCTCCATAGCTTTTACCCCCTTTGCAAACAATGTGGAACGCAGTTTATTAAAAACAAGCTGAACACCTTCTGTAATGCCGTCCTTCTGCCCACTTTCCTGTATCTGTTTTTCTGCTCTGTCACAATCATCCAGCACATCCAGTAACGAAACAATCACTTCTTTACCGGCAGTTTGTATAAGCTCAATCCTTTCTTTAGCGCTCCGGCGTTTAAAATTATCAAACTCAGCATACAAACGGAGATACTTTTCCTTCTGCTCTGCCAATTCGGCCTGCAATTTTTCTGTTTCACCTGTCACATCCTCAGGAAATTCAGCAGTACCTGCCACATTTGTGTTTTCTTGCTGGACGTTACCGCTTTGTTGGTTGTTATCTTCCTGGTTTTCAGCACTTTTATTCATAAAATCTTCCATAATCAATTGTGTATTAATAAAGCTCTACATATTAACAACAAGTTTGCCAACAAAATATATAAAGTCAAAATGACGGAAGACGTCTGCTATCAGCAGTCAGCAGTCAGTTATTATCTGATTGCCCAAAGCTGAAAGCTGATAGCTCTATCTCCCCTACCTTTGCGCCCATGACAAAAATTTATCTCCGGCAAAAGATCAGTCACAGAATTCAAAATGGCCATCCATGGATTTTTGCTAATGAAATAAAAGAAATAGAGGGTGATGCTTCTGGCGGAGCTATAGTAGAAGTATACACACATGACAAAAAATTTGTGGGTAAGGGATATTTTAATCCTAAATCGCAGATAATGGTGCGGTTGCTTACGCGCAACAGGCAGGAAGAAGTAAATGAAGATTTTTTTTATAAACGCATAGCGGAAGCGTGGGAATACAGGAAGAAAATTGGTTATGTAGAAAACTGCAGGCTCATTTTTGGAGAAGCAGATCAAATGCCTCAACTGATTATTGATAAATTCAATGATTATTTTGTTATACAAACATTGGCATTGGGTATGGATGTGTGGAAACCGGCGATAGTAAATGCATTGCAAAAAATTTTTAATCCCAAAGGCATATATGAAAGAAATGACGTACCGGTGCGTGAATTAGAAGGATTAACACAACATAAAGGATTTTTGAGCGAACCCTTTGACACCAATGTTTTAATTAATGAAAATGGATTGAAGTTTAATGTTGATGTAGCCAACGGACAAAAAACCGGTTACTTTCTCGATCAGCAGGATAACCGGAGAGCGATACAACATATTGTAAAAGGAGCAGATGTACTGGGTGCATTTTGTTACACGGGTACTTTTGAAATTCACGCGGCGCATTACGGTGCTAAAAGCGTGTTGGGCTTAGATATCTCCGAAAACGCCTGCAAGCAGGCAACCAAAAATGCCGCGCTGAATGGTTATGATAAAATTTGCCGCTTTGATTGTGTGAACGCGTTTGATGTTTTGAAAACCTGGGCAAAAGAAGGTAAACAATATGATGTAGTAATGCTTGATCCTCCTTCGTTTACCAAAACCCGGGAGAATATACAAAAAGCCATTACGGGTTATAAAGAAATTAACCTGCGTGGAATGAAACTCGTGAAGCCGGGCGGTTTTTTGGTTACTTCAAGCTGTACGAATCTTGTACAACCGGAATTGTTTCACGAAATAATTGATCTTGCCGCCAAAGATGCCCGCAGAAAATTACGGCAGGTAACCTTCCAGGCGCAATCCGCAGACCATCCTATTATTTCCGGCATGGAGAATACAAATTATCTGAAGTTTTTAATTGTGCAGGTGAATTGAGTTTGTGGTTTATGGTTTGTAGTTTATCAGAATTACATTTCATAAAGAACTACCCAAAATCTATTCCCACACGTATCCATCTTTACTAAACTGAAGAAAAACCACCGAATCGGCAGATTCCCGGATTATAATATTCCTACCCTGGAACAAAGTATTTAGAGTGTCTCCACAAAATCTTTTTTCCGTTACTTCTGAGAAAAAAAATGTACTATCTGGCTTATATACTATCTTCTCCCTCAATTTCCAATTTTCACAAGGCACGCATTCATGCTTTGAAACAGCAAGTCCACGGCGCACATAAAAGAAATCAATAAAAGCTTCTGTGGCACTCACTACTTCATCGGTTCTTTCTATTTTCCAGCAGGTGGCTTTCTCGTCAGCATGCTCAAAACATGCATCCCCATAAATCTCCTCCATTTGCGCCCTTGTTTTACCACATACTTCATCATCCAATGCATTACGCGACATATCATATAACCTCCAGCAATATTTTTTATTACTCTCTTTTGTACAGGCTGCAAAAAATATAAAAACAATAATACCCACAGTGGCAACATAGTGTTTAATCATAAGGTCAATTTTATACCCGAAAGACAATTCTATTGTTAACTAAAATACAAATGTTAAACAAAAAGATATCATTATTTGTTTTTTGCTCTTTAGCTTAGACTGACCTCATCTCCTTTATTTTATCATTTGCACGAAAGACTTTCCTATATCTCACGCCTTAAGCCCTCTACCTTACACCTTTCCTTATGCAATCTTTCCTCATTTTGCATCTGTTGTTCTACAAACTGTAATTTTGACAAAGCTCAAACATACAACTATGAATTTCAAACACATTATGCTATGTGCCATTACCTGCCTGTTATTCTTCTATACAAAAAGTCAAACCAAGATGAATACTTACGATAGCGCCTGGAAAAAGATAGACGAACTGATTAATAAAAAGGGATTAACCAAAACCGCTGCTGCAGAAATAGATAAATTGTACGCCCGTGCAAAAAAAGAAAAGAACAACCCGCAACTCATCAAAGCGCTGGTATATCAGCTTAACATCGGGCAACTGAGCGCACCTGACAGTGAAACGGGTAACATTAAAAAGATTGAAGCAGAAATAAAGACGGCAGATGCACCGGTAAAACAAATATTACAATCTATAGGTGCAGAAATGTACTGGCATTATTTCCAGAACAACAGGTGGAATTTGTACGACAGAACCAACACCACCGGTTTTAATAAAGAAGATATCGCCACATGGACAATAGACGATCTGCATAAAAAGATAAGCGAACTGTACCTTGCTTCTTTGCAGGATGAACAACTATTGCAGAAAACAGCCTTAGAAAATTACGAAGCTATTATTCAGAAAGGCAACACCCGGAAATTGCGCCCAACTTTATATGATTTGTTAGCGCATCGTGCATTGGATTATTTTGAAAATGATGAAAGAGATATCACCAAACCGGCTTATGCTTTCACCATCAATGAAAACGCAGCGTTTGATCCCATGGCTGATTTCATACATCACAAATTTATTACAAAAGATACCAACGCGCTTCAATACAAAGCATTATTGATATACCAACAGCTATTAGCCTTCCGCGACAAAAAGGAAGACAATGCCGCACTGATTGACGCAGACCTCAGGAGAATACAATTTGTTTATCAACACGCTGTAATGCCTGATAAGGATGAATTGTATGTGATGACATTGAAGCACATCGTTGCTCAATATGCTAAAACACCGGCTGCTGCTCAAGCACATTACCTGCTGGCTTTATATTATTTTAATAAAGGAAATGAAGAAGGAAGAGCAGATCAGTACATACAAGATAGCACTACCTTAAAAACCGCTAAAGACATTTGCGATAAAACGATTGCCGATTTTCCGAAAACAGAAGGCGCGATAAATTGTGAGAATCTATTAAATAACATATTGCGTAAGTCGCTCGAAATGACTACTGAAAAAATAAATGTTCCTGGTGAAGATTTCAGAACACTGGTAAAATATAAAAACTTATCTAATTGTTATATCAGGGTAATTAAGCTCGAAAAGAATTTTAACGAGGAAGGATTGAATATGGGTGAAGATGCGTACTGGAGAAAGCTGGCAGCAATGCCTTCACTCAAACAATGGAACCAACAGTTACCCGCAACCGATGATTACCATCAGCATTCCGTAGAAATAAAAGTGGATGCATTACCCGTTGGAAAATATATGCTGCTCTCAAGTGTAAATAATGATTTCAGTATAAATAAAAACCTGATGGCGGCACAGGTATTGTATGTTTCCGCTATCAGCTATGTAAATAAGGGATATAACTATTTTGCTTTACACCGCAATACAGGCCAACCCCTGGCTGGTGCAACCGTTCAGGTGTGGTCATCAAAATATGATTACACTGATCGTAAAAACAAATTGCAGAAAGAAGAATTGGTAACGGCGGATAAGAATGGCGCATTTAGTTTTAAAAAAACAACCAATCAATATCGCAATATACAACTGGAAGTTAACTGGCAGAAGGATCATTTATTCACAACGGACAGAGAGAATATATATACCCGCTACGATGCTTATGCCGCGGTTGATGATAAGGACTATGAAAAAAATAACAGTACGGTTTATCTTTTTACAGACCGCAGTATTTACCGCCCCGGACAGACGGTATACTTTAAAGGCATAGGGCTAACAAAAAATAAAGATACCCGCAAGCCTGTGATTATTACAGGAAAGACTATTGATGTAATGATTAAAGATGAAAATGACCAGGTAGTTGATTCGGCCTCCCTTACGTTGAATGATTTTGGATCTATACATGGCCAATTCCGGTTGCCGCAGAATGTACTCACAGGCAATTTTTATATTTCAGTAAAACAATACAATCATTCCGGCGGGTATATTTCTGTAGAAGAATACAAACGCCCCAAATTCTCAGTTGAAATAGAAAAGCCAAAAGCCAGTTTCAGGGTAAACGATACCGTTAGCATTAAAGGTACCGCCAAGGCATATGCGGGAAATAATATTGACGGCGCGTCAGTTACATACAGGATAAACCGTGTAGCGAGGTTTATTTATCCCTGGTTGTATTATAAAAGAGGAATGCCCGGTGGATCGGCTATGGAAATAGCCAATGGCTCCACTACTACAGATATCAATGGCAATTTTACGTTGAACTTCAACGCCATTCCCGATCTTACGATTGATAAAAAGCTCGATCCTGTTTTTGACTATTCAGTGCAGGTAGACGTTACCGATATTAATGGCGAAACAAGAAGTGCCACTTCTATAGTTCCGGTAGGATATAAATCGCTGGTGCTTGATCTGAATTTATCCACTGAGCCAATGCCGGTAGATAGTTTTACATCCATCACGCTCAGCAGTAAAAATCTTTCCGGCGAGTGGCAGGAAGCCAAAGCGACTATAAGTATATATCCTTTACAGGTGCCAAACCGTTTAATCCGCAGCCGGTATTGGGAAACACCTGATCAATTTATATTTGGCGAACAGGAATTCATAAAATATTTCCCCCACGACGAATACAAAGATGAAAGCGATTACAAAACCTGGACAAAACAAGCATCTATTTACCAGGATACGCTTATCACAACACAAAATCAAAAATCAAAAATCATCAATCAAAAATTTTCCCAGGGCTGGTATGTAGTTGAAGCAAGTGCTAAAGACAAAGATGGACAAGAAGTAAAAACCATATCCTATATACAACTGTACGATCCAAAAGCCAAAACCATTCCGGCACCTGCTTATCATTGGCAAACGCTTCATAACGGAAATGTACAACCGGGAGAAACCGCGCAGATGACTACGGGAAGTTCAGCGAATGATATTTTTCTTATACAACAAATCAATAAAGAGTTACCGGATGGACCAAGACCTTTGAACAATGCCACTCAACCATCAAACAATACCTATTCTTTTACTACACTGAATAACGAAAAAAAAGCATTCTCCTTTCCCATTATAGAAGATGATCGTGGAGGGTTTGGGGTAGCGCAGTTTTTTGTGAAACACAACCGCTTTTACAGTAATAGCGATGTAATTAATGTACCATGGAGCAACAAAGAATTAAATATCCAGTTTTCAACCTTCAGAGATAAAATGCAGCCGGGCAGCCAGGAAAAATGGGAAGTAAAGATCACTGGAAACAAGGGAGAAAAAGTAGCTGCGGAAATGCTGGCTTCTATGTATGATGCTTCGCTTGATCAGTTCAAGCCCCATAGCTGGAATACGCCTTATCCATGGCCTTCTTATTATGCTTACGATAATTGGAACGGGAGACAAAATTTTACACAGTTATCCTCTTATGAGAAAAATACTATTCCGGACGATTACAAATCGTATGAAAAGGACTATGATCAATTGGTAAGTGTAGATATGGAAAGAATGGAACTGGTCAAATTCACTCCTTCTGGTATGGCTAGAGATAATGAGGTTTCTGTTGGATATGGCAGGCAAAGGTCTGAAGCTATGACCGCAGCGCCAATGGAAAAAAAGGCTGACCTTCAAGGAATGTCTAGAGACAATAAAATTTGAATATAGCAAAACAGTGTCATGGGATACTTTGCCAATCAAGCAAAACTGAAGAAATCAGCCATCGAAAAAATACTCCATCTTTTTCACGCAAAAACTTCAATGAAACAGCTTTCTTCTTACCTGAATTAAAAACAGACAGTGCAGGCAATATCGCATTCAGTTTTACTATACCCGAAGCCTTAACCCAATGGAAGCTGATGACGTTTGCTCATACCAAAGCGCTTGGCTATGGGTTATGCACAGCAACTGGCGGTTACGCAAAAAGAATTGATGGTACAACCCAATGCACCACGTTTTGTAAGAGAAAAAGACAGTATGGCTTTCAGTGCAAAGATTGTGAACATGAGCAATAAAGTAATTAACGGCTTAGCGAAACTGGAATTGATGAATGCGGAAACAAATGAACCGGTAGACAACCTGTTCAACAATGCTGTTGCTTCTAAAACGTTTTCTATACCTGCTGGGCAAAGCATTCCCGTTCAATTTAACATCAGTATACCGCAGCAGTTCAATGCGCCTTTGTCATATCGGATTGTCGCTTCTTCTAATAGCAAAGACGTCGCGGATGGCGAAGAAAATGTATTACCGGTATTAATTAACCAAATGCTGGTAACCGAAGCACTACCATTAAACATGCGTACCACAGGTATAAAAAAATTCAGCTTTGAAAAATTATTAAAATCAGGAACAAGCATTACCCAAAAAAATTATGGACTAACAGTAGAGTATACCTCTAATCCTGCTTGGTATGCGGTACAATCGCTTCCCTACCTGGCTGAATACCCCTATGAATGCGCCGAACAAACTTTTAACCGGTATTATGCCAACATACTTGCAGGTACTATCGCTAACAGTAATCCAAAAATAAAAGTGGTATTCGACAAATGGAGTAAAGACAGCACAGGTACAAGCCTGCAATCAGCGCTTCAAAAAAATGAAGAACTGAAAAGTGTTTTACTACAGGAAACGCCCTGGCTGGTGGAAGCAAAGAACGAAGCAGAGCAGAAAAAAAATATCGCCTTATTATTTGATATGGTGCGCATGAATGCAGGCGCTAAAACAGCTTTCGAAAAATTGAAAGAAATGCAAACCTCCAACGGTGGATTTGTTTGGTTTAAAGGAGGTAATGATGACCGTTATATTACACAGTATATACTAACAGGTATCGGACATCTGCAAAAACTGAAAGCTGTCAGCGGTCAGCAATCAGACGTTTGGCAAAATATAGAGGATGCCGCGTTGAATTATTGTGATGCAAGAATTAAAGAAGAATACGATGCATTAATAAAGTATAAAGCTAATCTCAAAAACAACCAGTTGAATTCATTCGCGATACAATACCTGTATATGCGGAGTTTCTTCCCGGCTAAAAAGGTAAATAGCAAGTCAGTTACAGCGTATAATTTTTACCAACAGCAATCCAAAAAATTCTGGCTGCAGCAAACAAAGTATATGCAGGGGATGATTGCACTATCGCTGTTTCGCACCGGTGATAAAATTACACCGGCTGCCATCATCGCTTCATTAAAAGAAAATGCCATTACCAATGAAGAAATGGGTATGTACTGGAAAGATAATCGCTGGGGTTACTATTGGTATGAATCGCCGGTAGAAACACAAAGCCTGTTGATTGAAGCGTTTGGCGAAGTAGCAAAAGATAACAAAGCCGTAAATGACATGAAGTTGTGGTTGCTGAAACAAAAACAAACCCAGCATTGGGGCAACACCAAGGCAACTGCGGAAGCATGTTATGCATTGTTGCTAGAGGGTGCAAATTGGTTAGCTGAAGATCCTTCTGTTGACATTACGTTAGGCACAAAAACAATATCATCTGGTAACAACACCGAAGCGGGTACAGGCTATTTTAAAAAGAATATACCTGCGGCGGAAGTAGTGCCTCAAATGGGGAACATACAGGTATCAGTATCATCAACTGGCAAAAACAAACAACAACAGTCGGGAAGCTGGGGCGCTGTATACTGGCAGTATTTTGAAGATCTGGATAAAATTACACCGGCTTCAGGTAGCGCTATGCCACTTCAATTAAAGAAGAAATTGTTTGTGGAGAAAAATACGGATCGTGGTCCTGTATTAGAGCCGGTAAACGATAACAGCGTTTTAAAAGTGGGAGATAAATTAAAAGTAAGAATAGAATTACGTGCGGATAGGGATATGGAATATGTGCACATGAAGGATCTGCGTGCTGCCGGAACCGAACCCGTGAATGTATTGAGCAGTTATAAATGGCAGGGTGGATTGGGATATTATGAAAGCACAAAAGACGCTTCTACCAACTTCTTTTTCGGAAGATTAAATAAAGGCACTTACGTGTTTGAATACCCGCTCTTTGTTACACACGAAGGTAACTTTTCGGCAGGTGTAGCAACTATACAATGCATGTATGCGCCTGAATTTATTTCACATTCAGAAGGCGTAAGAATTATAGTGAAATAGCTGTAAAGCGTTAGCATATATCAAACGTATTTGCCTATGCGCAGTAATGGAATGCTGTTTTAACAGATGATTGCCCCTATAACAGCGTAAGCAATTACACTTATCGGATTAAAAAGCCGGAAAATCGAGTAAAGGAATACCCTTACCGAATAAACTTCCATTAGCGCTGAATCCGCAGCATCTTTACATCATCAAACGAACAACAACACAAGAAAATAAAAAGATTAGGATAAAGGATCACCAGTTGTCAAGAGTACAACTCAAGCACCAAGGTTGTTAGCATTCGATCGCCAGCAGGGTAAATATACTAAGCCCCTAAGCCCATCGGAATTTATTGGAACAGAAACCGGTCTTTATGACCGGTTTTTTGTTTTGTAAAGCTATCAGCTTTGAGTTCTCAGCAATCGGTTTCTCGGGGTTCGCTGAACAGATTCCGGCAATACATTCACGCCTCATTTATCATTTCTCATTTATCTTTTTTATTTCATTTTTTACTTAAGAAACTTAAAATATCATTTATAGTAAACTAAGTAAATACACTTATCGGCTGAATTTGACAGAAAATCGAAGGAAGTGTTAATACTGCCGAATATACTTTCATCTGCTCTGTAATCGTCGCATCTTTACATCATCAAACGAACAACAACAAAGAAATTAAAAAGATTAGGATAAAGGATCACCAGTTGTCGGGAGTACAACTTAAACACCAAGGTTGCAGAGAATCACCGCCCACGTCACAATTATTGGAAGCATTACCGGTCATTACGATCGGTTTTTGTTTTTTATGGCTATGAGCTATCAGCACTCAGCAATCTGTGGCTGACCGATGTTGGCTGAATGCGCATTAGTAGCTTGCCTCTTCCAACTTCACTTTTCCTTTAAAAGTCCAGAATACAAAAGTAGTATAGGTAAGTACAACCGGTACGCCAATAGCAGCGAACAACAACATAATCCCCAATGATTTTTCGGATGCGGAAGCATTGTGTACAGTAAGATGATACTCCGGTTTAACAGTTGATAATAACATATTAGGGTATAATTCTACTGCTACTATAATCAGCAATAATCCAATGGCGACAGCGGAAGAAAGAAAAGCGTAACGGTATTTTCTTTTAGTGATCTGCCTTGTGATATTAGCAATACTCAATACCATTAAAACAGGTATAACAAACATCCATGGATTGGTTTCTATATTATGCCGCAGGTGCGGAACATATAGCAACGTATAAAAACTTAATAATAGAATACTGATGGCAAAAAATATAGTGGTATTCTTAACCATTACCGTAAGCTTGGCGTATAACCGATGCTCTGTTTTCATTACAAGATAGATAGCGCCATGCATCATAAATAAGGCCACGGTGGTAACACCCACCATTAAAGCATAGGGATTTAGAAAATATAAAAATGACCCGGTAAAATTTCCGTCTTTATCAATAGGAATACCAACCAGTATATTACCTAATACCACACCCAGTAAAAAAGCAATAACGGTGCTGGATACCGCATAACTGATGTCCCACATTTTGCGCCACCACATCATGGGTTCCTTACTGCGGAATTCTATGGATACTGCCCGGAAAATAAGCATACACAAAAACAACATGAAGGGAATATAAAAAGCAGAAAATACCGATGCATATACTTTAGGAAAACCGGCAAACAATGCGCCGCCCCCTATTACCAGCCATACTTCATTTCCATCCCATATGGGACCTATTGCATTCAACGCTATTCTGCGGCTTTGCTCTTTGTTAAAAAACAAGTGCAGTGAACCTGCACCCAAATCAAAACCATCCAGTATGGCATAACCGGTAAACACAGCGCCGATTACTAAAAACCACAAAGTGGCATAATCAATTCCTAAAAAAGTTGCCATAGTTTCAAACGTTTGTAGTTTGATGTTTATAGTTTATCATTTCACAATCTACCATGTCCTGAAAAAAAACAGACATTATTCACCATGCCATAAGGTGATATTACCTTCGGTGCCGACCCCCAAAGCCATTATCTTCTCACGTTTAACATTGTATTATTCGCCATTCACTATTGCCCATTCACCGCTTTTCTTTTCCAAACTCATCTGCCATCGCCTTAAGTTTGGGACTATGCTCATCGTCTTCATTTTCTTCATCTTTATCTGCGTTAGCATAAAAAGGGCCATGCTGAATTTTTCTATTCATTAAAAAAACAAATAAAGAAAACAACAGCATGTAAACTATCGTAAACATAATGAGTGAGAACCAAACCTGGTTGGCCGTTACCGCTTTTGATAAAGCATCTGATGTACGAAGCAGTCCATATACTACCCAGGGCTGCCTGCCGGTTTCAGCCGCGAACCAGCCAGCCTGGTTGGCCAATTGCGGCAAGAGCACACCCCATAAAAAAATGTACATCATCCATTTCTTTTCAAATAATTTATTTCGCCACAACAACACACCTGCATAGATGGATAGTGCAATAAAAAACATACCTATTGATATCATTAAATGATAGGTTTGAAAAACGGTATTGGGTGAGTTTGGACGATCTTCAGGTTTAAAACTTCTCAATCCTTTTACAGGCGCTTTAAAATCCTGGTGTACCAAAAAACTTAATCCACCTGGTATTTTTATTCCGGTCGTTTTTTCGTTCTTCTTATCCACATAACCCAGCAGGTACATATCCGCAGCCGCAAGCGAATCAAAATGACCTTCCATAGAAGCCAGTTTTGCCGGTTGATATTCAGCAACAATATCTGCTGATTTATGCCCAACAAACAATTGCATAACAGATGAAACCGCAAATACCCAAAACGCGGGCCTGAATGATTTTACAGCGAATTCAACGTGCCTTTTTTTAATGATGTAGTAAGCGCTTATACTAAGCACCAGAAATGCACCGGCTATAAAAGCGCCTATCCATACATGTAATATCCGCTCAACAGAAGATGGATTAAATACCATAGCCCAAAAGTCAGTGATCTCGGCCCTGGCTTCCAGCCCTTCACCCACAATATGAAACCCCGTGGGTGTTTGCTGCCAGGAGTTGGCTACTACAATCCATATTGCGGAAAACATAGAACCCAGTGTAACCATAATGGTCGCAAAAAAATGTACGCCTTTGCTTACCCTGTTCCAACCGAATAACAATATGCCCAGAAACCCAGACTCCAACGCAAAAGCAAAAATACCTTCGGCCGCTAAAGCGCTCCCAAAAATATCACCTACATATTTTGAATACGTAGCCCAATTAGTACCAAATTCAAATTCCATTACAATACCTGTTGCCACGCCTATACCAAAAATGAGCGCGAAGATCCTGGTATAGAATTTTGTCATGGTTTCATACAGCGGATTTCCGGTTCGTATGTACATGCCTTCCATTAAAACCATTACCAGACCAAGCCCAATGCTTAATGGAGGATATATATAATGAAAAGAAATGGTAAGCGCGAATTGTATGCGGGATAGTATTTCAACATCCATGATGAGGCGGTATTGGAGGAATACAAAAGTACTCCATTATTAATTGGATGATGATTATTAAAATCAGTTTTTATTCTTGCAATTAGTATATACCTTCGCCCCTCATATCCATTATTATTAATGCTCAAACAGTGTATTGCAATAGCGTTCCTGGTGTCTTTTTTGGCGCAAACGTTCAGCAGAGCAATTATTGTAATGGACTATTATACCAATGCCAGCGCTTACGCCGAAAAGTGTGAGAACAAGTCCCGGCCTTCCATGCATTGCAATGGCAAGTGTATGATGATGCAGCAACTGAAAAAAGAAGAAAAGAAAGAGCAACAAAATCCCGAAAGAAAGTTGGAGTTTAAAAATGAGATCACTCTTTCTTCCAGATCATTCTTCGCTGATATTATTTTTTTAATTGATAATAACAATATAAAAAAATATGCTCCTGCTGCTACGCAAAAAACAGCAGACATGCCACATGCTATTTTTCATCCCCCGGGCGCTTTCCCTCCTTATTTTTCATAAAGTTTATTGCATGTACGTACTATAAACCTATTGATCAGCTATAGATCAATAGTATACGTCAATGCAAATGAAAATCACAATTTTTATTGGTTTCGGCATCAACAGAATAACACAACCATTCAACACATATTTTATTAAAAGGAAGTATAGACTTTCTTAACTCAGAACATTATTACAAATGAAACATTTACTTTTTGTAGCGGTTATCATACTCGCTTTCTCTTCCTGTAAAAAAGACAAGACCAACGACTATAACGACAGCGTAAAAGGAGATTTATCCATAGAATTTGACAATATCGTTGGTAATCAGAACCTGGCGCTTAACACAGGCAGTTACAGCAATGGTTCCAGCGAAACCTACAACATCACCACACTCAAATATTTTATCAGCAATATTTCGCTCACTAACGTAAATGGAACAGTGTATACTGTTCCGCAAAACGACAGCTACTTTTTAATTGAAGAAGGAAATGAAGATAAAGATCATGCGTCGTTGCAAATTCCCGAAGGAGAATACAAATCAGTCACTTTTATGGTAGGTGTAGATAGCCTGCGTAATACAAAAGATATCAGTGAAAGAACAGGAGCACTCGATCCTGCAGGAGAGGCTAATGGTATGTATTGGGGATGGAACAGTGGCTATATCTTTTTTAAGATAGAGGGAACATCTTCCGCTTCAACTATGGATGGAAACGCATTCATGTATCATATTGGTGGATTTGGCGGTTACTCTTCAGCAACCATAAATAATATAAAAACCGTAACGCTCGATCTTACACCGGGTGGAACGCCGAAAGTGCACAGCGGCAAAGAAACCAATATTCATTTGATGGTTGATATAGCCAAAATGTTTGACGGGGTTAATCACATCAGCATTGCGGCAAATCCGGCGGTGATGTTTGATGCCTACAGCACCAATATCTCGGCAAACTATGCTACCATGTTCAGGCACGATCACACAGAAAACTAACCGCTATGCGGCTTACCTACATTATAGTACTATTCTTTGTTGCAGGTGTTTTAGCCTGCAATAAAGAATTGGTGCACGATACATTTATTGGTTTTGAGCAGCCTTCTAATTTTCCTGAACCTGTGTATCATTTTTCTACCAATCCTGTAACGAAAAATGGTTTTGAACTGGGTAGAAAATTATTTTACGACCCTATCCTTTCCCGTGACGGTACTATCAGTTGTGGGAGTTGTCACATACAAACATCAGCGTTTACACAACATGGGCATAGTGTAAGTCATGGCATTAACGACAGGCTTGGTACCCGCAATTCTCCACCCATTATGAACCTGGCATGGTACAGTTCATTTATGTGGGATGGTGGTGTATTTGATCTTGATCTGCAACCGATAGCGCCGGTAACCAATCATGTAGAAATGGACGAAACGATGGAAAACGTTCTGCAGAAATTAAAAGCAAGCAGCGTTTACCCGTCATTGTTTAAAAATGCATTTGGCAGTGATGAAATAACCACTGCCGGTTTGTTAAAAGCGTTATCCCAATTTATGTTGATGTGCGTGAGCAGTAACTCAAAGTATGATAAAGTGATGCGGAAGGAAGGAGAAATTTTTACCGCTGATGAACAGGCAGGATATGATCTGTTTAAACAGAAATGCGGCGCCTGCCATAAAGAACCACTTTTTACAGATAACAGTTTTAGAAATAATGGGCTGGGCATTGGCAATACCGATGATAAAGGAAGAAGATTAATAACTTTAAATGATAGTGACTCCTACAAATTTAAGGTTCCCAGTTTACGCAACCTCCTGTATACAGCGCCATATATGCATGATGGCAGATTCTTAACCGTGGAGGCTGTATTAAATCATTATACTGATCATGTGAAAGCAGATGCAGGTTTAGATCCGTTACTTTATCAAAACAGCAAGCCAGGCATAATTATAACCGACGTTGAAAAACGACAACTGATCGCTTTCATGGCCACATTAAACGATCCATCTTTTATTAAGAACACAAAACTATCAGAACAATGAAAAAGATTTTCGCGGTTATTATTTTTTTGTGCAGCGCTGGTTACAGCATAGCATGCGATATCTGTGGTTGCGGAGTAGGCAGTTCGTATATAGGTATATTGCCTGAGTTTCATTCAAAGATATTCGGTGTGCGTTACCGTTATAGCTCACTACTAACGCATATTGGCTTGGACGGCGTTAATACTTACTTAACCAGCAGAGAGCATTACAGAACTGCTGAACTATGGGGTGGCTGGAATATCACGCCGCGCATCAGGCTTATGGCTACTATTCCTGTAAATTTTAATGAGAGAATAAACCAGGGCGAACGTTTCACAAAATCGGGCATAGGTGATATATCAGTATCTGGTTTTTATCAACTGATAAACAGTAGAAAAACTTTACATAATGATAAATTACTGGTACAAAGCCTGCTGCTGGGTGCGGGAGTAAAATTGCCAACAGGCAAATATAATCCTGCAGACAAAAGCAACACAAACGATAATGCTAATTTATTTCAATTGGGAACCGGGAGTGTTGATTTTATGTTGAATGCCATGTACGATGTTCGCCTACAGGATGCCGGAATTAATATGATGGCGAGCTACAAAATAAATACTACTAACAAGTATGATTATGCGTACGGAAATAAGCTTAATCTCAGTACACAAGCTTATTATAAATTCAGGATTAAGCAAAAAGTTGTACTTGCACCCAATGCAGGTGTTTTATACGAAACCGCAAGAAAAGATATGGATGGTTATTACGCGGCAGACATATCCGGAGGCAATATATTAATGGGTACCATAGGTTTAGAAACTGGTTTTAAAAAAATTGCCATCGGGGCTAACTGGCAAACCCCTTTTTCGCAAAACCTGGCTAATGGATTTGTAAAAGCAGGCAACAGGATGATGGTGCACATTGCTTTTGCATTGTAATAACTGCGATTAGATTTAACTGGTAGTTATCGCTTATCTATTTCTTTTCTATTTTAAAACCACCGGACATTTTGAGTGTGGTTAAACCTCCGTTTATATTATTAACGTGATCATAACCACCTGAACGCAGTATACATGAAAAGATCATACTGCGGTAACCACTGGCGCAATGTATGTATTAAACTTCGTTTCTATCTATGCCGTATATATAATCAATTAATATCATCAAGCAGCAGGTTGCGGGAACCTGCAAGATGTTCAGCTTCGTACTCATCTTGCTTCCGCATATCAATTACATGCGATGAAGACGTGTGTTTTAATTGATCAGCCAGTTGTGATACACTTATGGTTTCCATAGTATCGGTTTCTTTTCCGGCTTTTATCCATGCGTCTATTCCACCTTCAAGATAAACTATGGTATGATCATATCCCACGCGTGCAAGCCGGGTTACTACCTCTTCTGCTCCTCCTCGCTCAGCAATGATCAATAGCTTTCTATATAATAAGCTCCTTATGCTAAACATCCGGTATATATCTGTTCTACTTTCATACACATATTTTAATCATTCATCTTTGAAGATCACAAATGTGGAAATAGAGGACATGCATTGAAGATGCTTGCAAATGAATTGTAATATATGTAAGCTCTATTATTATTATATGATTAAGCAGCGCAAAACAAACAATACCTGTCAAACAACAGCAAGGCTAACTGCCACTGCTATTACATCAGAGGTTTGGTAATAAATGAAATAAACTTTATTTTGAGCTGATATCATGTTTAGTATACCGCCAAAACACAATATACGGTTTTTGCTTGTCACTTGTTTTATCACAGGTCTTTTGTTCTGCAATGCTCAACTTATTAAAAGCCAGACCTCCGCTGATACGGCGCTTTTATCGCTCCAGAAAAAAAACGCTGTTGCATTATATTACCAATCTTTGCAAACACAATCAGGATTATATAACGGTAGCGAATATGTGCCGTATGTAAATATGTTGAAAGATGGTCATCCTTATTTTGATACCACTCAAATGTTGCCTGGTTCTGTGTTTTATGATGGCATGTTATATAACAATGTGCCCATGCTCTACGACATAATAAGAGATGAATTGATTATACAACACTACAACAAGGTATTTTATCTTCAACTCATTAAAAGCAAAATTGATTCGTTTAACCTGATGTCTCATGCTTTTGTACACATGGGCAGAGACAGCACCGGGAAAAATAATCTTAAAGAAGGCTTTTACGACCTGCTGTACAATGGCAAAATAAAATTGTATGCGCGGAGGTTTAAAACCATACAGGAAACCATTCCTGATTTTACCGTAGAACGTCACGTATATGCGCACACGCGGTATTTTATTTATAAGAATGATACTTATAACGAAGTACACAGCCAGGGTTCTGTGCTGCACCTTTTTGATGATAAAAAAACACAATTAAAACAGGCGTTGAGAAAACAGCATATCAAATTCAAAAAACAAAGGGAATATGCTATTGAAACCATGGTTCAGCAATATGACGCGTTAACCCCATAATATGAAAAGTTTTTCCATCTTCATTATCATATTATGTTGTTTTACGTTGGTGCAGTATAAGGCATCAGCACAGCAGGGCGAACCCGTTATCACGGCCCGTTTCGATAGCCTTAAAGCAAGTGCCTTTGTACTTGCGCTGGAAAAACAAACCGGTTATCGTATTTATTATGATACAACAGGATTTGACAGCCTGAGCGTAACGCTTAATATTCAACAAAAACCTTTGTCGCAGGTATTGGATATGGTTTTTATAAACACTGATTTAAAATATTCTATTTACAATAAACAGGTTTTTATTACGAAAGGTGTGGCTATTACAACAACTTTGCCTGAAGATTTTTTCTTACCTAAAACCAATACCGGCGACAGCAGTAAAACCAAATACATTATTACCTCAGTAGAAGAAGACAACAGACCACAAAACAATACATCTGAAAATAAGTTGTACGAGATAGGCATTAAAACACCCGGCGCATTACAGGGCGTAGCAAAACTGGCAGGATATATTAAGGATGTAAACACAGGCGAGCCCATACCCGGAGCCGCAGTATTTGTGGAGAAATTAAAAATTTCAGTTAACAGTGATCAGTTCGGCTACTACTCCATTACGCTCCCCAAAGGGAGACACTTACTGAATATACAAAGCCTTGGTAAAAAAGATACCTGGCGGCAGGTAATGCTATATGGCGATGGCCCATTGAATATAGATATGAAGGATTATATTCTTTCGCTAAAAGCGGTTATCATATCTGCAAAGAAGGCCGCTAACATCAACAGTCTGCAAATGGGAGTAGAAAAAGTAGACATCAGAACCATCAAACAAATACCGGTAGTATTTGGTGAAGCCGACATACTAAGAGTAATACAAACCTTACCCGGTGTAAAAACAGTGGGTGAAGCAAGCACGGGCTTTAATGTGAGAGGCGGATCTGCAGATCAGAATCTTATTCTTTTTAATGATGCTACCGTATATAATCCATCTCACTTTTTTGGCTTTTTCTCGGCCTTTAATCCTGACGTAGTAAGCAGTGTTGAATTGTACAAAAGCAGCATCCCCGCTAAGTACGGCGGAAGGCTTTCTTCAGTTCTGGATGTGGTGAGCAGGGAAGGTAATAAAAAGAAAATCACCGGATCGGCAGGTATTGGTTTGCTCACCAGCAGGCTGAACGTAGAAGGACCGCTTATAAAAGATAAAACTTCGTTTATACTTGGAGGCAGAGCTACTTATGCTAACTGGTTATTAAAATATCTGCCGGATCAATATAAAAACAGCAAGGCTTCTTTTTATGACGTTAACCTGCTTATAAGCCACAAACTCAACGACAAAAACGATCTGTACCTTACTGCCTATTTAAGCAACGACAGGTTTAATTTAAACAGTGATACGGTGTATGGCTATGGTAATAAAAATATTGTATTGAAATGGAAACATGTATACAATAATAAACTGCAGAGCATTGTAAGCGCTGGGTATGACGGTTACGGGTACTCGATATACAGTGATAACAATCCCGTGAATGCCTACACCCTGAAATTCGATATTAACCAATCGAATCTGAAAGTTCATTTTAATTATTTTGTAAACTCAAAACATACCCTTGACTTTGGATTAAGTTCCATTTATTATACCCTGTATCCTGGCTCTTTTCAGCCAAGAGGAGGAAAGTCACTGGTAGTGCCTGATGTAGTGAGCAAAGAGCAGGCGCTTGAAAGTGCAGTATATCTTACAGAGAAATACAACATTACTTCACAGCTCAGCCTGCAGGCGGGCATCCGTTATTCGTTTTATAATTACATGGGGCCAAAAACCGTTTACTACTATGCTGATGGCATACCAAAAGAAACAGGCAACATTACCGATACCGTTAACTACGCAAAGGGAAAATTCATCAATAACTATGGCGGCCCCGAATACAGGCTTTCTATACGGTACGCCATTACGGATAATTTTTCTATAAAGGCAGGCTATAATTCCATGCGCCAATATATTCATACACTTTCCAACACTACAGCAATAGCGCCTACAGATATATATAAATTAAGCGATCCCAATATAAAACCACAAACAGGTGATCAATTCGCTATCGGCTTCTATAAGAATTTCAAGAATAATACCATTGAAACATCTGTAGAAACCTATTATAAAAGAATAAAAGATTATCTCGATTTTAAAAGCGGCGCCCAACTTGTACTCAATCAGCATATAGAAACAGATGTATTTAATACAGTAGGCAAGGCATATGGAGTGGAACTGATGATAAAGAAACTTACCGGTAAATTAAATGGATGGATCAGTTACACCTGGTCGCGCACTTTTCTTAAAATGGATGATTCTACCAAAGGCCAGATTATTAATAAAGGCGCATACTATCCCGCTAATTATGATAAGCCGCATGATGTTACGGTGATAGCCAATTACAGGTTTTCACACAGGTTCAGCATTTCAATGAATGCAACGTACAGTACCGGACGACCCATTACTATACCAATAGGAAGATATTATTATGCAGGCAGTATGCGGGCTTTATATTCCGACAGAAACGCATACCGTATACCGGATTATTTCCGCATGGATGCATCTATGAACATTGAGGGTAATCATAAAGTAAAACAGAAAACGCATAATTCCTGGACGTTTGGTGTATATAATCTGCTGGGAAGAAAAAATCCCTACTCTGTTTATTTTGTTTCAGAAAATGGTGTAATAAACGGATATAAATTATCCATTTTTGGAGCCGCCATTATATATGCCAACTTTAATATCAGGTTTTGATAAATTAAGCGCATGAAAAGAATTTATTACATAGGGTTGTTGGTAATAGCGGGATGCTTAGCTGCATGTAAAGAAAAATTTGCGTTGCCTGAATCAGTAGAAAACAAAAACTATTTGGTAGTGGAAGGCTTTATTGATAGTGGGAACGACAGCACTTTTATAAAATTAAGCCGCACTGTTACGCCCGGTGATACCGCGGTAATAAAAACAGAGCCGGGTGCAGGAATAAAGATTGAAGGAGAAAACGGTGATCTATTTTACCTGAACGAGATACGGCCAGGCGTATATGCGGCACCACCGCTGCCTCTTAATCCTTCGGCAAAATACAGGGTCAATATCAATACTAATAACGGCAAAGCGTACCTAAGCGACTATGTGGAAGTAAAAACCACTCCCCCTATTGACAGTGTTAACTGGGTAAGAACATCAGATGGCGTACAGGTATATGTTAATACACACGATGTCACAAAAAGTTCAGTCTACTACCAATGGGAATATAAAGAAACATGGGAATTCCATTCTGCTTACATATCAGATTGGGTGTTTGTACCCGCAGACTCATCAATGACCAGGAGACCTAACCCCGATCTTATCTACCGTTGCTGGCAATCTTTTGTTCCTACTAATATAATGATAAGATCAACCACTAAACTAAGTGAAGACGTGATTTATAACTTTCCGCTTAGTTTTATCCCCGATGATTCTTGGAAACTTGAAGCCCGCTATAGCATAATTGTAACGCAGAGGGTTTTAAATAAAGGCGCTTATGAGTACCTCGAAAACATGAAAAAAAATTCTGAGCAGTTGGGTTCCATTTTTGATCCTCAGCCGTCTACCAGTAACGGCAATATTCACTGCACTACCGATGCTAATGAACCGGTGTTAGGATATATATACTGCAGTAATGCAATACAAAAAAGAATATTCATTGACCGATCAGAAGTGAAAGGATGGAAATACAGGTTTTTTTGTGAAGAAATTTCTGTACCCAGCAATAAAGATAGTCTTGCGCTGGCTTTTGGTTCATCAGCATATATACCTACTACCGGTGAAGGCTCTGGTCCTGTTATTACGAGGTACAAAGGAACTAACGGCTTATGTGGAGATTGTACCGTAAGAGGTACTAATGTAAAACCTGATTTCTGGTAAGACGATGTTATTAACAGTGTACAGCATTATATACGATTGATGAAATTATTACGCATATATTTTTTCACTACCTGCTTTATCGCCGTAAGCTATTACACGCAGGCGCAACAGGCTTTTATTGAACAGGTGCAACAACAGTTCAATACGTATACAGCTAATACTTTTACTGAGAAAGTTTACCTGCATACAGATCGTAACTTTTATATGGCGGGAGAACTGTTGTGGTTTAAAACCTATATCACCGATGGTATTATCGGGTATCCATCTAATGTGAGCAAACTGGCATATGTAGAAATAATTGATAAAGACAACAAAGCGTTTTTGCAGGCTAAAACAGCGTTGGCAAAAGGATCAGGCAGCGGTTCATTCTACATTCCATTAAACATACCATCCGGCGTTTATAAAATAAGAGCTTACACTAACTGGATGAAGAACTTTGATGCCGCTTTTTATTTTGAAAAAATTATTACAATCGTTAACGCAGTTCGCAGCACCGGGCTACCTCCTGTTGACACTACATCAAACATCAATGTTCAGTTTTTTCCCGAAGGAGGAAATCTTATTAATAACCTGGAGAGCAAAATAGCTTTTCGCATTACGGATAAAAATGGAAAGGGGATTCAAAACGCAAGAGGCTATATACTTGCTGACAATATAGACACCGTATCCAGGTTTATACCGGTTCACGCAGGCATTGGCACATTAGTTTTCAAACCCTCACAAAATCGTCAATACACTGCTTATATTATTTCAGGCAACAAAACCACAACTGCGCAAAAATTACCTGCAATAGCCCCATCAGGCATTACCATGCATCTTAACAAAACATCTACGGGCACAATTGTTATACACGTTGCATCAAACGAAACAGGTAACGGTAATGAGGTATATCTTTGCGCGCATACAAAAGGCGTTGTAAAGTGGGCACAAGTGCAAACCATTCCATCAGGAGTTACTCAATTTGCCATTGATGAAAATATTTTGGGTGAAGGCATTACGCATTTCACCGTATTCAACAGCAAAAGACAACCGGTTTGTGAGAGGTTGTATTTCAAAAGACCAAGAAAAAATTATGGGTAGATGCTCATAACACGATAAAGAGCAGCACACCACTAGGGAAAAAGTGATAACAAATATTGGCAGTACGCTCACCAACAAACAGAATGTATCCGTAATCTATCTCTCCGTGTACAGGCCGATAGCTCGCAACAACAAGAGAAAGTGCATATACATAACTGGCTAAGCGCTGATGTGAAAGGAAAATAGAAGACCACTGACTATTATTTTAATAATAACAGCGACAGCACAGATGAAGCCTGGATAACCCGCTGCGGGGGCTGGGAGGCGTTTTAAATGGGCGGATATACAACAGATAAAAACCTTTATTCACCTTCTTACCCGAATTTGAAGGACATATTGTAATGAAAGGTAACAGACAGTTTCACTAAAACCCTTCCTTGAAACTCCAGTTTTACCTGCTCTTCGCAGGAGAATACACCCGGTTTTATATTTCAAAAATTGACAACAACGGTAACATACGTTTTTTATACCCTGCAACATATATGCATTCGGGGCGAGGCAAGTTACCTTGGCTGAAGGTTTACAGGATGTGAAGTATAAATATTGATATCAACACGCCATTCTCTGATCAATTTCTCTGCTGAAAAACACCATCATTGGCACTTTCACCTCACCTGAAAAACGCTCCTAACTAACAGCATCAACACACAGGTACAAAGAAAATGGCACTTGGAACAATGGAGAAAATACTTGCTGCCGCAATGGACACGAAGTACCTTTATGGAAAAGCGGATGAACGGTATGCGTTGGACGATTATACCCGCTTTTACCACAATGGAAGAAGTATTAAGAGAATATGTGTTAGGCGTGTTGGTAGGCAGATCAGGCGGAAAATTCCATCTCACAGCGTTTGACTTACCTAATAACAGGTTATTCAGAGATAATCCATTGGTATTACTGGATGGTGTACCTGTAACCCAGATATGAACCGTATTATAAGTTATGATCCTGCTAAAGTAGCAGAATTAGTAAAAAAGAAGATACTACTCAGGATCTTATTGTTGATGGCATTGAGAATTTTGTAACTACAAGGCAATCTCGAAGAATTTCAATTGGAACCATTGCCGTAGTTGTGGATTTTGAAGGCATGCAATTACAAAGTGAATTTTATGTGCCGGAATACAAACAACAGAACAACTCAATAGCCATACAGCGGATTTCTGAAATCTTTTATACTGGGCTCCTGTTAGCATACAAACAGATAATAACGGCAAAGCGCAAATACAATTTTATCAGCGATTTGAGGGGAAAATATATTGGTATTATTGAAGGCATTACTGATGATGGCAAAGCGGGCAGCAGCAGTTTTTACATTTGAAGTAAGAGCTAAAAATTAGCAACTCTCGTAAAAGCAGCACGCATATTGTATTCATACATTAAAAAATAGTATGAATACATTTCATCTGCATTTAAAAGATGCGTGGGAAAACGTGAAGGAAAAATTAAGGAAAACGATCACCGGCACCGATGAAGATCTGTACAGTGCCGGTAACGAAGATGTACTATTAGAAAACTTTCCCAAAAATGAACCGGATGAAAGAAGAAGTGAAAGATTATGTGAAAGTATTTCTGCGAATAACTGAAAGAGCATCGTAGGAGCCCATCCCGACCTTCCCGGAAGGAGAGCGAACGCCCACAGCCTCGCTTTTCATAGAAATCATATTAATAGCTTTCTGCATCACAAACTATTAACTATAAATCTTTATGCTATTTTGTAACAGGGGAACTTAGTGGTTTAAAATATCACATCTGTTTTGCTTTTCCAAAGTCAAACCATAAACTACAAACAACAAACCATAAACTATTTTCCCGGTCTGCGTTTATAAAACTTGCGGTTATTGTTACTTTTATGCCCCTGTCTTTTTCCTGGTGCATAAACCGGAACTTCGCCTAACGATTGAGGTAAAGTTGCCTTTTCCACCTCTTTACCAATTAAAGCTTCTATTGCCGCAAAACTATTTTGTTCTTTTTCGCCTACCAATGTAAACGCCATACCGTCCGCCTCTGCACGCGCAGTACGCCCTATGCGATGTACATAATCCTCCCCATCCCGTGGTACATCGTAATTGATCACCAGGTCAATGGTATCAATATCAATACCCCTGCTCAAAATATCAGTAGCCACCATAATGGGTATACGCCCGCTGGTAAATCCATTTATCACACTTTCTCTTTGCGCCTGCACCAGGTCGCTGTGCATTTCTTCTGCTTTGAACCCACTTTGTTTCAGGGTGCGGGTAAGCGCTTTTACATTGTGTTTACGGCTGCAAAAAATCAACGCGCTTTTGTAAGGTGTTTTTTCTAAAAGGTATTTTACCAAAGGAAGTTTCTGCGTTTCATATAATACAAAGGCACGTTGCACAATTTTTTCAGGAGGACGCGAAATAGCAATATTGATCTCCACTGGATCCCGGAGTATATTCTTTGCTAATGTTCTGATCTTCGGTGGCATAGTAGCCGAAAAGAGGAGTGTTTGCCTGCCTGAAGGCAATGCTGCGATAATCCTGTTGATATCATCCTGGAAGCCCATATCCAGCATGCGGTCAGCTTCATCTAATACCAGAAACTGTAGTTCCTTCATAGAAACATAACCCATATTAAGATGAGCAATGAAGCGGCCTGGTGTGCAGATAATAATATCCGCTCCCATCTGCAAAGCCTTTTTCTCTCCAACAAAATTTTGCCCGTCGTTGCCACCATAAATAGGCAAAGAGCTTATATCTGTGAAATAGGTAAGTCCTTCCAGGTGTTGCGCTATCTGTATGGCAAGTTCTCTTGTGGGCACTATAACCAACGCGTTTATCTGCCCGGTTGAACCTTTTGTAAGAATACTATTGATGACCGGCAATAAAAAAGCAGCCGTTTTTCCGGTACCGGTCTGCGCTGATGCTATAATGTCTTTACCTGCAAGTATAGGTGGTATAACCTGTTGTTGTACCGGCGTTGCTGTTTCATAGTTGCTGGCTTCGATGCCTTCCATGAGGGAGGAGTGAAAATTAAATTCAGTGAAATGCAAGTTAAATAGATATTAGGTTTAGGCAGAAGTTTCTGCAATAGAATAAAGTAAAGATAATAGATTTAGTTTATTTCTTTCAAAGTGTACGTTTTGATTTTTATTCACATAATAATGGTTTTAGCGCTATCCTGCACCGTTATTAATGATCAATTGCCTGGTATACCAGCACTTTAAATTTATTGATCAATTCATTTTCATGTTGGTCATCCCAAAGCTGGCGGTATAAAAGTGCAACAATTTTATCTTTTGGATCTACCCAATATGTAGTAGAAAACGCCCCACCCCAACTGTAACTTCCTTCTGATAAGGGCAGCAGAGCGCTTGCTTCTGGGGTAACAATCTGAAATCCTAACCCAAACTTGTATGCGCCTGTATTAAGTTCTCCAATCTGGTTCAGAGTCATCATACGTACGGCACTACGGCTTAATAACCGCTTCCCATTGTATTCACCATTATTCAGCAGCATCTGTAAAAAGATGGCATAGTCTATTATAGTTGACGATAACCCTGCACCGCCGGCAAAATAAGTTCCTTTCGCTTTGGGATAATCTTTTAATACTTCGTTATCTACCTCAAAATAGCCAGGCGATTTTTTTAATGCTCCGGTAGAATCAACAATGTAGAGATTTACCAGGCGTTTTTGCTTCTCAGCAGGCAAATAAAAGAAAGTGTCTTTCATTCCCAATGGTTCAAAAATGCGGGTTTGAAAGAATTTGTCTAAGGGCATACCTGATGCTACCTCTACTAAATATCCCAGCACATCTATGTTTAAGCCATATGTAAACGCTTCTCCCGGCTGATGTTTTAAGGGTAACCTGCCAAGCTTATTCATCTTATCAGCCAGCAGCGCATATTCCAACCCAAGGCCACAGATAATGCCATTCTTTTTATAAATGGCATTCAGCGGCCCGTCTCCTATTTGCGCATAGGCAATACCGGAAGTATGGGTAAGTAAATCCCGAATGGTGATTTCCCGCTTAGCAGGTATGGTAGAATAAGTAGTATCCTTTTCATTGTATTTGTCTAACACCTGCGGGTTTTTAAAAGCAGGAATGTATTTACTGATGGGATCATCCAGCAGAAACTTCCCTTCTTCATACAACATCATTACGGCTACGCTGGTAATGGCTTTTGTTTGCGAAGCGATGCGAAAAATATCATCTTTCTGCATAGGCTTTCTACTTTCCACATCATCATAACCAAAACTTTTATAGTAAGCGATTTTTCCATTGTGAACGATAAGCGCTACAGCGCCATTGGTCCAGTTATTTTGTACAAAGCTGTTAATCACAGTATCTATTCTACTCAGTCTTTCGGGCAGCATACCTGCCTGAACAGGTGTGGAAGCTGTTATAACAGGATGGGCTACCTGTTGACCAAATGCATTGGATAGTGTGAACAACAAAGAAAAAATGATGAACGTTCGCTTCATGTCAATATATTTAAGTTAGTTGCATACAAGTTTTGCACTTCAACAAACATCATAATTTCAAGGAGATGGCTTCGGCGCGCATAACGCCTGACGTTTTTATATAAGTTTAGCGCCTGCCATGACGGAAAGAAGTTTGAAACCTGTAAGGTCTGCCACGCTGCCTTGCCCGGTCAGCAGACCTTGCAGTTTAACTGTTGCAAACCTAAACTCATTCATCACTCAAACAAAATGCTATATATGCATCCCCTGATTTTGTTCCAACCTTTCCGCCGCCGCCGGCTGCAATTACAATGTATTGTTTCTTGTTCCACATATAGGTAGCAGGTGTGGCATATCCGCCGGCAGGCAATGTGTATTCCCATAATAATTTTCCATTCGCTTTATCGAAAATCCTGAGCTTTTCATCATAAGCTGCGCCAATGATCAATAAACCACCCGCTGTTACAATTGCTCCGCCAAGATTTGGCGCTCCCGTTTGCTTTATACCTCTTTTAGCCAGTTCAGGATACTCTCCTAACGGTATCCGCCAAACGATTTCACCTTTATTAAGATCAATAGCATTCAATGTTCCCCAGGGTGGTTTAACTCCGGGATGACCATCCTGGTCTAACAGCGGTATCCAACCATTATGTACATAACGGTATGTTGCAGACTGGTTATTGGCTGATGCTGTAGTCGCGGAAGATTTGTTCTTTGTAGTAAACAAAAACGCCAGCAATGCTTCTTTATCTTTTACATTCAGATTGGGGAATGCAGGCATTTGCCCTTTGCCTTTTTCTAGAATAGCGGAAGCCTGGATGGCAGACATTTTTTTTGAAAGCTGTAACAACGAAGGAAAAACGTTGGTACCTGCACGATTGGCGCCATGACACATTGTACAATTATTCAGCGTATATATTTTCTCCCCCTGGGATACCTTGTCACTATCATCGTCTGAAATCAGCACCTGCTTCATTTTTATCAGCAGGGGTGTTTCATTGGCATTTATATAAAGCATACCTGTTTCAGGATCAACCGAAGCGCCTCCCCATTCCGCTCCACCCCTCGTTCCCGGAAACTGCACCACTCCATTTGTATCAGGCGGAGTGTATATCATTCCCATCTTTGCGTTGCCTATTTTCTCTCTGATAAAAGCACGTGCTGAATCTGAAATATCAGTGATATCATTTGCTGAAAACTGCTGGCGCGAAAAGGGAGCAGGTTTCAGCGGAAAGGGTTGTGTGGGCGAAGTGAATTCACCTGTTAATGCAGATGATGGAACAGGTCGTTCTTCTATCGGAAATAAAGGTTCACCACTATTCCTGTCAAACAAAAAAACCATTCCCATTTTTGTAACCTGTGCAACAGCATCAATAGCTTTACCCTCTTTTTTTAAAGTAATTAATGTTGGCGGTGCAGGCAGGTCATAATCCCAAAGATCATGATGCACCAGTTGGTAATGCCATTTTCTTTCACCAGTAGCAGCATTCAGGGCCACCAGGCAATTGCCAAAAAGATTTTGTCCTTTACGATTAGCTCCATAAAAATCGAATGCCGGAGATCCCAGCGGAATAAATACTGTTCCTGTTTTCTCATCCAGGCTCATTCCTGCCCAGGCATTGGTACCGCCTACTGCTTTATAAGATGCGGTATCCCATGTGTCGTACCCAAATTCACCCGGCTGCGGAATGCTGTGAAATGTCCATGCAATTTTTCCATCGTGCACATTGTATGCCCGCACAAAACCAGGCGCTGCATCATACCCTTCACCTAACGCAGTTCCCTGTATAAGTAAGTCTTTATATACAATAGCCGGTGATGTAGACCAAACAGCTAAATGTTGTGGGTTGCGGCCCAAACCTACCCTAAGATCTACTTTACCATTATCACCAAAAGTTTTAATCATGGAGCCATTATCAGCATCTAACGCATACAGGTAGACGCCGGCTGAAAAAAATATCCGTTTATCGTTTCCACCTGCCCAATAAGTTACACCACGGTTAACACCTGTTGGTTCAACGCCTGCAAAAGGATCAAACCGCCATAACTCTTTACCTGTGCCGGCATCAAGCGCCATCAGTTTTAATGCAGGCGAGGTTACATACATTTTATTGTTTACAATAATGGGGTTGCATTGTATGGCGGAACGGTTGCCTTCTCTTGCGTCACCGCTATGATACGTCCACGCTACTTTTAATTTTTGCAGATTGCCGGCATTGATCTGATCAAGTGAAGAATAACCGGAACTGCTTTTATCACCCCGGTATACCTCCCAAGCGCCAAAGGAGTTTTCTTTATGTTTACAGGACAAAAAGCATACTAGCAGAAAAAGAACGGGCAAATATTTCATACATATTATACAATCAGTTACCTGGCAGATTACTTCTTCAATATGCCGGCAGCATTATCGTGATATAACTTTTTCAATACCGCATCGCTCAAACCGAAGCCCTGCAATGGCCAATGATAGCCTGTTATTTCGTTGTAGTAAAAATGTTCGTCTGTTGTTTCCAGTATCCTGAATGTCATCTGGTACATGGTAGTATCAAAACCCATATCTGTTCCGTACACCAGCCTGTCTCCATATTTTGCAAAAAAGCGTTGCATATAACGGGGTATAGGCGCAGTTTCAGCGTAGCGTGCTGCTATATCTGCATACAGGTTTTTATATTTTGTAAATAATTTTCCCAATATCTCAAGGTCGTATTCGCAATTAGCATAGTGGCAGGCTACGAAGGTGGTGTTGGGATTATTCTTCACTACGTTTTCTAAAGTTTGTATTAATCCCGCATGACCCAACAATCCTGGTTTAGTTTTATCAATTCTCCATGTATAAGCATTCATCAATCCATCGTTGGTAGAATCCATCGGTTCATACATCCACATAGGATCTGCCACATGCACGCTCACCGGCATTTTCAATTCACCGCATTTCCTGAACAAAGGCTGCAGCTTTGGATCATCAACATGCATGCCCGCTGGTACAGGGTCTGAATAAAATTCGCCTAATCCTTTATCACCCAACTCGCCAACGCCCCTTGCGCCAACTTTGTGACACCGTTCCAGTTCTTTAACTGCTTTTTCTATTCCACCTGGTTCATTAATACCGGTATAGTCGAATCCGCACCACACCTCAAACCGTCCGTTGTATTTTGAATAGATGTTATACAATGAATCAAATTTGTCGCCCGTAGCATAGGTAAGAATCATTGTTTTTGCAACACCAAACTGATCCATCATCGCTATCCAGCGGTCAACATCAGCAAGTGTTCCGTTATATGGATGCGCGTGCATATCAATTACAGGAAACTTTGCTTTGGTAATTTTAGTAACGGGAATTTTATAAATAGATTTCGGGCGAAAATTTTTCAGCAGTATACTATCCGCCTGTTGCGCATATACCTGTCCTAAAAAAAACATCAAAAAGCCGGTTGAAAAAATCAATTTTTGTAAGCGTACCATATTACTTGGTTTTTAATAAAAGATGATCAGGCGTATAATAAATTTCTCGAAAGACTTCCCTGCATATTCTGTATGGCTTTTGACACAAGATTATAAATAGCATCAACACTAATATCCATTTTGCCTGCTATCTCAATATAACTCAGTTCAGCATAAAATTTAAGATATACCGCTTCTTTTTGTCGCTTAGTAAGTGTATCTAACGCTTTTACCACATAAAATCTTCTTTGCTGACATAACTGATCTGAAATCATTTTCTTTTCTGCAGAATGCACCGTTTCATACTCCACGTTATTTACTGTGAATGTAAAGTAAGTACGCGATTTTTTTAGCTGACGAATGATTTTTCTTTGAACAGCGCGAAGCAGGTACGCTTTTACTGAACGAGGGTCACCAAGCGTTTTCCTGTTTTTCCATATTGTTGTAAACAAGTCATGAATGCAATCCTTTACCAACTCTTTATCATTACAAATGCCCGAAGCGGTTTGCTGAAGTATATTAAAATAGCGATAATACAGGAAAGCAAAGGCCTGCCTGTCGCCATTTTTAAAGTTGCCCCATAATGCTTGTTCATTCCATGTATGCCGGTTAGTTATCTGCATAAAATTGAATTGCCTTTTACTTTACCTTTATCATTTTACCCAGGTACCATTCAACATCACCCTGTAGATATGGTATGCTGCTTTAATATCTTTTAAAGGATCTTCTTTTAATAATACCAGGTCGGCCATCTTTCCTTTTTCAATACTGCCCAGCTTTTTATCAATCCTGAAAAAACGTGCATTCTCCATCGTAGCTGCTACTATTACCTGCATATTGGTCATACCGCTTTGCACCTGCAATTCCATTTCCCGTTGAAATGCCGCCCAGTTCGGCATATTCAATATTTGAATGAGAACCTAACACTATTTTTACTCCGCCTTTTTCAATTTGCCGGTAAACGCTTTCATGTTATTAAATGCTATCAACCTTACACTATCTATTCCGTCTTTGCCGGGTTGATATTCAAAAGCTCCCAATGTCGGACTTATAAAAGTTCCTTTCCTAACAAGATATTTTGCCACACTATCAGCCATGGTACTATTCACATCAATTTTACTCCATACATCGTATCGCCCCTGCTTCCTGGCATTATTATCAGCCCACACCATTTGCCTGTATTTCTCCCCTTCCCTTTTAGGTTGAAGTGATAAACCAAATGAAGTAATATGTTCTACTCCATCGAGCCCGCACTCAATGGCTTCCATAGCTTCTGTAATTTCAAGATGTGCCGTTACAGGTATGCCCCTTTTGTGCGCTGCCATACATACATTATGGATAAGACCCGGTGAAAGCCTGAAGTATACTTTAATAACACTTGCACCCTGGTTAATCTGGCGAGCAACTGCGGTTACTGCTTCCAGTGAGTCTCTTACAATATAAGCGTCATAAGGATAAGCGGGATTTGGTGCATCAAGGTGTGGCCCCGCTAAAAACAATCTGGGGATCATGGTGTCTGTGTTGCGCTCTCCATCATATGCTTCTATCCACGCGCCTGGATCACGCACAGATGTAACACCGTGTTGTAAAAACAAAGCGGGTAAACCATGCATATTGTCTAAATGAAAATGCGAATCTATAAAGCCTGGCAACAGGTATAATCCTTTTGCGTTAATAATTTCCGCTCCTGCAGGGGCTGTAATACTTTCAGCCTTTCCCACGGCCACTATTTTATCGTTTTCTATAATTACTGCGCCATTTACAAGAGGAGTGCCGCCATTTCCATCAATAATAGTACAGCCAACAATCGCAATCGTTCCTGCGCTATTTCTGCGGCATTTACTTCCTTTATATCTTGCTTAGGTGCGGGATTGGATAGTCCGAACCTGTGCAGTTGAATGTAATATTGCCACACATGCTATTGCTGTAAACAGACATGAAAACAGTTTTATTTCTTTTCGCATATACATCAACAGCTATATTTTTATAAAGATTTTTTTTCTGTACAAATACAAACACAACAACCACTCCAGCGAAAATAAGTAAAGAAGAAATAACCGCCACTATAGTTTCAGGTAAAACATGCTTCAGTAAACCGAAAGTGCATCATCAAGAGAATCCATTAAACCAGTGGCTGCCACTATGCCCATAAACAAATAAATGAATAAAGAATTAGTGCCGATGACGGTAAAAAAGAAAAGATATTTTTTATGATCTTTTATATCAATTCACAGTAAAAGCAGCATAATAAACACCAGCTGCTCAGTTGGGTACAAAGCGTTGTAGCAATTCGTTTCAATGATGGCAAGGTGTCTGTCCAATCCATCAGAAACCCTACACAGCACAACCAAATATAACAAGACGTGATATTTTTTTCTGTTGTTTATAGTTGAAAACAGTAGTTTACCAGCTAACGCGCCCCATATGTACGGCAATTCCACGTGAAAATATTGGCTAATGGCTACTCATCCATCATCAACCTTGCCCATCAGTACCGTGTCCATATAATTTCCAAAATTA
>JBGALP010000327.1:0-4711 GCA_044223805.1 Agriterribacter sp.
CTGCAACGAACAGCAAAAAGAGTACAATTTTTTTCATGATAGTAGGTATATTATTTCGGGTACCGGGGCGAAACTATTGAAGCCCCTGGTTGCAATGATTGGTGATTGAGTGAGCAACATGGTGAGGCGGATGAGTGAAGGTTTTGTTGTGTAAGAGAAAATGGCAGAACATCCGGCAGCCTTATTCAGCGATTTACTCCTTACACAATAACACCCACTGTTCATCACCAAAAATGCGCATCCTGCAAGGTAGCAGGGAAGTATTGCAGGTGTTTTACAATACATTTGCTTTGATAATATCGACTTTATGATTTTACGGTATACATCAACGTTATTACTGTTTTATTTTTGTTTCAACAACGCATATGCGCAAGCCCCTAAACTGGATTCCTTAATAAAGGCAGCGCAGGATTATACAAAGGAAGATTCGAACAGAGTGAAATTGCTGAATGATATTGCGTTTTATGAGCAATATGTGGATCCGGGAAAAGGTTTGCGCTACGCAGAAATGGCGATTGTTTTAGCTAGGAAAATAAACGACGCGCCGGGACTCGCAAGAGCTTATTATGTAATGGGGGTTGACTATCTGAGATCGGACCAGGTGTCAAAAACCCTGGAGTATATGCGCAAAGCGGCGCAGCTATATGAATCCCAAAACAATCTAACAGAGTTGGCTAAGGTGTACAATACCATGGGTGCTGCATACCTGCCGCATAAAGAACATTATAAAGATGCCCTGGAATACTTAAATAAGGCAGTAGTTATCTATAACAGCCAGGGTGGTAATCAACTGCTGCCTCACTCCATACTCAATATGGCTATTTTGTACAAACGAATGGATAGTGTTGCCCTTTCTATTCAGCATTTTAATGAAGCCCTCAGGTTATTTAAGCAATATAGCCCTGAAAATAAACAATTGGAAGCACGTATCTATGGCGGACTGGGAGATGCCTATATTGAATTTTCTGCCTCTGCACTCCAGGCTACCGGTTTTGTTGGAGATAAGTACGATACCGCCGCATACTACGTGCAAAAAGCACTTGATGTATTTAACCAACTGAGCAGTGAAGATGGAAAAACCGCGAACTACAGAAGGCTTGCCACCATATATCTTGCACAGAAAAAATATTCACTTGCGCTCGACAATGCCTACATGGCGAAGCAAATTGCGGATAAGGGAGGTTTTTTGGCAATGAAAGCGGACGCCGTAACGGTGCTTTCGGAAATTAATGCAGCCTCAGGGCATTTTGATAGCGCTTACGCCTATCTTCAGCAGTATACAGTATTAAACGATAGCCTTCTCAACGATGAAAAAGAAAGAGAATTGATCGAAAAAGAAATGCAGTATCAATTTGATAAAAAGGAAGATTCTCTCCGTTTCCAAAATGCACTATTAAACAAAAATCACATGTTAGGCCAATTGCAGTTAAGGCAGCAATGGTTGTATAGTGTGGGTGCATTGCTTTTGTTGCTTGCGCTGGGTGGTTTTTTGTATTACCGCAATCGCAGCAAACAGGCAAAACTTACGTTACAACTGGAGAAACAGCGCGCCGAGCAAAAGCAGCGGGAGTCGGAATTTGAGCGAAAGCTAAGCGATGCAGCTTTGCATTCTTTGCGTTCGCAGATGAATCCACATTTCATTTTCAATTGTTTGAATTCTATTAAGCTCTATGCCGTTGAAAATAACCAGGATGCCGCTACAGGTTACCTGGGTAAGTTCTCGCGGTTGATGCGCCTGGTGCTCGAAAATTCAAAAAGCGACCGCATCAGCTTACAACAGGAAATAGAAACATTACAATTGTATATGGAGATGGAAGCGATGCGGTTTAAAGAAAAACTGCATTACGACATTAACATTGCAGACAACGTGGATACGGATTATATTGAAATACCCCCCATGCTTATTCAGCCTTATATAGAAAATGCCATATGGCATGGATTGATGCCGAAAGAAAATGGTGGAACAATAGCGGTGAGTTTCAACTGCCAGGATAATAATCTGAAAATAATTGTAACAGATAATGGTGTAGGCAGGGCAAAGTCGGCGGAGCTTAAAAGTAAGTCAGCCACGGCCCACAAATCATTCGGCATGAGTATTACCCATGAGCGTATTGAGCTGATCAATCAAATGTATAAAACGAATATCTCAGTAACCGTAAATGATTTGTATAATGAACAAGGGATGGCGCAAGGCACTGAAGTAATAATAGATATTCCCATTGACTAATGAGATATTTTTTCGCCGCGTATCTTTTTCCGGTTGGATCTTCGGCAAGAAAATGCCTTTAGAAAATATTCGCACTGATACCAGTATCTGCATAAGCCACCTTTTTTTACGTGAGATTTGTACTGATGGTGAATAAAGGAATGGCTTAATAGCGAGACAAAGTTGATAGATCTCCTCAAAGTAAAAAGCAGTGGCGTTGCAGATATCCCGCCAGCTGGCGGGACCGGCTTGAGGCAATCAAAGACTTAGTTAAAATAACTGTAAGTCTATTTAGTAAACGACATTAATTGAATAATGATTAATAAAAGAATGCAGTATTTTGTATGGACACTATGATCAGAACCATCATTATTGACGACGAACCAGACAGCGTACAACTGATGCGGTTGACTATTGAAAAACATTTTCCGCAATTAGAAATTGTCGGCGCCTTTACCAGCAGTACCAAAGCATTGCAGGAGATAGCAACACTTCAACCCGACCTGCTTTTTTTGGATATAGAAATGCCCGTGCTCAATGGTTTCGATCTGCTGGAGCAATTAATGCCGGTTGAATTTTCGGTAGTTTTTGTAACGGCTTACAACGATTTCGCCATTAAAGCTTTTCGCTTTAATGCACTGGATTATTTAGTAAAGCCGGCCAGTATAGAAGACCTGGGGGAAGCGGTAGCCAAAGTAGAAAAGCGCCAACATCTGCAGCGGGATCAATTGCAGGTACTGCAGCAACAATTTAAAAAAGGAAACATTACCAAGATTGCTATCCCCAGTCAAACCGGTGTAACATTTATTGATCTGAAAGATATTGTCTTGATAGAAGCGAAAAGCAATTATTCCGACCTTGTTTTGAATGATAAGAGAAAGATCCTGATCTCAAAGACATTAAAAGATATTCAGCCCGTGCTTGAACAGCAGCAGTTCCTGCGCATCCACCGCCAGTATATTATCAACCTCAACGAAGTAAAACATTTTAATCGCAACGAAAGCCTGCTCACCATGACCACCGGCGACGTGTTGCCCGTTTCGCGGCTGCAAAAAGATAAGCTGATTGAACAATACGGATGGTTGTGAGAAAGGATTGTATGGAAATCAGGAAACGTTCTGTATGTGACGAATGGCAAGGGTTAGTCCCTCGCCATTGGTTAATGTAAGCCGGTTAAAATATATCAGTTACTTTACAATGCCTTATAGGTGTAATTATATGTTTTATAATAAGTGGTCGGCACTGCAGCGCCTGGATTTTCGGTTGTAACCGTAACTTTTGTAGGATAGCCCTGTTCGTTATATACATATGCAAAGGTGGTAATCCTGTACACCTTCCAACCGCCACCGGGTACTGCGTCCTCTTCCGTTATCTTCAAGGGGTTGTTTTTGCAATATGCCAGGGCATACTGATCGGGATAGGCTACCGGCCAGGCTATAAAATTATATCCCTTCACCGCTGAAAAAGGAGAGGGTTTATCATCAACGGCGTTTACGGTTAACCGTCCATAAGGGCCGGCACCTGAAATGCCGGATTGGTAAAAGTTTACGGTGGAAAGGTTGCCTTTGTCATCATACGCATATTTAAAAGCTGTGCCGCCGGAAAAATCCATATCCAATAGTTGCTGCCTGGCGTTAGCTGTCATAATATAATAGCCTTGCGGAGTTTGCGTAACTGAATTGGTGTTTAGATTTTTATAATTAAGCGTGATGGTTAACTTAGATGGACTTTGGGTGTAAATGTTCACAGCAGTGTCCAGTTGATTGGCGATGCTGTACGCATAGTCTGTTGCATAAATAGCAAAGCTTCCATATGTTGTGAGCGTAACACCATGCACCCCAATTTCTTTAAGCCAGTTGTTCTCCTTTCCGTATTTTACCAGCAGATTGTCGCTGTTATAGGTATAATCCCAGGTTTCAGGATAACCGGCATTGTTGCCTTCATAAAATGATACGGAAACAGGCTGCATTACATCGGCGCCAGATGTGCCGCCAGGTGTTGTATTTGATTTTTTACAAGCTGAAAAAAAGATAGCGGTAGTTATTACACCGAAGAAAATAAGGGTTGCCAGTGGCTTCCTGATAAACATAATCTACATGTTTTGAATGTGTGAATGATAATAAGTGAAACTATTGCTGTCGGTGGTACGAAGCTACCAAAGCGCTATGCGGTGATGGCTGGTGATTGAGTGAGCAACATGATAACCGGGGTGAATGAAGGTTTTGTTGTGTAAGGCAAACAACATACGAACGCTTCTGGCTTTTCCGCGCAGTTCCGGCGCTCCCGTGATGCCAAATCTGCACCAGTGCGTTTATATTTGCAATTGGTTATGTTCAAAAAAGAAAGGATTTCATCTATAACTATATTATAAACTTATTTCATCAAACCGGTAACTATACATATTGAAACCAACCTCGCCGAGATCAAACAACTGGCTGATAGCAGGAGTGAAGAAAATGATCTTTTTGTAGATTTCTTAGGGAATGAGGATACTGGTGAACTGGA
>JBGALP010000328.1:0-4698 GCA_044223805.1 Agriterribacter sp.
CATGAATGTTACTGCGCTGAATAATTATTTAAAATGTCCATTGGAGTTTTATTTTAAAAATCTCATCAGAATCCCTTCTCCTAAAAATGAGGCTACAGAGTTTGGTTCGTCTGTGCATTACGCGCTCGAAAAACTGTTTCGAAAAATGCAGGATGGAGGTAAAAATCGATTTCCGCCCAAAGAAGAATTTGTAGCGGATTTTGAATGGTACATGCGCCGCCATCGGGAAAGTTTTACCAAAGAACAGTTTCAACGCCGCATGGAATATGGACAGGAGATTTTAAACAACTACTATAATAAATACATTCATGAGTTTAATAAAATTGTTTCTATTGAACGTAATATCAGGAATGTGGTAGTAAATGGTATTCCTTTAAAAGGCAAGCTGGATAAGCTTGAGTTTGATGGAAAACAGGTTAATGTAGTAGACTATAAAACAGGTGACCCTGATAAAGGCATTCCTAAATTAAAAGGGCCAAACCCCAAAGAACCCAATGGAGGGGACTACTGGCGCCAGGCTGTGTTTTATAAGATTTTGATTGAAGAATCAAAACAGAATGATTGGAGAGTGTTGAGTACGGAATTTGATTTTATTGAACCTGATAAAAAGAAAAACTTCCGGAAAGAAAAAGTGGTAATTACTCCGGAAGATACTACTGCTGTAGTACAACAGATAACGGAAACCTGGCAGAAAATTCAAGACAGGGATTTTTATACGGGTTGCGGAAAAGAGGATTGCCATTGGTGCAATTTTGTAAAAACCAATAATCTTGCTGTGGCCCTGCATGAAATAGAAGACGAAGAAACCGAAGGCTTCTGAAAATTTAAAACATAATTGGGAATTAAACATATTGGATTATAGCTAAACCAACTAAGTTTGCACACGCTGATACGGATATAACCAGGCAGGTAATGAAAAAAATAGGTTACGTTTTTTTTGCATTCATTTTTTTGTATAAGGTTCTCCTGTTTACTACGGGATGCGCCCAGATTATACCCCCTACCGGAGGACCAAGGGATTCTATTCCTCCTGTTATGATAAGCGCTGTACCAGGCGATTCAACACTTAATTTTAAAGGAAATAAAATTGTACTCGCTTTTAATGAATATATTCAGTTGGAGAGAGCGGAAGAGCAATTGGTTATTTCACCCGTGCCCAAAGTTTCGCCCATAATTGAAGCAAGGTTGAAAGAGGTTACCATACGCATAAAAGATACGCTGGAAGAAAACACTACCTACAGTATCAACTTTGGTAAATCATTAAAAGACCTTAATGAAGGTAATCCCTATAAAAATTTTACTTATCTTTTTTCTACCGGTAAATATATAGATAGCGCTTCTTTATCGGGCAAGGTAATTATTGCACAAACCGGTAAACCGGATAGCACACTGATTGTAATGCTCCACCGCGATTTTACAGACTCTGCGGTAATGAAAGAAAAGCCAAGATATTTTGCCAGGCTCGATAGTTTAGGCAGATTTTTCTTTAAAAATATCGCCCCCGGCCGTTATAATGTTTTTGCTTTGAAAGATGTTGGCGGACAAAAAATGTATATGCGCACCAGCGATATGTTCGCGTTTTACGATAGTGTGATTAATGTTGGAGAAACAAGCATTCATCCTGTTTTATATGCTTTTTCTGAAGGACCTGAAGAAAAGCGGCCGCCAACAAGCTCCGGCTCCGGAACGGGTACAAAAAAGCCAGCGCCCAAAAAAGAAAAAAAACTTACCTACACTACCACGCTTGAAACCAATCAGCAGGATTTGCTTTCCACACTTGATCTTAAGTTTAACGACTCTCTTGTTGCATTTGATGACAGTAAACTGCATCTTACTGATACGCTGTTTCATGCTGTAAGCGGTTACACATTACAGAACGATACAACAGGCAAAGTAATATCGCTTAAATATCCGTGGAAAGAGGGTGAGGAGTTCCGGTTGATATTGGAGAAAGACATTGCACAGGATTCATCGGGTTATGAACTTGCCAAAGCAGATACCATCAAGTTTAAAACAAAAATGAAAGCTGATTATGGTACTTTGAAACTGCGAATCAGGAATCTTGACACAGCGCAGCATATTGTTTTTTTATTTTTTAAGGCAGATAAATTAGAACAATCAGAACCTGCCTATGTAAAAGAAATTAATTTCCCTCTTTTCCATACCGGCGATTACGAAATACGCATTCTGTACGACCGTAATAAAAACGGCAAATGGGATACCGGTGATTACATGCAAAGAATTCAGCCTGAAAAAATTGTTGTTGACGGCAAGAAATATAATATTCGGGCCAATTGGGATAATGAAATTACGATTGAACTGCCTGCAAAACCGCCAGCCGATCAGTTGTAAGTTTCTTTAATACTACAATTTAACCATATTCTTTCATCGCCTACCTTTGCCGGATGCAAATATCTTCTTCACTATTAGAAAATGCGGTAAATGAATTTGCCCGGCTGCCGGGTGTGGGTAAAAAAACAGCGCTTCGTTTAGTGCTGCATCTTATTAAACAAAGTGCTGAAGAGGTGCAACGCTTTAGCGACACTGTAAGCAAAATGAAGAATGATATACAATTTTGCACTGTTTGTCACAATATTTCTGATGGGCAGGTTTGTAATATCTGCGCAAGTTCCTTGCGTAAAAAAGAAACCATTTGCGTGGTTGAAAATATACGTGATGTAATTGCTATTGAAAGCACACAACAATTCAACGGGCTGTATCATGTGTTGGGTGGAATTATTTCTCCACTCGACGGTATTGGTCCCGATCAGCTAAATATCGAAACATTGCTGAATCGTGCGCAATCAGGAGATGTACAGGAGGTTATTTTTGCCCTTAGTCCTAATATACAAGGCGATACTACTATTTATTATATTCAGAAAAAACTACAGCCATATAATATAAAAGTTACCACTATAGCCAGGGGAATTGCATTTGGAGGAGAGTTGGAATATGCTGATGAACTAACGCTGGGGCGCAGCCTGCAAAACAGGATGCCGGTGGAGAAGTATGTGTCGCATTAGAAGCTGTCAGCATTTAGCTATCAGCTCTCTGCAATCGGAGCCTGCTGATACCTTGCCGGTTACAGCTGACTGCCCTTTGTCTTTTCGATTCCCTTCCCTACCTTTGCACTTCGTTACAGGCGGATTTGTTTATTGTTCGGCCTTCCAATAGAACTAATAAACGTCGAACAAACTTCTAAAAAGTTTCCAAGCGTTTAATAGTTTATTTTTTTGTAGTCAGCAGTATAACTTCTGTCATCGTTCGTGGCGTCGCACACTTGTACGCCAACACTTTATTGAGCAAAATAAATACAGCAGGCTACCAGTGTAAGCTGCAATAGTAACACTCCGTCTGTTAGTATCACTTTTAAATGAAAGGTCATGCAAAATATAAGAAAAGAACTTCAAAAGCGGATCCTCGTTATTGATGGTGCAATGGGAACCATGATCCAGCGTTACAAACTTGCTGAAGCTGATTACAGGGGTGAACAATTTAAAGACTGGCATAAAGATGTAAAAGGCAACAACGATCTTTTAAGTATTACCAAACCGGAAGTAATTATTGCCATTCATAAACAATATCTTGATGCAGGCGCTGATATTATTGAAACAAATACTTTCAGCAGCACCAGCATCGCTATGGCAGATTACGATATGCAATCACTGGCATACGAGCTTAATGTAGCTTCAGCCAGGTGCGCCAGGGAAGCTATAAAGCAGTCGGGCAAAATAGCATGGGTAGCTGGGGCAATTGGTCCTTTAAATAAAACGCTTTCGCTTTCGCCGGATGTAAACAATCCCGGTTATCGCGCAGTAACTTTTGATGAAGTTGTAGCTGCCTATTATGAACAGATAAAGGGGTTGGTAGATGGAGGAGTAGATATACTGTTAATAGAAACCATTTTTGATACCCTCAACGCCAAGGCAGCCATCTTTGCTATTAAAAAGTTTTACCGCGAAAACCCGGATGCTCCCCAAAAAGAAATAATGATCAGCGGAACCATAACGGATGCGAGTGGCCGCACGTTAAGTGGACAAACACTCGAAGCTTTTTATACCTCTATAGCACATGCAAAACCTTTAAGTGTAGGATTAAACTGTGCATTAGGTGCAAGCGAAATGCGCCCGCATATTGCTGAACTCTCGCATATTGCTTCCTGTTATGTTTCCGCTTACCCTAACGCGGGTTTGCCTAATGCAATGGGTGAGTATGATGAGGAGCCGCACCAAACAGCACATTTCCTGGAAGACTGGGCAAAAGAAGGCTTTGTGAATATAGTAGGCGGTTGCTGCGGAACCACACCTGATCATATAAAACATATTGCCGATAATGTGAAAGGGATTCAGCCGAGAGTGTTACCTGTAGTGGAGAAGGAGCTGGTTTGATTAATTTAAAAATGTGCGTTAGAAAATTTTATAAAATCTGAATGCTGATAGCTGACAGCTCAAAGCTCTAAAATATGTCTGAACCTGTAGTTATAAAACCATTTCTTCGTTTATCTGGTCTGGAACCACTGGTAGTTCGCCCCGAAACAAACTTTATCAATATAGGTGAACGAACCAATGTAACCGGTTCTAAAAAATTCGCCCGTCTTATTAAAGAGAATAAATACGAAGAAGCGTTGAGCGTCGCCCGCCAACAGGTAGAAAGCGGCGCACAGGTGCTCGACGTGAATATGGATGATGCCTTATTGGA
>JBGALP010000025.1:0-32687 GCA_044223805.1 Agriterribacter sp.
ACGCTATAATGACGAGACCGCCTACCGCCGGGATGAGCCATTTTATTTTAATCCATCGGTTGCTATAGTTTTTAATGGTATGAGAAAGTTCGGCAAACATATAACCTGCCAGTCCGAATGCTACACCGGCTATGATCGCCTTGATGAGCAACGCAAAGTTGAAATGAAAATAACGCAGGAAAACAACGCCCTTTTCCGTGAAATTAATGGTGTAATGGGTATGATGAATACCCCAGGCAGAACAAACAATATCCGCCAGCACACTCGCAATAAAGCAAGGCATCAAAGCATCATGCTTTATTCTGCCCAATGCCAGCACTTCTAATGCGAAAATAGCACCTGTAATGGGTGTCCCGAATACAGCGCCAAATCCTGCCGCAATACCAGTCATCAGCAAAGTTTTTACATCTTCTTCCGACAACTTCAATCTTTTGGCAAAAAATTGAGCAAGACTACCACCTATCTGAACTGCTGTGCCCTCTCTACCCGCAGATCCGCCGAACAAATGCGTAATAACAGTAGTTAGTAATACCAAAGGAGCCATCCTGAACGGTACACCACCTCCCGGATCATGAATTTCATCCATAATGAGGTTATTACCGCCTTCCGCATTTTTACCTGAAAATTTATAGATAAAATAGATCAATATTCCCGCCAGCGGTAAGAGAAAGAGGAGCCAGGGATTAGCAAACCGAAAATTCATGGCTTTGTCTAACAGCCACAAAAAAAGTGCGACGAGAGAGCCTACCGTTAAAGAAACGGGGAATACTAAGCAAGTCCACTTAAAGAGGTAAGAAACAATAAAAACGTGTTCAAAGGAGGTCTTTAGCCTTTTCATTCCTACAAATTATTAATTGAATATTAGATAAATCCAATAATTTGTAGGCGCCATTATCTCAAAACGATGAGCGGTTCAATTAGGAAGACACCATTTCCTTCACCAATAAGGATATAAAGGTAATAATTTTTTGCAAAGAATTTGTATTTCTGTCATGTTTTGTGACGGAAATAAAACAAACGGCATTTATTGCCGCATTATTTCGCCAAATACATTAACTCTTTTATAAAAAGCAACTTTAACTAAATCAAGCAAGAAACTTGCAATAATAACAACGGCAAGCAAGCCTGCTACCAGCATTGTTGAAACAGAAGTCATTAAGATACCGAAATATGCCAGGAAGGACGATATTATAATATTGCTGACCGTAACAGTGACAACCAAACGGCTCGGAAGAAAAGACCAAAAATGTTCCCGTACTCGCGTAATGTATATTGTTGCCTGTGCTGAATAAATGAGGTAAAGAAACATCATTGTTTGTATTTCAGGGAATGGAAGTTTCAATATTCTCAGTGTTACCCATAGGATTGTAAATGCAAGGGTCAGCCAGCCCGCAGCTAAAATACCGGCAAGTTTGGAGATTGCTTTTACATTCCATTGCTCTACCGTAGGTGAAACCCATGCACGGTCCGTTCCGAGCGTGATAGTTACAAGATCATTGAACACAACAATCAACACGATTAAACTTAAAGGAACTACAAAATCTCCGGTTGCGACATACCCGATTGTCAACAGCACTGCAAGCTCTACCGTTCTTGTTATCTTGGTAATAGTCCAGGTCATCATCCTGCGGTGCACACGTCGCCCAGCGTAGATAATCTTCACAATGTCCCGAAGACCGGGATTGGTCAGCACTATCTTCGCGGAGGCTTTCGCAACATCGGTAGCTGAACTCACTGCGATGCCAACTTCGGCCTGTTTAAGTGCAGGGGCATCATTAATGCCATCTCCAGTCATGCCCGTAATCAAATGCTGCGCTTGCAAGGCTTGTATGATTTGATATTTCTCTTCGGGATAAACGTTGGCAATGCCATCATAATTAAGCGGTGATTGAAGCGCAGCAGATAAACTATCAATGCGTTCCCCAATATTTAGTTTTCGGCTTATGACCTTTGCTGTGGCAGGTGTGTCACCCGTAATCATTAGCAGCCGGATGCCTAAGTTCTTGATAGTTTGCACCAGCGTAGCAGCATCTTCTCTTGGTAAATCGGCAAGCGTCAATAAACCGCGTACGGTAATAGTGCCTTCTATTTCAACAGCGACAGCTAAAACCCTACCGCCCTCTGCCGCCATTTCTGTTACCTTGTCTTTTAACTGTGGAGCAGAGGCTGCATACTGTTCCATAACAGCCGGTGAACCGAGTATTACTTTCTGCGTCTTGCCATCGTGTTGTATGTTGGCTTCGGAAAATTTTTTAATCGGGCTAAAGGGAATGTATTGCTCACGAATAAATGGAGTGAGAGAACGCTTTTTCAATTCCTGCAAAATGGCAATGTCAATAGGATTTTGAGAGGATGTGTCGCAAGCTGCTGCTGCATAAGCCAGCAATTCGTTTTCGCTATTGCCTGAGAAAGATAACATCGAAGCAATTAAAGGCTTGTTTTGCGTCAGTGTTCCGGTTTTATCTATGCAAAGAACCTGCATTGTTGCCGCTTCCTGAATGGCGATTAAACCAGTAATTAAAACGCCTTCTTTCGCCAACGAACGCGCTTCAACAGCATTCGCTACTGTAAAACTTGCGGGCATTGCAACAGGTACAGTGGCAATTACCAATACAATAAGAAACGGCAAAAGCGGAAGTATGGCATACCCGTCTAACAAAGCTGCAATTAAAAGTATTGCAGCGAGGATAACATCTACAATTGCCAGGTAACGAACCACTGTAAGTAAAAGCTGCTGAAGATGACCAGGCGCAGATGCAGTCTTTACCAATTCAGCGGTTTTACCAAAAAAGCTATGCACTCCCGTAGCCGTCACTAATGCAATGGCTTCGCCAGATCGTACAACAGAACCGGAATAAACAGTTTCATTTTCAAAATGTGCTACCGAGGCGGATTCACCAGTAAGCACAGACTGATCTAATTCCACATTTCCGCGACTGATAGTGCAATCTGCCGGCACAATATCGCCAGTCTTAATATGAATATTATCGCCGGGAACAAGTTCTTTTGCAGCAAGGAACTTCCAGATGCCGTTGCGAAGTACGCGGCTGGTAATTTGCAGATGTTGTTTCAAGAAACTTACTACTTTCTGCGCTCTGCGTTCCTGAGTTTCTCCTACAATAGCACTAAAAAGCAGCAGGACTACTATAATAGATGCTTGTAAAATTTTGCCCATAAATACTTCTAATATCAATGCAGCTTCGAGCGTCCACGGTATAGGGCCCCAGAGACGTTTTAACACACCGAAGATGGAGTGAGTGGGTTCTTCCGTGATTTCATTATACCCAAACTCTGCTAAAGCTGATTGTACTTGTGCATCGGTAAGCCCTGTTAGTCCACCGGCAGTTTCTATGCTTTCAGGCTTAGTTTCTTCGTTTATTTTATTAGTCGGTTGTTCTTGCATTGTTACGGTCTTTAATGCCCCGAAATAAATACAACACTCTACATTGATAAGAATACATTTTATGATGGAAAGATTAACACCACTGTGCCTGCTATAATTAAAATTGCACCGATAGCAGTTTTAATGGTTAACGCCTCTCCTAAAAACAAGACCGATAAAACAATCGTCAATGCTACGCTGAGCTTATCTACAGGAGCCACTTGCGACACTTTCCCCAACTGTAATGCCTTAAAATAAAATATCCATGACAGCCCCGTTGCTAAGCCCGAAAGACAAATGAATAGAATACTTTGTTTGGATAAAGTAGTTATGCCTTTAGCTTCTTTTCTTGCAAGCACAATTCCCCACGCCACTAATAAAATAATAATGGTTCGTATGGCAGTGGCCAAATTAGAATTTACTCCTTTGATGCCGATTTTGGCAAATATGGCTGTTAAAGAAGCAAACAAAGCGGAAAGTAAAGCGTATATCCACCACATATTATAAGGTATTTTTAAAGATTTTATGTTTGAACCGGTAATAAACCCATCCGAAAAACAGACCTAATGCCATACCCAGCAAAGCAGGAACAACAACATCGGTAGGATAATGAACACCCAGATAAATTCTGCTATAAGCTACCAATGCAGCCCACGGAAATAATAGGTAGGGCAACCACTTTATTTTATCTTTTGCAACAACGGTTAAATAGGTTGCCAATGAAAAAACGTTGAGTGTATGCGCTGAAACAAATCCGTAATCACCCCCTCTGTAATCATTAACGTAATGGAGCAGGTTCTCCAAACCTACTTCATGGCTTGGTCTGTTACGCATTACCAATGGTCTTATCACCGATGCTGCTAATTGATCGCTTGCTGTAATAAGGGGAACGATTAATAAGATGATCCACCAGCTTTGAGCTTTGTATTTATAAATAATAAGTATAAGCAGTAAGGCATAAAACGTCAGCCAACTTGTTTCCCCACTCGCAAACCACATTACGCTATCCCAAAACAGCGTATGATGTTTGTTAATTTCGAGCAACAGTTTAATATCCCAATCTTGCAAAACCCTTATCATATTGGCTTACATTTTATTACGAAATATCTTATTTATCATTATTGCTATAATGCTTCCTATAATTGCCGAAACAATAACATCACTTACGTAATGTACACCCAACACTACTCTTGAATAGGCGACACCCACAGCCCAGCACCATGCCAAAATTATCAGTTCTACTTTATCTTTAAACAGAATCATAACCGAAACTCCTACCACAAAAGCATCGGCAGTGTGACCGGAAGGAAATGACGGGCTTCCGCCCGAAGAAAGTTTTTCTATTATAGCATCATTTACAAAAGGCCTCTCTCTATTGACAGTATATTTCAATAGGGTTACTACAATTGAGTTACTTATGAGAGCTGTTGCTATTTGAGCAGCTTTGCATTGCAAAATTTTATTCTTTCCATATAATGCAATACATAATATTGTCACCGCGATTAAAACGGCTGTAGCGTAAGCGGTATCTGTGATAAATATGAAAAATGGATCTAACAATTTTATTCTATGTTGATTTACCCATTCCACTATTTTTGTATCGCATTCCGATAATTTCTGCAATTCCATTTTGAATGATTACTTATGTAAATAACATCCGATAAAGCTTTACCGTATGTCTAATATTTTGTTGAGCATTGCGGTTTAATATTAATAGAAGTAAAAAGAGGATTTTATATTTTGGATCACAACGGAATGGGACGCTTATAAGTGTGATGCCTGCCCCATTTGTACTTATGCGTCCAATAGGAAACTTTTGTAGATAATATGCCTATACCAGCGGCTACCAGCACATCGCTTAGGTAGTGTTTATTATTTGCCAGACGAAGCATTCCGACTGTTGACGCTAACCCGTAAGACAAATAGGGTACCCATTTATAACGATAGCCATATTCTTCTGACAACATAGCGGCAGCAGCAAAAGCCTGTGCTGTGTGGCCTGAAGGGAAAGAAGTATATGCGCTGCTATCCGGTCGTAGAATATGCGACGAATTTTTCAAAACGGTAACCGCAGCGATCATCACTACTTCACTTTTTAGTAAAATAACTGATCTGTTTAAAATATCTGTTTTCGGTTTCATGCCCACCATTTCAAAGCCATAGGTTAATGCAATAGGCGAAAATTGTAAATAATTATCAAGGCTTGTTCTGAACTTTGGAATAATTTCATTTCGTTCCTCTACAACTTCATTTTTAATATCTTCTTTTCCATTTCCGTTTATACCAAATCCAGCAGCTATTAATCCTGACGGAACTACAAGCTGTCTAAATGTAAAACGTATGGATTTAGCTCTATAAAGACTGTCAGTTTTTTGTGCTCTGACTACTGAAATAAGCGTACAGCTATACAAAAGGATAATACATAGTTTGGAATATAATCCTTTCATGGTCTGGGCTTTTTGCGGAAGTAAATAATTCGTATAAAAGTTGGAAACACAAATAACAATAAAGGAATACCTGCCACAAATCCACCGATTACAGCGATGGCCAATGGCTGCTGCATTTGTGCGCCGAGGCCAATACCTAACGCCAACGGCATTAAGGCTAATATTGCCCCGATAGCAGTCATTAATTTGGGGCGAATCCGCAAAGCAATGGCATACTTAATGGAATCATCTACATTACCACCCGCTTTGAGGTTGGCAAAAAACTGATTGACGGTGAATATTGCATTTTCTGCAATGATTCCTACAATCATAATGATACCAGTATAACTCCCTACATTTAACGGAATGCCTGTAAAATAAAGGGCAAGCATACAGCCACTAATGCCCATCACAGAAATGAATAAAATTGTTATTGATATTAGCCAGTGGCGGAAAAGGATAAGTAATACAGCAAATACGAGTTTTGAGGCTGATATTAAAATAAGAAGTAATTCCTTAAATGAATTTTGCTGTTCAGAATAAGCACCACCATATGCTACTGTGTAACCTTGTGGCAAGGGCAAATCTCGGGAGAACTTTTGTTGAATTTCTTTAATGGCGCTACCCAGATCCCGATTGTTTAATCTTGCGGTTAATACTACATCAGATTTTAGATCTTCCCGTTTTAATTCAGTTTCTCCACTGATGATTTGTACATCACAAAAAAACGATACGGGTTTAGTTGTTCCATCTGGTAAAAATATAAGCTGACTTTTTATTTTATCCAGGCTATTATCATCAAAATTAGTGAACCGCATTAGTATCCTACGCATCTGTTCTCCATCCTGTATGTTACCTACCTGCACACCGCCTGCCATTGCCAATTGAGCGGGATTAAGCACTGGGCCATTTGCATTTATACCTAAAGGCACGCCTCCTGTATATGCAGCAAGCTGTGTTTTAAAATCAGTTAAGGAGATATTAAACTGAGCAAGTTTTTGAACGTTGGGATTAAAAACAATTGAAGGACCTGCCAGTACCAATCCATTTTCAACATCAGCAATACCAGTGGTCCTATTTAAAATAGCTTCAGCTTGCTTAGCCAGCGCTTCCAGTTTTTGCTGATTATCACCGAAGATTTTTATTTCTATCGGGCTTGGCGTACTCATTAAATCTCCTAATAAATCAGAAATACGTTGTCCGAAGGAAACGTGTAAGGTTGGTTGCGATGCTTCAATTTTATTTCGTAAGTCGTCAATTACATCTACGGTTTTATGGGTTCTTGATCTTTTTAACTGAATAGAGTAATCACCGTAATTCTGTTGCCTTGTTCTAAAAGCCATACCCATACCTGTTCTGCGGCTATAAGTTTCCACTTCTGGATGGTGAATAAGGATCTGCTCCACTTCTTTCAGCATCCTGTCAGTTTCCTCTAAAGATGTACCGCTTGGAGAATAATAATCTAATACAATAGTTCCTTCATCCAGATCAGGAAGAAAACCTGTTTCCAATTTATTAGAAACAAAATAAGAACCCCCTGCAAGTACAACTACAAATGCTATAGCAAAAATAGGTTTATTAAAGAACCAGGTGAGCAAACGTAGTTTGTTAGCATCTTTAACAGAAGGCTTATGTACTTTTTTAGAATGCTGAAAACCAATAGCCAGATGCAATACGGGTAGTACAAACCAGGTAACCAAAAAGGAACAGACCAATACTATTTGCATTGTATCGGATAGTTCTCTAAAAAAACTGCCAGCCAGCCCACTCATCATTCTGAAGGGAATAAAAATTACAATGGTGGATAAAGAAGAACCTATCATTGCCGGGAATAAGTCTTTGATTGCTTCCTTTACAATCGTATAATTATTCTTTTCAGGATGCTCTTCATGCGTTCGATAAATTTGTTCTATAATTACAATGGCATCATCAATGATTAATCCAATTGCCGCCGCAATGCCTCCAAGCGACATGATATTGATAGTTAAACCAAAAGCATATAACAAAACAATAGAGAAGGCAATAGTTACAGGAATTGTCAGCAACACTACGAGGCTTGCCCTCCATGAACGAAGAAAAATGATCATTACCAATATGGCGAGCAATAAACCTTCGTAAATTGTTTTTGATACGCTATGAATACTATCACCTACAAAAGCGGACTGATCGTAATAGGGCTTTAATTCAATCCCCGGCGGCAAAATATTTTTAATTTCTTCGGCCTTATTTTTGACATTATTGGCAAAATCAATCAGGTTTACTCCCTGCTGTTTTACCAGGTCAATGAGTACAGCGTCATTGCCATTCGCATTTACAATCACAAATTCTTTTTGTTCCTGCAAATCAACGACAGCTATATCTTTAAGTTTAATAATGCGGCTACCATCATTTTTAATAATCACATCTTTCAACGCCTCTATATCATTTACCCTGGTTTCGGTAAGTGTTAAATAAAGCCTGCGAAAATCTGCCAAATTGCCGTTTGCCTCTACAAAATTAGTGTTATTAAATACAGTGATCAGCGTGTTAGGAGTAATGCCCAACGATGACATTTTTATCGGATCGGGAATGACAACATATTCTTTTACTTTACCTCCTCTTACTACGACATTTGAAATACCTGCTACCTGAGAAAAAATTGGACGCACCAATAAATTAGCGTTGTCCTTTAGTCCAATCAACCCGGTAGTTTTGCTTTCTAATGTATAACCATATACAGGGAACAGGGATTGATTCATTGCTTCTGTTGAAATCGTAACTCCATTTGGAAGCATATTTTTTATTTCATTAATGCGACTTTCGATTTGTGTTTTGGCATTGTAAATATCAATCTCCCAATTAAAATAAACTTCAATTACACAACTTCCCCTGCTGGTGCTGCTTTTTACAATAGTTACTCCCTTTACTCTTTTTACTGCGCTTTCTAATGGTTTGGTAACCGTTATCATCATTCGGTCAATCGGCTGCTGTCCGTTATCTGCAATCAGCGTAATTTTGGGGAAGGTTACTTCGGGGAATAATGCGGTTTGCATACGTGTATAAGAAAATACACCCGCAGCAACCAGTACCAATGCAATAAAAATGATCGGCTTTGAGAATAACTGAAAATAATTGATTCGCCTCATTACATTTACTGTTTTATAATTTTAACGAATGCAGTATCAGCTAACCCATAGTTCCCTTCTGATAATATTCTGTCTTCTGTGCTCAATTTTGGAGAAATAATCTCAATCTCATTTGTATTGCGAATACCCACCTTTATATCAACTTTTATAGCTGTTGTATCATTTATTAATTTCATTATCCAGAAGTATTTCATCAACTCGTCACTCAATACACATTCCTTTGGCAGTACCTGTGTATTTAGTTTGCTTGTGGTTGTTAACAGTACCGACGCCACTAATCCTTCTGGCAGAAATATATTTCTCGCCGGTTTCACTAAATACATTTGAGTTTGTGCAGATGCATTCAATGAACTAAGCGGTTTAATGATCCGGGCCGGTATCTGCGATTTATCTGGCAATACAAGGCTGCAATAGCTATTGTGTTCAACTAATGAATGATATTCATACGGTACATTCAGTTGAAAAGCCAAATCACCGCTTTGGGTAATAGTACAGAATGCATTACCTTCCATTACATATTCGCCCGGCTGCTGTCTATCAATAGTTGTAATGACGCCATTTGCAGGAGCTTTAATTAGTATTTTTCCGAAGTTACTCAGTGTGGTATCTTTATTTACGGTTGTATTCCCTAAAGCAGCCCTTTCCTTTGTTTCTATTTCATATAAAATCTGCCCCTTGGTTACTGCATCACCGTATTTGATCCGCACATTAGTAATATAACCAGCTACAGGAGCATTTACCTGGCTTCGTTGCAGGTATACGGAAGTGGCGGTAAGTTTTACCTGCTCTACCATATCTTTGTATTGAATATTTAAAACCTTTACCAGAGCAATTGATTTTTTTTCAACTTCAACTCCTTCCTTTCTTTCATGACACGAAAAGAAAAGTAAACTGACATAAAACAGACCGGCATATTTGTAAACAGTATGGTTCATTAGACTAATATTTTATTAATGGTTCCAGTAATTGTATGTATTGATTAAGAGCTTGCGGTTGGTTTGCATTGTAATAAAATCTCTTTCCAGTGTTATGGCGTTCTTAACGGTATTGACATAATTAATTACTGGAATTTGACCTTTTAGCAATTCCTGTTTGTAGTAACCTAACAATTTTTCGTATTCTTTCACCTGTGTTTCTGTCAGCTTCATTCTTTCGTCAATTGCTTTTACCTGTTCCAGCAGATTGTTTTTTCTGACAGTATTCTGGTTTAGAAAACTCTCTTTATAAGCTAACGATGTTTTTAGTAATGTATTTGTGCGTCGTTGATTGATTTCCTTTTGTCTTCCATCGAAAAGCGTCTTTGTAAATGAAACACCACCTGTAACACCAAATCGCCGAGGAAGAGTTGAGATGTTGGATGCGTTGATGCCCCCATAGGCAAAGAAATTCCACTGTGGCTTATAGCGCAGCTCAAAAACTTTTTGCTGTGCTATTAAAATTGAGCTGTCCAAAGTAAACTTTTCAATATAAGCGGAATTGCTTTCGTTGTTGGTCAACTGAAGTTCTGTTGAGGCAAGTTCATGAGAAGCTGTGTCTGTTATGCCGGCTATTGTATTCATATCCATCAGGTTCTTTTTATAAGATGCCTGTAATGATTGTAGCCCTATTAACTGTGATTGTATCTCGATATTCAATAGGGTTACATCCGACAACTTAAAAACACTTCCATTTGCCAACTTGGTTACCACTTCTTTTTGTTCCTTTAACAGATTGATATATTTATCGAGGAATTTTATTTGTTTTAAGTCCTGTAGACAAAGTATGTACTGATCGGTAATTATTTTCTCTATCTCATAATTAGTAAGCCGGATATTGTTATCATTTACTTTAGTATTTATCATTGCTTCATCGGCAATCACCTTAAATTTTGACTCCATGAACAGGGGTTGATTAATTCCAATCAACCCCTGGTATAGCCCCCCGTTTGTCAAAGCAACATCCTGCCCGAAATATTTCGTGGGATTATCCGGATTCAACTGCAAAGTTGTTTTACCATTATCCTGTGCAATAACGGGTGCAACTAAATAATTTGCAGTGATACCAACCTGTGGCTTGGTGTACAACGCTTTTAACCGCTCCACTTCAATTTTAGTGGCTTCTGACTGATTCTTGTTGTCTCTAATAAGTGGGCTATTGTCTTTTGCCTTCTGGATGTAGAATTGTAAATCCGTCTGCGCAATGCCAGAAAAAAAACAGAAAAAAAGGCATAAAAATAGAAGCAGCTTTTTATTCATGAGTTACTATTATAATAATTTATGTAGTTCTTTGCCAGCGGCTTCCATTCATTTTGCCGTGTTATATACCCGTAGTTCAGCTGCGGTATTTTCTGTCTGTGGCACTGCGAGAAATAATCGATTCGATTGAGATGAGAATAAAGATGTGCCTGCACCTTTTACAGTTTTAATTTTATCCACCTGCAAATAATTGTCGGCATCTTTCTGTTGAATTACTTCAATAAAACCCTCTCCACACGATAGATAAATCAAAGAATGCTTTTGGTCTAAATAAATTCCATCGGCATTTTTGCTTATGGAAAGACTAGCAATTGATTTCCCTGTTTCCGTATTGTACACAATAAACTTACCCGGTTCACAGGCCACAAAAAGGCGATGGTGAATTTTATCCAAAGCCATAGGCACATTTTCTGTTGATCCAGTTACCGGCCATCTTGCTGTTACTTTATTAACGGAACGGTCAATAATATCTATGCTATTTTTGGAGGGAATGTTTACGTATATCCGGTTGTCATCCAATTCAAATTGTTTCGGGAAATCAGACAGAGGAATTTCATTTAGAATTTTATCGTGCTTAATATCAATAATACCGATAGTGCCAACGGCTTTTCCTGCACCGACATACAGTTGTTGATTAGCCGAATCAAATCGCAGGTTATTACATTTTTCTTTGAATGAAAATGACTTAATTGTTTTATAGGTAGTGGCATCAAGCACAACCACCTTTCCATCACCTCCGGTAGAAACATACAATCTGTTCGATTCAGGGCGATATACAATCCACTTCGGTTCATTAAAGCCGGGAAGGCTTGCTAATAATTTATTATGGTTCAAATCTATTACCTCAACTGTGTGATTGACTTCGGCAGCTAAAAATAATCGTTCCCCAGTTGTATCTAAAGCCATCAAATCGAAACCACCTTTTACATCATCCAATTTGATAGTGGTTTTAAGCAGCAATACTTTGCTTGCTAAAGAGGAGGAATTTTCTTTGGGGATATTCTTCTGCTTTGTTGATTCAGTACCGCTGCATGCTGAAAAAACAATGACCGAAAACGTCATTAAATAATTAATGAATGAAGTGTTGAGCTTTTTCATCTTCTATACTAAAGGATCTTAATTTCCTTTGGGAGCGAAGTTACCCGGCCAATTTTGGAGAATTTCTGGATTTCAGAAAACGATAGTAAAAATGTGGAATGGCACATCAAAATGATAGTTAATTGCCCAATGATTGCGATCACATATCTCTTTGGCGATAGCTAATCCTAAACCACTGCTACGTACATCACTTGAATTTTTCCTGAAGCGTTCAAAAAGCGTTTTGCCATCCAACGCCTTTTCTGAGCCTGTGTTGGCGATTGTAAAGCAATTACCTTCCAATGTAAGAATGATTTTCCCGTTTTCAACGTTGTGCCTGATAGCATTTAAAAACAGGTTGTTAATCAGTATTTCAGTCAGTGCTTTATTGGAATCTGAATTTAAAACGCTTTTAAACTTTGTTTCAATAGTCAACTTCTTACTATCTGCCTGCTCTGTAAAATAGGGAATCACTTCATTGACAATATCGTTGACTGTAAATGAATTTATTTCTGCAAATTGATTATTTTCAATTTTCGCAAGTAACAAGAGGTTTTTATTAATGCGGGTAAGCCGTGACACCGATTCATATAATGAGTGCAAAACAACAACCTGGTCTTTTCGTAGCGAATTATCTTGTAATAATAAATCTAATTTGGATTGAAAGATGGCTAATGGTGTTTGTAATTCATGTGAAGCATTTTGTGTGAAGGCTTTTTGCGTAACATAAGATTGAAGACTGTGTTGTATGAGCTTTGTAAGCCTGTTGTTTAACTGGCTGAACTCGGTAATTTTTGTTTCCGAAAATTCAGGTACGCTGTGCAGTTCTATGTTGAACAGCTCTATTTTATGCAATGTATCATAAAAGGATTTCCATAGCCTATTGGACACGAACAGTGTTATAAAAAAAATGACCAAAAGCAGTACAAATAATATCCCTATGTAAATCCAGACAATAGTTCTTATCAGGTCATCGGATTCCACAAGATTAAGCCGGATCATTAGTACAAAAGGTTTTCCTTCAATGGTAACGTCTTTATATAAAACACGATAAGGCTCCCATTCGGGAACTAAAGCGTCATAAAATATTTGTTGAATAATGCTGTCTTTAGGACTGTTTTTAACCGTATCGGGTAAAATGCGAGTGTCCCTGTTAAACTTATTCCAAATGGTTATGTCGCTGATGTGAAGTGACTTCCGGTTATTGGTTTCAAATTCGTCCCTTCGTAATAAAATAGCCTCATCCACATCATCCCTGTACAGCTTTTCCATTGTCCAATAAATGAATGGAGCGCTTGGCAACAGGATGACTGTGGCAAAGAAAGAGTAGTATAAAAGTGTCTTGTTAAGTAATCGGTTCATGCTTCCCATTTATACCCCATACCGTAGGTGGTTTTAATATAGTTTTTACACTCTGCTTCCGTGAGTTTCTTTTTCAGGTTCTTTACATGGGAATATACAAAATCGTAATTATCCAGCATATCAGCCATATCGCCTGACAGATGTTCTGCTAAAGCGGCAATAGATATTGTCTTATTTTTATTGCCTATCAGGAATAATAAAAGATCAAATTCCTTTTTGGTCAGTTGCACCAATCGGTTATTTACCCTGACTGTCTTTGCCAGTAAATCAACGTTCAGTTCATTTACCTGAATACTATTGGTACTGCCGAAATGCTTTCTTCTGATAATTGAGTATATTCTTGCTCCCAGTTCGGATAAGTGAAAAGGTTTAGGAAGGTAATCATCAGCTCCCAGTTTCAATCCTGTTATTTTATCTTCAATAGCATCTTTTGCGGAAATGATGATAACACCATCCTGCTTATTTTCATTTCGCAGCGCCTCCAGTATTTTCAAACCGTCCCCGTCTGGTAACATCAGGTCAAGAAGAATGCAGTCATAGTCATAAATACCCGTTTTGGATATGGCATCATGGTACGTTGCTGCAAATTCACAAACATAGTTTTCCCATTTTAAGTAGGTAGCTATGTTTTCGGCAAGCTCTTTTTCATCTTCAATGATTAATATCTTCATTCTGTAATTTAACTTTTCAATTTTGTAGAATTTCTGGATTTATTGTTAAATAAATAAAATTATATAAACCAAAAGTTTTTGCTGCGGCTTTCTGAATCTCTTTCCCTTCTGAAAACAGATGAAACCAGATAATAGCTTATAATAATGTAAGTGCAAACAGCGAGAATAATGCTACAGTGCAAAGCCCCCCGATGCGGAAGATTTCAGGATCAACATTCCATTTGATATAAAGGAACTGCATCATCTTTACTCTTCTTTCATTCTTTCCAATATCGCTTTCATTTCCGCAATTTCTCTTTCCTGGCTGGATATGATTTCCTGTTGCAGCTTTACTATTTCAGGATCTTTAGCAGGATTTTTCTTGCTCATTAAAATAGCTGCGGCATGGTGAGGTATCATTCCTCTTAAAAACTGCCTCTCTGAAACAGCCGCTTGCTGCCGGATGGAAAGGAAGAAGCCGATTAATAAAAGAGCACTTACGATAATAACGGCTGCGTTTAATTTTTTGTCCATATACATGCTGCGCATCAAAACCACTTCGATAATAATCATTGGCATAGTCATTAATCCTGCCATGTAGAATTGATTGATGTTGGTATAGACATTAGCCAATTTATCTACCATAGCGTACATGAGTATATACATACTTATAAATGAAAGTACCGCCATCACAATAAGTTTTCCATAATGCTTGCCTTGCATGTCCTGATGCTTTTGATGTTGCATGGTTGAGTGTTGGGCATGTTCCATAATGGTTGATTTGAGTGATTTAAAGACAATTGTTTGTAAAAGAAATACAAGCATTGTTTACCTGCATTTCTCTTTGGTTTATTAGGCTGCAACGCCTGACTGACAAGCTTCGGCGCAATTCCGGCAAGCCTCCGCACACCGTTTGCAATGCTCCATTCCCATCTGTGCGTGTTTTTCACATTCTTCCGCACAGGCGTTGCATATTTCTGCGCACTCATCTAAAAGGTGCTGTGCATGTTCTGAACCCCGTGCTACATAAGAAGCCGTAAGCATACAGATTTCTCCACAATCAATATCGAGCTTAATACATCTTGCCAGCATTTTTACATCCTGTTCATCTAAGCAGGCAGTAGCGCAATGATTACACTCGGCTGCACAATTGCTAAGTGCATCCATTAATTGTTTGTTTTGTTCATGTGCCATTTTGTTTGATTTAACTGTTATGAAATGATTGAATATTGTTTTAATAAGTTAACGTTACGCCTGCTCCTAAACCCATATCGCTGTCATAATGTGTATAAAGAGCAAACCATTTGGATATTACATATTCAAACCCTACCATGTACTCCTTGTCAGTATTTCCCATAAAATTGAGCCGTAAGCGCTGGGTTATCGGCACACCCTCCCTGCTCAATTGAAACCTTAACTTGCCATTGCCGTCCACACGTGCATCTCCTATTACCAACCATGGCAGGGTATATTGTACACCCAGCACAATTGTTTTACGATCATTTTTATTGCTAACCTGTCCAAATAGATTTTTATAATCGGATTGTTTTGTTCTATCACCTTCCTCCTTCTTGTAGTGATAATCAAAACCGATATAGGGATACAACCACTGCATCTTACCTAAATATCTTCCGATATAGGTTTCGCTTTCATAACCATGATGAGGACTTAACCCAAGATGCCAGACTTGCTGTAAGGCATAGCGATTGGATGATAGCATTGCCAGCCCGTCACTGCCATTACTTTCCAACCCTGCTCTTACCATTAAATGGTACATGGTGTTGTCTCTGATAAACTTTTTATATGCTTTTGCAGGATCGGGCAAATCGGGGTTTGGCGGTGAGTTTTCATAGGTGAAAACCCTTCCCATTCCTGCCATCATGTGGTATAAAATGTGGCAATGGAAAAACCAATTGCCGCTTTGGTTGGCTGCAAACTCTATTGTATCGGTTTCCATAGGCATGATGTCTATCACGTTTTTTAATGGTGAATATTCTCCTTGTGAGTTCACTACTCTAAAATCATGGCCGTGTAAGTGCATCGGATGGCGCATCATAGAGTTATTGGTGAGAATTAAGCGAACATTTTCCCCCTTCTTGATTAAAATTTTATCTGCTTCACCAACCGTCTTATTATCTATTGTCCACACATAACGGTTCATATTTCCTGTCAGATTAAAGTGCAGCACTTTGGTAGGTCCGTCTGGAAGTTTTGTTTTTACAGGAGAACGAAGCATATCATAGTTAAGCGTTATAATGTCAGAACTACTGTTCATATCCATATCCTGCACATCACCCATCTTCGTTTCTGACATGCTATCCTTTTTTGGTTCACTCATATTCATGCCGGGCATATTTCCTTTTGCATCGCCTGTAATTTCTGGGTACATTACAGCATTCATGTCCATTGTTTGATTACTCATTTGCATACCCTCCATTGTCTTCATATCACCGTTCAATTTCATCATATCGTTCATCATCTTCATGCCTTCAAAATATTTTAGTTTTGGCAAGGTGGGTGCTGGCATTTTCATGCCTGTGCCAAGCCATAGGGATGAATGTCCCGTTCTATCTTCGGAAGTTGCCCTGAATTCATAGCTCATGTTATCCGGGACGGTTACAACAAGGTCATAAGTTTCAGCAGGACCGATTATTAAGCGATCTACTTCTACCGGCTCCATATCATTTCCATCATTACCCACTACTGTTACTTTTCCACCTGTATATTGCAGCCAGAAATAAGAAGAAGCGCCGCCATTAACAACACGAAGTTTTATTTTGTCTCCAGGTTTGAACTGTGGGGCAGCATTTTCGGGTTTACCATTTAAAAGAAATCGCTGATAATAAACATCACTTACATCCATTGCCTTCATCCGCTTCCACTCATTAACAAGCTTGGTTTTGAAATAGCCTTCTTTTATAGCTTCTGCATAACTTTGCGTACTGCCTTTTTTAATAGAAAACCAATCGTTACCTGTACGAAGGCGTCGCTGTATTTGTGTAGGGTTTTCATCTGCCCATTCACTTAGCACAACGGTATATTCCTTATCGAATAAAGGATTACTCATAACCATTGAAGTATCCTTCATAGTGGTTTGCTCTTGCTGTGGCGCTTCTCTTTTTTTAAATATCAATGCACCATATTGTCCAAGTTGTTCCTGCAAAGCAGTGTGAGAATGGTACCAATAAGTACCGTTTTGGACTACTGCAAATTTGTATAAATGCGTTTCGCCTGGCCCAATGCGTGCTGTAGTTAAATAGGGGACACCATCAAACCGATTAGGTAAAATAACCCCATGCCAGTGGAAGGAAGCGTCTTCATTTTTAAGCATGTTATGCAGATAAATCTCTGCGGTATCTCCCTCAGTGAAGGTGAGTGTGGGTGCAGGTATTTGTCCATTGGTAGCAATGGCTCTTTTCATTTTTCCGGTAAAATTTACAACGGTGTCCTTTACATAAAGGTCATAACGAATGGTTCTGCCTTTTTGAAAATTGACATTTGCCGTAATTTGGTTAGCCGCATCCATTTCACTACTATCCATATTCATTTTAGGGTCATTCATGGGCATATTCATACTGTTGTGTATATCCTCTTTCATATTCATATCCTTCATGTCTTTCATATCCGTCTTGGCAGGTACGGTATCTTTTGGCATTTTCATTCCGTCCTGCTTTGCAGGAGCTGTTTTATTCGGAGTAGGTTTAATTGTTTTTTTAACCAGCTTCATTCCGCAGATGGGACAATTGCCTGGCTTATCTTTCTTTACCTGGGGATGCATGACACAAGTGTAATAGGTTGTGGATTGCCCCTTTGTTTTGCTTTCTTTTTTGGACATGTCCATTCCCTTCATATCCTGTGCTGACGCAAAAGAACATAATGAGACAAGAAATGCTATTAGAACTGTCTTTTTCATTTTTTAATTTTTACTGGCAGCATTTTTTCTTGTGAACAAATACTGCTTTAAGAACTTTCAGTATCACTGTCTTTAGTTTTTTCATTATGGATTATTTTGTTCAAGGCTGTCTTTCGTTTTTTGCGCCCAGTCAATTATTAGCCGTTTTTGCGCTTCTGTAAGCCTTGTATTTTTATGCATAATGGTATAAGAATATAACGGCATATCACCATCCTTAACCTGGTCTGCAATTGACTTTAATTTGCTCCGTTGCCTTCTCAATGTATAAGAACCAAACGCACTAAAATTGAGCTCCTTTTTCCCATTGTGTATATGATTAGCCAGAATCCAGCCTACGGGTTGCACATAAGTGTACCAAGGATAATTGGTATTGTTGCTGTGGCAATCATAACAGGCGACTTTTAAAACAGCGTGCACATCATCTGGCATTTTATACAGTGTTACCATATCAGTAGATAGTACCTGCCCGCTTTTATTGCGAGCAGGTTGTATAAACTGTATGCCGATCAATACAATGAGGATGACCAACAATATTTTCTTTTTCCGGCTCATGTTCCAAAGGGTTATTGAATAGTTTCTTTCACTTCCCCACATGTAGCCATCTTCTTACCGAGATAAGGATTTTTAATTTCCTTTGTTTCGCTAAGCCAGGCTGCGCCTTTATTATTGTTATACATGGGGCAGAAATCTTTGTATAGTGTTTCTGTGGCACCAAAGGTTTTTACCAGGTCGTACACATCTTTGCTAAGCGTTTCAAAATGCTCCCGTTGATGTTTTATTTTATCGCCGTTCATGCTTATGTGTTCGGCATGTTCACTGGCATCGTCCTGTATGTCTTCAAACGTTTTCTTCTTATCGGCTGACAATGAAGACTGATCAAAGCCTTTCAAAGCACTAACCATTGCACTACCGGCAGCAGCAGCGTCTTTTCCGTTATCGTTTGTCAGCGCATTTTTTAATTGCAGGTAACTGCTTACAATACCATTTATAGATGATGCAGATTGTGTATTTTCATTGGCGGATGTTGATGCCGTATTCTTTTCTGTGGCGGCATGTGTTGTGTCGGCAGCCATCTTATTTTCATTATTCGATTGATCGCCGGCATTGTTGCAGGCTGTTAATGAAGCGGCACTGATTGCTATAGCAAGAACTAAACTTTTCATTTGTTTCTATTTTTATTTATAGTTAGATTAAATGTGCATGAAGGAATGCCACTATGGGCATAAACCCTTCCGCCCGTCTGTTTGGAGTTTTAATGATTGAATTACTGAATTGTTTCTGTTACTTTCCCGCAGGTAAGCATGGAACTGCCGAAATAGGGGTTTTTGATGGTTTTACTGTTACTCAGCCAGAAAGCCTTCTTCATGGGGCAATAGGTTTTATACGCCGGTTGTTCGCCCAGCTTCATTGCCTTAGCCAAATTAATCATATTATTTGAAAGATTGGCGAATTGTTCCCGCTGCTTTTTGATGTCTTTTGTTTCAGAAATACTCGTGGCATCCTTTACTAAAGCATTGACGTTGCCTTCGGAAATGACCTTGTAATCAATGCCATTGGCTACCCGCAGAAAATCTTCGGCTTTCGAAGAAGCGAGGTTAGCGTTACCTGCTACCAGTGCATCTTTAATGCTGTAATAGTAAGTAAGTAATTGAGCAGGTTGAGACGCTGTTGCCGTATCCTGGGCAAAGCCTTGTATAAATGCAATTGCGAGGAACGCAACTATAAAAAATATCTTTTTCATTTAAGTGATTTAATGTATAAATAGAACAATTACGTGCATGGCAAAGAATACCATACTGAAATAGTATCTATACTTTAAATCAAATCTGAAAACTCTGAATGGCTATACGAATATTCGGTATGGGAGGATGGTAACTTCGGACAAAGTGTTTAATACTTGTGTTTACGTAAGAAGAATATAAAGTATCAATATAATAAAATGACGAGATGAATGCTGTGAAGAATACAGGATGAATGCCAACATTAACAGGCTGTGGAACTGCTTTATCTAATTGGGTAATTTTCATTACCCCATCATTACAACAATTATCCTTTTCATCTTTTGATTTATGATGATCGTTTGTTGCTTCGTCGTTGTGATGGTTTGAGGCTTCTTTATGATGTACATGTTTTTTGCCATCAGCGTGTACATGTACAGAAGCTTCCGTAGCCTCTCCGTGATGATGCTTAGTATTAAAGCCCATATCTATACCGATAGAGCAAGCAAGCCCTACTATGGTATTTAAAGAGAACACCATTAACAGGAAAGCCGCTTTTAATTGTATAGATTTATTTTTCTTCATTAATTCTCATCAATAAATGAAAGAGTTTATTATATGCTAAGTATTTGTTTAACGAGTAATCCTTCCAAAAATCTTGCCCGCATTCAACAACCTTTTTAGCCACTCCTCACTCTAAAATTTCCCACTATGGATTGTTTGTTTTTATTCGTGTGTCTGCAAATGCATTTTTAAGTAACAATTAATAAGCCAAAGCTAACCATATTGATAATCAAAATGTTACATAATTTTCAGAATAATTTATAAAATTTTGGGAATACACTCTACACTATTCTACTCAAAGCTCTTCACATTTTCATGTTCCCCATATCCATCCCGGCCATTGGACTTGCCCCTTTTCTGAAAATATATTCACTTTGCAATAAATACGCCCCGTTGGTCACTACCACATCGCCTTCCTCTAAACCAGACCTGATTTCAAGAAACCCATTTCCTTCCATGCCTGTCTCCACCATTTTGCTACTGAATTTATTTTGTGCTGTCTGCACCCAGATCATCGCCATTTTTCCGTTTCGGAGCACTGCATCCACGGGCAGGGAAAACGTTTTTAGCTGCGGAGCCTTAAGCACTACGTAAGCCGGCATACCAGGCTTTAAGCGGTGATCCTTATTTTGAACTTTTATCCTTACCATGTTAATGCGTGTTGCAGGATCAATTTCAGGATTTACAAATTCAACAGTTCCCTGCATCTCCTTTCCGGGAATATCAGGTATTTGAACCGTTGCTTTAGCCGACCCGCTAAGCTGATCTAATTGTGAAGCATAGACCTGGGCCTCTACCCACAACGTAGAAAGATCCACCAACTGAACAACACTGCCCCCTTCTGAAACATATTCACCTTCCTGCACATTAAGGGTCGTAATATAGCCGGCTTCGTCACTATAAAAACTGGTAACCGGGTTTCCCTATCGCTACCCGAAAGGCTGTTTATCTGGCCTTCACTCATGCCCCATAACAATAATTTGTTCCTGGCGCTACTGATCAACTGATCATAATCAATCACAGAATTTCCGAGCACTTCCTGCTTTTCGATTGCCAGCAAGTATTCCTGTTTAGCATTGTTCAATTCCTCGCTGTACAGGTCAAAGAGCTTAGCTCCTTTGGGCACATAATCACCTATATTCTTAAAATATAATTTTTCTATCCTTCCCCTCATTTTTGCGCTTACCGCACTGAGTTTGGTCTGATCAAAATTCAACACCCCGGTTAATACCATTTGATTGCCTATTGTCCCTTTTTGGATGGTGTCTACCTGTATATTGCCCAATTGAATTTGCTCACGACTTAATTCCAATTCATTGTCGTTTTTCTGCTGCTGGCTTTTTTTAACCGGAGTTAATTCCATGTGACATATCGGGCATTTCCCCGGTTTTGCCTCTACTACCTGTGGATCCATCGAGCAGGTGTAATAGACATCATCAGCCCTTGCTGAAGGCTTTTGTGGCTTGTTATTACACGATGTCAATGCTAATAACACACCAATAGTCGAATAGAGCACACAAAAAATATTTTTCATACTTACTGTTTTATCTTAATAAAACTTTCGCTGTCCATTAAAAACTGTGCGTTTGCCGCCACGCTGTCCTTATTGGTAAGACCGTCAGTGATCTGTATAAGATCGTTGACAGTAATACCTGTACTTACCGGATGCACTTTAAAGGCATCCCCTTCCTTAAGCATCACCACTTTATGTAAACCCAAAGAAAGCACCGCCTGCCTCGGCAGCCAGCTATTTTCCTTTGTATTAATATTAATAGTGGCTTTTACCTGGCTGCCAACAGGAATGTGCAGCTTTGAGTTATCGAAATAGGCCCTTGCCGATACCGTTGTACTATTATTTCGGTAAAAGGGTTCTATGAAGCTGATTGCAGCAGTGAATTTTTTGTCGGGGGCTGTCTCCGGTATGATGGTCACCGGTGTTCCGATTTTCACAAATGTATTGTCACCTCCAAAAAGGCTAAGGGTAGCCCAACTGTTATCCGTATTGTATATCTCAACTATTGCTTGTCCCTTTTGTACATACATTCCTTCTTTAAGGGATAATTCCTCTGTCATGCCCGCCATATCCACCTGTTCAGCGGCATTGTTCGTGCCGCCTGCTTCATGCACATGCCCGGTATAATTGCTGTATACCGAAACCCTGTATAGTGCTTTACCTTCTTACTCACGCGCCGTAACTGATCGGTACTCATACCCAGCAACAGGAGCCTTTGTTCTGCCGCGTTAATGAGTGCGGTATTTTCAGCGTCATTTTTTAAAAAGAAATAACAGGTTTTGCTGGCCGGTTAAAAGCTCCGGCTATAAAAATATCCATCACCTTGTCCCCTTTGTGAATATGCTGATAGCGGTATTTAACGTACAGTTTTCAATTCTTCCCGAAATCCTCGCGGCTATGGTCTTTACAAATCTGGTGTCATATTCAAACCTGCCTAATGCCTCTAGCTGTACCTGCTGATCGGAATGCTGCAAAGCAGCTACAGGGATGGAGGATACGACGATGCTGTTGGTGGGTTGCAGCAAGGTAGACAGGTCAACCTGCGAAATTTCCCTATTGGCATTTTCTTTTTTTACCAATGCCATTCCGCATATAGGGCAATTACCCGGATGATGTTCTATCACCTGCGGATGCATCGGGCAGGTATAGATTGCTGTTGTACTGTCAGCAGAAGAAACTTTGGAATGGTCTGTTTCGTTTTTACATCCGGCGACAGAAAGTATGACAATAGCAAAGACCATTAAAGCATTTTTATATAATATGGATGAGATTTTACTACACATATTCGTTTATTTCTGTTCCAATATTTTATCCATCTGCACCTGCAGGTTCAATAGTTCCTGCAACTGATCGAGATAATCAAGCTGCGTCATATTGATGGTTTCCCAGGCATCGAAGAGCTCAAACAATTCTTCCGTATTCTGTTCATATCCCAACTGCATGGTTTTAAAATTTTTCTGCAGGGCCGGAATAATATTTTGTTCGAAAAGCTGTACCTGCTTTCTTTTACTGTTGATAGAGGCCATCAAGCCACTGGCCTGGCCGGACGCTTCATTGATGATCATTTGCTTTTGTGCTTCAAAGGAGTTAGCCTTCCATTTCAGGCTTTCGATATTGGCTTTATAACTTCTGGAAGACCAGGACGCCAGCGGCAGCTTTACCATAGCCATTAAAGTATATTGCATGGGGACGCCGCCAAAGCCAAACATGTGATCGTAGCGTACCCCAAACTGTGGCTTTAGTTTAGCACGTTCCAGGTCCTGCTGCAGGTAAGTGAGATCAATACTTTTGTCAATAGCTTGTATATCACTTCTTGCCTGGACAAAATAACTGCTATCTACTGTTGCATACGATTTAACCGTATAGATAGTATCAATAGAAAAATCGAGGTCCTTATCCCTGTTCATCAGTGTATTCAGGATGATTCGTTGCTGGTTTATTTCATCAAGAATGACAACCCGCTCGTTTTCGAGCCTGCCCAAGGCGGCCTTTACTTTGTAATAAGCATTGAGCTTGCCCAGGTTATTTTTATAACGTAGTTCAGCGCTGCGGATCATGAAGTTGAGCAGCTTCTCATTGTTATTTAATACCGTCAACTTCTTTTTATTTATTAACCAGTCATAATAACTTTTTTTGGCAGCGGCATATAGCTCATTCAAAGACGATTGTTTCGATTCTTTGCTGACGGATGATTCCGCTTCCATGTATTTTTGATTTGCCTCCAACTCTTTTTTATTAGGGATCATTTGCTGCGCGGAGATCATGTATTGCCCCATGCCATTTGTTCCGTCAGCCGATTTTTTCCAAAGAGAAGGGTTATACGGTGCCATATATAAACCAGTTCCCAGTTCAGGTGGCATCCAGCTTTTGGCGCCTTTAGCGGCTTCATCCATAGATCGTATCTCCGCATTATACATTTGCACCACCGGGTTGTTCTTTTCAATAGCCAAAAGAACACTATCCAGACCCATAACGCTCTGGGCATTTGAAAAATGAACAGAGCAGACAATGCATAATGTTATGATCAGTAATTGTTTCATAATTTAATGTTTAGTGTCAAGCACTTCAATTTTTCCATACTTCTTCAACTCATATTCTTTGTTCATTAAGAATATAACGGGGGTTACTAAAAGGATAAAAACAGAGGAGGTAAAGACGCCACCGATCATGGGCAGCACGATGGGTTTCATCACATCGCTGCCAACGCCGGAACTCCAGAGAATAGGTATTAAACCAAACAAAATCACGCAAACCGTCATTAGCTTTGGGCGTAACCGTTTTGCCGCTCCTGCTATCACATATTCAAGCAAATCCTTTTTTGTGATCGTTTCTTTTGAATTGCCCTTTGCTTCCACTAACTGCTGCATGGCATCATTGAGGTAAATAACCATTACAATATTCGTTTCCACTATCAATCCAAACAAGGCAATGAAGCCAACAGCTACGGCCACCGATAAGTTTACTCCCCAGATGTAAATCATATAAGCGCCTCCAATCAACCCAAAGGGAATGGTAATTAAACTTAACAACGCTTCTCTCGCCGAGTGAAAAGCAAAATACATGCATACAAAAATGGCGAGCAGCACAATCGGTAAAATGATCTTCAGTGTTCTTTCACTACTGATCAGATTTTCATATTGTCCACTCCATTCTAAAAAATATCCTTTCGGCAACTTGGTTAACATGTTGTTTAACCTGTTCTGTGCTTCCTGTACGGTGCTGCCCATGTCCCTGCCTCGCACATTAAATAATACGGTGCCCCTCAGCAAGGCATTTTCTGAGTTGATCATAGGCGGCCCTTCGGTGATCTGAATATCCGCAACAGCACTTAACGGAATCGGGCCAAATGGAGTGGTTTGCACCTGCAGGCTTTTCACTGCTTCCAGGTTATCCCGGAAATCCTGTGCATAACGGGCATTCACAGAAAAGCGCTGCCTGCCTTCTACGGTAGTGGTTAGCTTCATGCCACCCAGAGCGCTTTGTACCACGGCGTTTATATCATCCACGCTTAATCTGTAACGGCTTATTTCATTGCGTTTAATTTTTATGTCAATATATTTTCCTCCGGTGATGGGTTCTACATACAAATCCTTAACACCACCGATTCCCTGCAATTCATTCTTTATTTTTTGCGCGAATGAATAAATGGTATCCAGGCTTTGGCCATAGACTTTTACCCCAACATCTGTACGGATGCCGGTGGAAAGCATATTAATACGGTTGATGATAGGTTGGGTCCACCCATTGGTTACACCGGGAATCTGTAATTTGCTGTTCAGCTCATTTACAATATCTTCTTTTGTCTTGCCGGCCCTCCATTCCGATTTGGGTTTGAGTAAAACAATCGTTTCAATCATACTGATGGGCGAATTATCGGTAGCGGTATTGGCCCTGCCCGCTTTGCCGAGTACATTCTTTACCTCAGGAACTGAGGCAATTATTTTATCCTGTACCTGCAATATTCGTTTTACTTCTGAATTAGAAACATCGGGCAATGTTACCGGCATAAACAGGATGGAGCCTTCATCCAATGGCGGCATAAATTCCTTTCCCAGGCTCATGATGAGCGGAATACTTACCAGTAGTGCAATGATATTGATGGCAATAGTTGTTTTACGCCATCTGGTACACCAACGGATCAGCGGTTCATATATTTTCCCTAATCCCCTATTAATAGGGTTGGCAGTCTCCGACGTGAACCTTCCTTTCATAAAGAATGAAATCAGCACCGGGGCCAGGGTGACAACGAGTAGGGCATCTACTGCGATAATAAATGTTTTGGTATAGGCCAATGGTGCAAACAATTTTCCTTCCTGACCCGTAAGCAGGAAAACAGGCAGGAAGGAAGCGATGATAATGACAGCCGAAAAAAACACCCCTCTTGATACCTGTTTACAGGATTTTTCTATGATACTCCTTCTTATATCTTCCGGAATTTTTACATAATTCCTACGGGACCATATTGTTTTGAAAATATTTTTCATTTTAATTTATTTGCAGGATCGTTTTGCCATTGAGATAAATTATGATAGGCGTTTTCCGACATGATGATGCCGTTGTCAACGATGACACCTATGGCCAGAGCAATACCAGTCAACGACATAATATTGGAGGAAAAACCAAACGCATTCAGCAAAATAAAACTGATAGCAATGGTGATGGGTATCTGGATAATGATGTTCAAAGCGCTTCGCCAGTGAAACAGAAAGAGTAGAACGATGAGCGATACGGCTATCATCTCCTCCAACAATTTTCCTTTGATATTTTCAATGGAGGCTTCAATTAAAGTACTACGGTCATACGCAAATTTAAAATGGACACCTTCCGGAAGACCTTTTTCCACATCTTTCATTTTTGCCTTTACCGCGTTGATTACTTTATCGGCATTTTCACCATAGCGCATCACGACAATTCCACCTACCACTTCGCCCTGGCCATTCTCATCAAAAATGCCGAGGCGCTCATCACCCCCTAATTGAACGGCAGCAATGTCTTTTACTCTTACCGGTATACCCTGGTTGATAGTGATGCCGATATTTTCAATATCTTCTTTGTCTTTTATATAACCCAACCCACGAATGATATAGGCCATATTGCTCATCTCAAATTTTCGTCCGCCCACATCATTGTTGTTCGCCTTAACCTTGTTCATCACGTCCATTAAGGAGATATTATAGAATTGCAGCTTCACCGGGTCAACGACCAATTGGTATTGTTTTTCAAAGCCGCCGAAAGAAGCCACTTCTGCCACACCGGGAACCGTTTGCAGGGCAAATTTTATGTACCAGTCCTGTAAGGTCCTTTGCTCTCCCAGGTCTAATTTTTTAGCATCCAAAGTGTACCAGAGTACATGGCCGACACCAGTACCATCGGGCCCTAATGTTGGTGTCACACCTTCCGGCAGCAGGCGCTGCGCGTAATTCAGTCTTTCCAGTACCCGGGTTCGCGCCCAGTATACATCCACATCTTCATCAAAAATCACGTATACAAAGCTCATCCCGAACATGGATGTACCTCTTATGTTCTTCACATTCGGAATACCCTGCAGGTTGGACACCAAAGGGAATGTTACCTGGTCTTCCATGATCTGCGGACTTTGTCCTGTCCACTCCGTAAAAACGATCACCTGGTTTTCGGAGAGATCGGGGATGGCATCAATTGGATTTTTTTGTACAGCGACCAGTCCCCAGACAAACAGGCCCAGTGCTGTTACCAGCACGATGTAGCGATTGCGAAGCGATAATTCAATTAGTTTTTGAACCATAATATTATTCTTTTCATAATCTATATTTTAAAATAGAGTGGCAACAACATCGGCTTTTCATAATAAACTTGTTTGAGAATAATGAATTAACTTTTATTTGTTGTTCTTAATAAATGATTTACCTGATACTCCTTCGTGTAATTATTGTAAAGCGATATCTCAGTATCACTTCTGAATTGTGCATCTAAAAAATTTTGAAACAAATGTTTATCCGGAAATGAATTTTTCAAATTCCAAATAGTCAATGGAAGGATATCGTCTTTTCCGCTTACAGAATAATAAAATCTTCTCTCCATCCTGGTTCCTTTTCCACGAGAAACATTCAGATCCCTATAGTAAATCCAAACAGTCCCTTCTTCTAACAAATGATATTGATCTTCCTTCCAGTAGCGGGTTACATCGCCTTTTGAGGTTTTATAAGCATATATGTCGTCTTTAAACAGTATTGTCTTTTCTCCATCCTGCTTTATCGTAATAAAATGACGCCCAAAAAATTGACTTCGGATATGCGTATTTTCATTATTAACATAGGCTGGACTATTATTCTCAAATTGGCTATAATTCAGATAAATGCGATCTGGGTTGTTCTGCGCCCTTATCGCTGCTACAGTAAATGGTATTACTGCAAGACTAAAAATTATCTTTTTCATATAATTAATAGTTATAAGTTTAAAGATGGTATTATAATCCGGAACTCAATTAAGAATGGATTATCTATCAAAAAAAGTGCCGTTATGGAGATAAGAGAATAAGCACTTTAGCCCAACAGACTGTCAGGCATGTTTGAAGAAGAAAAATCAAATTCTAAAAACGCAGTTGAAAATGTAATGGGGAATTCCCGGATGAAACGGTGGGGCATTAGCGGGATTAGCGATGTTAATTTGTTGAGCGGCAAACTCAATAGGCTCAAAAGAGCGAGTAATTAAATGGGCTTCAGTGAACAATTTTACGGGGCTATCAACAAGATCAGCGACAACATGAGTGTCTTTGATCTTAAAGAATTGATATTTAGATTGACAGCAACCGTTCTTTTCATTACCCTTTGCGCAGTTTTGAGTTGTATTTTGCCTAAAGGCAATGGTTACAGATTCTAAGTTACCGCAACAGTAAAAGGCTTTTATGCCAACTCCCAGAACGGAGACAGCGTAAATACTAACCAGTAATATGAGGGCAATCTTTTTCAATTATCAACCACAAGTAAAGATAAAGATAGAATTTATTCTCAACTTGTCTCTATTTTAACAAATCCAACGTCAAAATCCCTTCGGTACTTACCAAACTTCATCTTTTTAGGATGTAAGTAGGCAACATCAGGCTTATTAACAGGAAAGCCAGGCCAACGCCCGGCTTTTTTCCTTTTTCTAAGTTAATTCGGCTTTATAGCCTGCCTTCTTCACGGCCTCAATGACCTGGCTTTCATCCAAACTATCGGTTGTAACGGTAAGTATCTTCTTCGGATCCAATGTATCAACTTTCCAATTTTTTTCTCCTACTGCTTCATTTAACGACGGCGTCACTTTTGCGATACAAGAGCCGCACATGATGTTTGTCTTTAATTCTATTGTTTTCATTGTTCAAATATTAATTGTGATGTAAAATTACCTTAGGTTATCAGTTCCGCCGTTATACAATTTTGGATTTGTTTTTTATAATTTTTGGATTACAGCTTTAATGATTTTAGCCGTAAACTGTTTGTAACCACACTGATGCTGCTTAGTGCCATTGCCGCACCGGCAATCATCGGGTTTAGCAGAAAACCATTTATGGGATACAGTACACCTGCTGCAATGGGTATTCCTATTAAGTTGTAAATGAACGCCCAGAACAGGTTTTGTTTGATGGTAGCCACCGTATGCTTTGATAATTTGATTGCCTTTGGAATTTTAGAAAGATCAGATGAAATAATAGTCATTTTAGCTACATCCATCGCTATATCGCTTCCTTTGCCCATTGCTATGCTCACATCTGCCTGTGCCAACGCATTACTATCATTAATGCCATCACCCACCATTGCCACTACTTTGCCTTGCTGCTGCAATTCTTTTACGAAATCTGCTTTATGAGAGGGCAATGTTTCTGCTTTATAATTTTTAATACCTGCCTTTTCCGAAACGGCTCTTGCGGTTCGTTCGTTATCGCCGGTAAGCATATAAACCTCTATGCCCAACGCCTGCAATTGCTTAACCGCTTCTATTGACGTTTCCTTTATTTTATCTGCAATGGCTATTGCGGCTAAAGCATTTTCAAGGTCGGAAAACCAAATCACTGTATATGCCTGTTGTAACCATTGCTCTGACTGATGTTTTAATTCTTCGCCGATTTGAATATGGTGTGACGACATCATTTTAGGGCTGCCCACCAAATAGCTGTTACCATTGTGCTTTACAGCAATTCCTTCTCCTGTAATGCTTTCAAAGGCATCAAGATTTAATTTAGGCTTAGCAGCAGACCTAAAATATTTTACCACTGCTTCTGCCAATGGATGCTCGGATTGGGCTTCTATAGTGTAAAGCAAATCGGATAATTCCTTTTGAGCAGCGCCTTGTTTCCATACTATAGCAACAACTTCTGGTTTGCCCTCAGTAATAGTTCCGGTTTTATCTAAAATAATAGCATTGACGTTTTTTGCCTGTTCAAGACTTTCTGCATCTTTAATCAGAATGCCATTTTCGGCACCTTTACCCACACCCGCCATAATTGCTGTTGGCGTAGCCAGGCCCAAAGCGCAGGGACAGGCAATCACCAGTACCGTAACCAATGCCAGCAAACCTTGCGTTAGCCCGTTTCCGCCGCCTAAGATTACCCAGGCAATGAGGCTAAGAATAGCAATGACAATAACAATTGGAACAAAGATGCCTGCAATTTTATCTACCAGCTTTTGCACTGGTGCTTTGCTCCCCTGAGCTTCCTGCACCATCTTGATGATTTGAGCCAAAACGGTATCGCCACCTACTTTATCGGCAACAAACTGGAAACTTCCTTTCTGGTTAATAGTTCCGGCAAACACGTTCTCGCCTTTATTTTTTTCAACAGGAATGGGTTCGCCGCTGATCATGCTTTCATCTACAAAAGAATTGCCCGAGTTTACAGTTCCATCCACGGCAATTTTTTCTCCCGGCTTCACCAATAATCTATCACCTACTTTTACACTGGCTATAGGCATTTCCATTTGATGCCCGCCGTTATGTACCACCGTAACGGTTTTCGGTTGCAAACCCATTAATTTTTTAATAGCTGACGATGTATTGCCCTTTGCTTTTTCTTCCAGCAATTTGCCCAATAAAATAAAAGCAATGACTACTGCTGCTGCCTCAAAATATACGTGAGCATGTAAACCTTTGCTATGCCAGAAGTTTGGAAATAATGTATTGAAGACACTGAATAAATAGGCGATGCCGGTACTCATGGCCACCAGTGTATCCATGTTGGCAGAACGGTGCTTCGCCTGCTTCCAGGCATTGATGAAAAACTGTTGCCCGGATATAAGTATGACAGGGGTAGCCAAAGCCCACATGATGTAATTAGCAAAGGGCATATTCATAAAGAACATACCAATAATTACAGTAGGAATGGAGAACAGGATAGCAAATATGGTTTTGTTTTTTAGTGCTTTATATTTCTTTTGATGCAGATCTTCTAAAGCATCTTTTGCTTCTTCGCTTTCATCAATCATTAAATCGTATCCGATAGATTGCAATGCCGCTTTCAGTTGCTGAGGATCTGTAATCGTGGGAATGTATTCTACCTGCGCAGTCGCGTTTGCATAATTAACCGCAACCTTTACCACGCCTGGCTGGTTTTCCAATATGCTTTGTGAACTGCTGGCACAGGAAGCACAGGTCATATTGAATACTGGAAAGTTCTTCTTTACGGTATCTACATCGTAGCCTAAATCACGAATAGCTTTTACCGCTTTAGGCACTACTTCCAATTCATCCTTAGCGGCAATAACAGCCCTGTGGTTATTCAGTTCTACTCTATGAGAAGTGATGCCCTGTACTTTGCTTAACGCTTTATCAACGATGAAGGCACAGTGTTCACTTTCTACGCCTTCGAGTGGTATATAGATTGCGTTATCGTTTTCTGTTGCCATATCATTCCATTTTTTGATATAGCAAAGCTACTAATGGCGTAAGGGTCGTTTGTTACAGAATTACAGATAAGATTTATAAGATTTTGGCATTTATAGTTCCAGTACCGAAGCGTGAAGTTGCTTATCCTTCTCCCAAACACACACTACATGATCATCGTCAAGAGCTTTTAAAACAGGCTGGCTGCCTTCTCCAACAACTTCTTTTTGTCCTTGTGATTTCATAAAAACTACTTTGCCGTTTTCTGTCCAGGCATAAACATTTTTATTATTGATTGTTTCTATCGTGCAGTCTCTGCCTTCGCCGATTTCCTTTTCAGGCATTCCGGGCATTGCCGCATAAATAGTTGCTTGTCTTTTCCAAACGGTTTGCACTTCTCCATTTTTATTTATGGCTAAACTACCGCCATCCATAGGGCAGCCATTTAATTTCCAGCTACCCGTACCAAGCTTTTGTGCCTGCCCAAACGAAGCGCCACCATTAGAAGAGTGTGTTATGTATAAATCCCTGTTACCATTTAGCCAGTTACGAAACATTACATGTACATTGTTGCCTTGCATAGCAACAGAGGGTTTGCAGCATTCGCAGACAGTGGTATCAGGAGATGTATAGATCATTATATTTTTAGACCAGGTTTTGCCCCCATCATTTGAGTTAGCACCGTAGATTTTATTTCGCTTGTTTCCTCTTAAATCCAGCCATACAGCAAAAGCGTTTTCTCCATTCGCACTCAAAGCCATTAAGCCTTCTTTCGCTACGGTATCTGCGTCGTTTACTATTGCGCCCTGTTTCCATGCTTCATTTTCTTTGTAGTAGGAATAGATGTTCCCTTCGGAAGTACATGCGGTTACGACAACCCCTTTGTGTG
>JBGALP010000329.1:0-4692 GCA_044223805.1 Agriterribacter sp.
AAAGGGGTATTATGAAATTATTCACAGGTAAAGGCCCCGGGAGCATTAGTGCAAGAAGACTAATACCTGCCGCTATAATTGTACCTGCCATACTTGGCTTGGCAACTATGTATGGCAATGAGGTTAAACTTTTTAGCGTGCAGCTTGGCGCATCGCTGTTTGTTTTGTGTACTATAGTAATTTCTATAGCTGTTATTTTATATAACGCCAGGCTACTTAATAAAAGCGATAGCAGCAGAGAACAAATAAGTGAAGAACTTCGGTATAATAATATATTGCTTGAAAATATAAGTGACGCTATTATTTCAACAGATGAGCGGTATAATATTAAAACCTGGAATGCCCATGCGGAAAAATTATATGGTTGGAAAGCGGATGAAGTTATTGGCAAACCAATAAACAGTATTTTACAGATAGAGTATCCCTACCTTACAGGCGATGAGATCATGAAAGAATTGCGGGCTAAAAATAATTGGTCTGGAGAAGTAATTCATCAGCATAAAAACAAAGAAAAACTGAACGTGTATATTTCGGGATCATTGCTGGAAAACGCCGGTGGAGAGCATAGGGGTTTAGTAACTGTAGTAAGAGATATTACCCAAAGCAAAAAAGCCGCTGAATTGGTAAAGGAAAGTGAATTGCAGTTGCAAAGTATAATTGATTGTTATACAGATCCCATATACGCGAAGGATAGAGAAGGAAGATTTTTTTTATGGAACAAAGCTTGTGAAAAAAATACCGGCTTAACACTTCAAGATGTGAAGGGCAAGAGAATGTCTGAGTTATTTCCGTCGAAAATATCGGATAGAACAATTGAAAATGATAATAAAGTACTCTCCAACAGAGCTACCGTGCAATACGAACAGCATGTAGAATATAACCATAAGATTATAGATTATTCAGTTACATTATTTCCTCTGATCAATTTAAAAAATGAGATATATGGATCAGGGGGAATATGCATTGATATCACTTCACGTAAACAACTCGAAAAAAATCTTCAACTTTTTAATGATAAGCTGGAGAAAGAAGTAAAAGAAAGAACGGAAGAACTGAGACACCTTGCCGCCTATCTTAACAATGTGCGGGAAGAAGAGCGAATTAATATTTCAAGAGAAATCCATGACGAATTGGGACAACAACTTACTGTGTTGAAAATGGAGGTGTCATGGCTTTGCAAAAAGCTGGAATCACAGAGCCAAGACATCCAGGAGCGCATAGCAAATATTATTGAATTTATTAACGATGGCATTACTACCGTGCGACGAATAGCATCACAACTCAGGCCAGGCGTGTTAAGCGACCTGGGTCTCGTTGCCGCCATAGAATGGCAACTTAATGAATTGAAAAAAAGAACAGGAATAAAAAACATTTTCCGCCATGATGAAATTCCTGAAGAATTGCCCGAAGTTGTTAATACCGGAATGTTTAGAATTTTACAGGAGTGCCTTACAAACGTAGTAAGGCATGCAGATGCTTCACAGGTTATTGTGGAAATAAAACATGAACACAATAATCACCTGGTGCTAAAAATACAGGATGATGGTAAGGGATTCGACAAATCAAAAAATGCGAAAAAAACATTAGGACTTCTTGGTATGCAGGAGCGTGCTATTGTAATGGGCGGAAAATACACCATCTCAAGTGCTCCTGGTTTCGGTACTACTATTCTTATTGATGTGGCAGTATAAAAATAAAAAACGGATGTATTTAATTTTTTACGTGAAATCCTGTCATTGGCAATGGTGTCGCTATCATTCCATCATACAAGGTATTATCCTGTTCAAGCTTTGCAGCAAGAGCATAACCTATAGTGGGTAAACTTATTTTTGTAGTATGTTGTATGATCTGCACCACCTTTCCTTCCTTATGGAATACCGGGGTTCGGGTGATGACCATATTTTCTGCAGCATTTACAGGTATTTTAGTAACATCAATCGCATCATGCTCTTTTAAAAAGCTGCGAATCGCTGCTATATCCTGGTCTGGAATAACAACAGGCGTATTTAACCAGTATACAAAATTAATTACTCCTTGCACGCTTTTCACTAATTTGTATTGTGCTGGTAATACGTGAACAAATAAATAGTTATTGAATAACGGCGTTTGCGTTTCCTTTTTAAAATCAAATCTACCTTTAACAGCAGATCCATATAATGGCCTGTAACAATGCACACCTTTTTTGTGCAGCGTATCCATTATTCTTTTTTCCATTCCTGTTTTAAAATAAAGCAACATCCAGCTTTTAGTAGCTTTTTTAAGCATAAAGACACTTTAGTAATTTAATATATGGTCAGGCTAATGTTAGTATCAGGTTATAAACCGATAAGAGGTAATGCAATCCCCAAATCATGGGATATGGCAAGTGTTTAAATAAATGGCTTAAATCGTTTGCGGGAGGTTTAGAAAAAGGGGGTAGTATTTCTCGTAAATAAATTAACCGGCCAAATATATTTATTTAACGGTACGTAAAAAAATTATTACAGTGATTTTCGATAAAAATTTTACTTTAAGCTGAATCTATATAGCCAATAACAACAAAAGTTGTTATGCATTATTGTATACTTTAATTATCGGCGCTCTTACTGCTGCAGCGTCATCCGTGCAATAAAAAGATATTATATCGGCTATAGCTTCCGGCTTCACCCATTTACCCGCATCAGCATCCGGCATGTCTTTTCTGTTTTGTGGGGTATCAATTATGCTTGGCACAACTACGCTTGTTACCACATTGGTATCTTTAGCTTCCAAATTCATCATTTCGGCAAGCCGGAATAATAATGATTTAGTTAAGCCATAAGCCACCATGCCATTGCTTTGTGCTGCTTCAAGCCCTGGCCTTGAGCCAATTATAAATATGCGTCCGCTATTTTGTCTCAACATTTGTACAAATACGGGACGTACAGTATTATATACGGTTTCAAAATTCAGTTTATACTGCTTCAGTATATCTGCTGTTGTTGTTTTTACAACAGAACCGATAGCAAAACCACCAACGGTTAATACTGCCGCGTCAATTCTACCATGCTTTTGTATTATATCTTCAACGAATTGCTGTGCACTTTCTTCATTCATCAGGTCAACGGCAACAAGCTCTAACTTTTTATCAACAGCATCTTTCTCTGCCTGTTTATTATGTGTGGTAGTTCCAATAACGGTATAGCCATCTCTTAAAAAGTTTTTTACTACTGCCTGCCCCAGGTTTCCGGAAGCACCCGTTACTACAATTATTTTATCAGCCATATATTTTATTTAATCGAATGTAATAAAAAAACACGCCGCATCTTAAGTTGCCATAAGCATAATTATGTATATGATGAATATATTTTACAGACATCATTATTTAAATAATAAAGCTTTACTCTTTTACTTATACTTAAGCAGTAGAAAAATATACGCAAAAGATATATCTAATTTGTTTTACTTATTTTTGCAGCATGAACAATATAAGTGTGCTGACAGATTTTGAAGCATTGACCAATACCAGCAATTTTAAAAAGATCAATACTCCTGAGGGTTTAGAGAACTATGCTTTTTATGTCAGCGGTAATTTTGTTTTTATATCCAATAACAATAATCGTACTATCCGCTTTAGCCTGGCTAATTTTAATAGCGCAGATATTTCAGAAGAACATATCCGCGATTGGGTAAATCGCATTCATAAGCTCTATCCTAATTTTTAAAAGATTTTCTTTTTGTAAGTAAGTAATTCACGGTTTTTTTTCTATTCCTGTTAATCATAATTCATCCATTAAAATAAAAAAGCTGCCGCAAATGCGACAGCCTGATAGGTTATAATAATAGCTGTTTACTATACAAATCTCTCCTCTACTTTTTTCCAGTTAATCACGTTCCATATTGCAGCAAGATAATCAGGACGCTTGTTCTGATATTTGAGATAATAAGCATGCTCCCACACATCTACGCCAAGCAACGGCGTGCCTTTCACTTCGGCAACATCCATTAATGGATTATCCTGGTTAGGTGTGCTTGATATTTCCAGCTTACCGTCTTTTACTATCAGCCATGCCCAACCGCTTCCAAAGCGGGTTGTGCCTGCTTCATTAAATTTAGTTTTAAATTCATCAAAACTTCCAAAAGCTGCATTAATAGCATCACCTATTTTGCCTGATGGCGCACCGCCGGCGTTAGGCGCCAACGATTCCCAAAAGAAAGTGTGATTCCAATGTCCGCCACCATTGTTGCGCACCGCCGGGCTTATGCTTCCGGCATTTTTCACTAATTCTTCAAGGGTTTTATTTTCGTTAGGAGTGCCCGCTATTGCTTTATTAAGGTTGTCAACATAAGCCTGGTGATGTTTACCATGATGAATCTGCATGGTTAAAACATCTATATAAGGTTCAAGTGCGTCGTGCGCATACGGCAGCGCCGGTAATGTAAAAGCCATAATTCTATAGTTTAAAATGTGAGAATATATTTTTAATAAATAAGGAAACAAATTTACTGAGTAATGTGATTCGCTTTCATTTTATTATCAATGTGTTTTGAAGTTAGTGGATCACAAATAATGCCGCATTAAATCGTACAATTATTAAAAAACATTGTGTAATTGTTTGTTTTATAACATCAAAATTCCCTATTTTTGCCGCCCTTATTCCTCCTTAGCTCAGTTGGTTAGAGCATCTGACTGTTAATCAGAGGGTCGCTGGTTCAAGTCCAGCAGGGGGAGCT
>JBGALP010000026.1:0-33671 GCA_044223805.1 Agriterribacter sp.
GATCTGTTGAAGTCACATCATTTTGTGCGGTCACATCAATCGCATCTTGTAAATGCTTTGTTTGTAAAAAGCTATTTAAAAGAGGATGGCGGCGTTTTGCTCATGAAAGACGGAACTAAAATTCCAGTATCAAGACAAAACAGGGAAATGGTGAAGCTTTTATTGCAGCAAACTTTTTGATAATGATAAAACCTATAAGGTTTGCAGTACTGCAATGCTGCACGGCGAACCTTATAGGTTTATAGCTATTTCAAAACCTTATCAAAAAAACCGTAATACCTGGCTCAACTGTTTTTAAAGAAAAGCCAAAACCATGGTTCATTAAAATTTCCTTGATCAGTGTAAGCCCTATTCCTTGTCCATCTTTTTTTGTGCTGAAAAAGGGACTGAATAATTGAGCAGATTCCTCATCAGTGATGCCTTTTCCATTATCTGTTATACTGAGTTCTCTTTTATACCTGTTAATGTGAAATAAAATATATCCTTCAGATGTTATGGCTTCAATGGCATTCTTAACAATATTGATCAATGCCTGTTCCAATTGCTGCGGATCGGCGGTTATATAAAATGGATCTTCACTGTCATCGTATATAAACCGGATATTTTTTTCACCAGCTTTCATTTCCATTAATGTTATAATGGTTTGTATAAGCCGGGGCAGGTCAATATTTTTCTTTTGTGCGTCGGGAAGTCTTACCAGGTCCGCAAAATTGCGCATGAATATGTTAAGATTATAATTGCGCTCTGTGGCTATTTGCAGCGCGTTTTTTAAAACCTGGTGATCTTCGTTTACCCACAATGTTTTTGAAGCAACTGTTGATTGCAGAATAGAGTTAACAGAACCTATGCTGTTGTTTACTTCATGCGCCATCATTCGTATCACTTTCCCATATGCCTTTTTTTCCGCTGCCAGAATTTCGGCAGTTAGTTCTTCTATCATAATAAAATGGCGCGGAAAGCCTCTATCAACAAAATAGGATTTTTGAATTTTATAAGTAGCAACATTATTAAACGTAAATGTTTTAGCAGTGCCTATCTGAAGATCGCGTAACTGTACAATAACATGGTGCGATAATTCATGAATGGATTTTGATAAAAGTTGTTCTCTTTCTGTTTGTAATAATTCCAGCCCACGGGGATTAATATCATGGATCCGCTGATCAAAATCTAAAATAATAATACCGGTGGGAGAGGTATGAATCAATTTTTCAAGGAAAAAATGTTGCTGTTCCTGCCGGGTACGTTCTTTGCGCAGCTCATCCATCATTTGATTGTATACGGAAATGAGTTCATCTATTTCATGTTTGCCGGTTGGTAAAAATTTTACATTGAAGTCCCTGTCTTTTATGGCTTGTGTGCCTTCCATCAAAAGCTTTAGCGGTTGTATAAGCTGCCGGTACAATTGCCACGAAAGTATAATTGAAATGATAATAATAACTTCTGCTACAATAAAAAACACCTTGTTCTCGAAAATAAAATAGGTGAGGGTTACTGCTATAAGATGCAGTATTACAACAAACAGGATGTATTTAGTCCGCACTTTCATCGTAGGGGATATTGTGCTTATCCAAACGCCTGTATAACGAACTGCGGGTAAGCCCTAATGAAGCGGCGGCTTTCGATATTTTATTATGATGAAAATCCAATGCTTTCTGAATCATCAACACTTCAATTTCTTCTAGGGTTAATGTACCAACTTCGGGCAGTTGTAAGCTGCCTTTTTTTACGGAAGATAAGGCGAGCTGTTTATTAAAATCTTCTATATCAAGTTTATCTTTCGCGCTGATTAAAACTGAGCGTTCAATTAAATTTTTCAACTGGCGGATATTGCCCGGCAATGGCAACTGTTCCAGCCATTTCATAGCAGCAGGCGTTACATTAAGTGCGGGACGATTATAGATTTCTTTCATATTGTTGATGAAGAAATGTACCAGTAAAGAAATATCTTTTTTTCTTTCGCGCAATGGCGGAAGATGAATGCTGATGAGATTGATTCTGTAAAAGAGATCTTCACGAAAGCTCCCTTTGGTTACCATATCATCCAGGTTTTTATTGGTAGCACATACCACCCGCATATCTACCGTTTTGGTGCGACTGCTTCCTAATATTTCGTAGGTTCTGTCCTGCAATACCCTTAATAATTTAACCTGGCTACTCATATCCAGTTCACCAATCTCATCTAAAAAAATGGTTCCTTTGTTAGCCATTTCAAAGCGACCTATCCTGTCTGATCGTGCATCAGTAAACGCACCGCGGATATGACCAAACATTTCGCTTTCAAATAAAGATGTGGAAATGCCACCCAGATTTACTTTTACAAATGGTTTATTGGCACGGGAACTATTTTGATGTATCGCTTCCGCAATCAATTCTTTTCCTGTACCGCTTTCGCCTGTTATCAAAACAGATGCATCTGTAGCCGCAACCCTGCCTACAGTTTCCAGCAGTTCCACCATGCGGCGATCTTCACCAATAATGTAATGAAAATGATATTGGTCGTTTAATTGCCTGCGTGTTTTATGTGTTGATTTTTTTTCCTGCAGATGCAAAATGGTTTTTACTGATTGAAGTAGATATTCGTTATTCCAGGGTTTATTAATAAAATCAACCGCGCCGAGTTTCATTCCTTTTACCGCCAACTCAATGGTTCCCCATCCTGTTATTAATATTACAGGCAAGGTGTTGTTGACGTGCTTTATTTCTTCCAGCAACTGTATACCTTCTGTGCCGGAAGTTTCAATAGAAAAATTAAGATCAAGAACGGCAAGTTGTATAGGTTTTTGTGCAAGTAACAGCAATGCTTCTTCGCGTGAGGAAGCAGTTGTTACTTCATATCCTTCGTTCTGCAGCAACAGCATCAGTGAAGTTCGCACCGCAATATCATCATCAATTATCAATATCATAGCAGGTGGGCAATTTAGGAATTTATAATCAGGTAGAAGGCATAAGCTGTAGGGTTTAGGGAAGAAAATACACAAGACGATAAATTTTATCCTATTACTAACCATACATTATTGCATTACCCTACACCCTATACCTTCTACCTTACTCTTCGTGCAACGCAACAGCAGGATATATTCCGGCGGCTTGTTTTCCCGGATAGAATGCACAGATCAAAACCAACACATAAATAAATATTATCGCAAGACCAAGCGCTGTTAAATAAATACCAGCAGGTAAATCAAAAACATGTAACAGCGGAAATTGAACCGCGAAGAAAGACCCGGTAATCAAAGCAATGGTTGCCAATATTAATGCTTCACACACTAATTGTGAAGACACCGAACCCGAAGTAGCCCCCACAGCTCTTCGCAAACCTATTTCCGCTTTTCGTTTATTAATATTATACCAAAGTACGCCAAACAAACCCAACGCAACATTAATAATAAGAAAACACGCAACAATTGACAATGTGATCATTGGTACCAGCGCGAAATAATTGGTATCTTTTAATTTATTGGTCAGGTGTTCAATCTCAATATTTGAATCTTTCATGGTGTTAGCAACTGTTTTGTATAGCTTTCCTTCAAAGGCAGCATCGGCATCAGAAGAAACTGCTACTAATATTCTATTAATCCATGGCATAGACGCAGTATCAATTTTACTATACATCCAATAGCCTGCGTCTTCATAATCACCTTTCATTTTTGTATTTTGCACCACCCCAATTACTTTCAAACCTTTATCATTTCCAAGATATTTTCCAACAGGATTTTCATTTCCAAAAAAGCCTTCTTTTAATTTTTCGTTTATTACAACAGGCCGGGTTTTAGCTCCAATGTCGGCACTGCTAAACCAACTTCCTTCCAGCAGTTCAATATGTAACGTATGTATATACTCTTCGCTCACCTGGCAGGTATTGGGGTTAATGTGCTTGCCATTATAATCCATTCCATTCATCATAGTGTTTTGTGTAAAGGGTATATTGGAGCTTGAATAGCTCACGTCTTTTATTTGAGGCATGCCTTTCAACGTTTGTTTTAAGCCATCGTAAAAAAGCATCATAGAATCCTTATTTTCCGTTTTTAAAGTATTGTTATAGGTTATAACCCACACATTTTCATATTCCAAGCCCATAGGCTTTTTGTAATTACGGTAATAATATACCAGCAACGTGAATACCGCGAAGATGACCAAAAACGAAATCAGCATTTCTGTGATTAATAAAAAGTTTTGCTTCTTTTTGTTCCAGATCATTTTAAATAAATGCTTAAACATATTGCTTTGAATTAAAGTAAAAATAATTGTTATTGCGCCTTTAAAGCATTTACTACGTTCATTCGCGACATACGCCACGCAGGATATACGCCGGAAACCAGGCCAAATACCAGGCAAATGATTATACCCGCAAATAGTACGGTAAGGTTTACACTCAATTGCAAGTTGGCTATTAGTTCGGCACTATTGATTATTTTGATTACAATAAACGACAATAGGAAACCTATCAGCCCGCCGATAAGTGTGAGAATAATATTCTCCACTATAAACTGGTATACTAATGTTCTGGATGAAGCACCAAATGCCTTACGCACTCCTATTTCAGATGACCGCTCCATGATACGGGTGATATTGATATTGATAAGATTCAACGCAGGCAACAACATTACGAATAAAGTAAAAATCCCAATGGCTGTAATTGCATAGGTAATGCCTGACTTCTCATCGTTGCCGGTATTGAAAAAAGCGGGGATAAAAGTTTCTGCAGGACAGTATATCCTATCGAAGTCTTTACTGCTCATGGGTATTTTTTTCATCATGTCATCAAATTCTTTTTTCATGGCAGGAACAGCAGCGGCAGAAGGTGCGAGCAAAATGCCGAGATAATCACCACGATATCCGGTATTGCTTTTATAGTCTGTTTTAGAAACGGTATAGGGTAAGTAAATATCACCATACAACATGTATAATGTGATAGGAACATTTTTAACCACACCATTTACACGATATTGTACATTGTCTGCTTCAATGTATTTGCCAACCACACTTGGTACTTCTCCAAAGTAAGCCTTCTTAGTGTCTTCTGAAATAATGGCGACACGTTCAGCATTATCAATCTGCTGTTTCGTAAATGCTTTCCCTTCTGAAAATTCATACTCGGTTACGTCCCAATAGTCAGCGTTAGTATATTTATAATTGATAGCAACCTTTTTATTATTTACATAAGTATTGGTTCCCCTGAACATGGTTGAAATAGCCAGTTTAACAGGAGTTTTCAAACTTCTTACATAATGATCAAGAAAATAGTACGAAGGATTTCCCCCATTATAATTTTCTTTTCCTCTTTCGGTGAGAGTGTTTATATATAAAGATTGATTCCTTTTTTTATCGGGGTAATTATCATTAATTACTTTGTTAACAAAAGCCGCTAATACAACCAGTATAGTAAGTGTAAAACTGATGCCGAATAAGCTGATGAAGGTGAAAAACTTTCTCCGCTTAAAAACCGCTATGGCTATTTTAAAATAATTTTTGAGCATAAAAAGAAGTTTATGGTTTGGGGTTTAAGGCTTAGGGCATAGGGAAACATCTCACATCTATCGTTTCACTTCTCACGTGCATTCACCATTCACAATTGACCATTGCCTATTCACTACTGCACCTGGCTTCCATCAAATAATCTTACCAGCCTGTGTGTTTTCTTGGCCATATTTTCATCGTGTGTAACCATCACAATAGTGGTTCCTTCTGTTTTGTTTAAATGAAGCAGTATATCCATGATTTCGTTACCCATAGCGCTATCAAGGTTGCCTGTAGGTTCATCTGCCAAAATAATTTCCGGATTCCCTACTATAGCTCTTGCTATGGCTACACGCTGTTTTTGTCCACCCGAAAGTTGTGTGGGGAAATGTTTCACCCGGTTGCTTAATCCCACTTTGCCCAAAGCTTCTTTGGCCAGGTCGGTTCTTTGTTTAGATGTACTGCTGCGGTAGAGCATCGGCAGTTCTACATTGTCTAATACTTTTAGATCGTTGATCAAATGATAGCTTTGAAAAATGAAGCCCAGTTTTTTGTTTCTGAACTGTGCCAGCTCCTTATCAGAAAGTTTTTCTGTTTTCTGGTCATCAATTTTTACATCGCCCTTGGTAGGTGCGTCAAGCAAGCCCATAATATTTAACAGGGTACTTTTACCACAACCCGAGGGTCCCATGATAGAAAGAAATTCTCCCTTTTCTATATTAAGACTGATGCTGCTCAGCGCAAGTGTTTCCACCGTATCTGTGCGGTATACTTTTTCTATGTTTTGTAAGTGAATCATGGAATTTATTGTTTATAGTTTAGTGTTTGTCGTTTTATTGCTCCAGGTCGGTACGCGCAGCGTCAGACCTTTCCGCTTGTGGTCTGACCCTCGGTGCCGACCATTCACCTATACGCTATCTTCTCCTTCTTTTCAAAATCATACAGCGACAAATAACGCAGTTGAAAATACGCTCCCCAGAAATCACGCAGTGCTGCTATATAGTCACGCTTTGCCTGGTCTTTTTCCTGGAAGGCGATACTAAGGTCGGTGATGCTGAGGTTTCCCAGCACATACCTGTCCTTGGCTATCTGGTATTTTTCGCTGGCAATACTGTCTGCACTGGCAGTAAGCACCAATTGTTCTTTCATCATATCGAATAGTGTTACCTGCGTAACAATTTCCTGCGTAAATATTTGTTTGTCCTGCTCCACCGCGTATTCAGTAAACTGCATATTAGCCTGCGCCGTTTTTGTTCTTGATTTTGATCTGCCCCAATCCAATATAGGGATAGTAAATATCAATTGCACCTGTTGCTGATCCTGTGGCGTATTGTATACTTTAGGCACTGTTAATGCGCTTTTTGAAAAACCCAGTTGCGCCGTAAGTGCTGCGTTCAATCCATTGTCGCCTCTTGCTTTGGCAACATCGCGCCTGGCTTCAGCCATGCGGCGAACAAAGGCAATAGCATCGCTCCTGTTATCATATGCCTCTGCCAATACTTTATCTGTTGATACATCCATGCTAACGCCATTAAACGGGATGATCAACGCCAGGTTATCTGTATTTTGCAAGCCTGTGTAAGCACGCAGATTCAAAGTAGCTATCTCTTTATCGCGTTTTGCAATGCCCGTGGCTTTTTGTGCCTTTAATTGTTCGAGCTGTAATTGCAGAATTTCATTCTTCGATATTTTCCCAAGGTCGTATTTCTCACTTGCTATCTGCTGAATTTTTTCTGTATTGGTAAGATTGGTTTGCGCTATCTGTAGATTTACCTGCGCCAGTAGCAGGTCAAAAAAATAACCAGTAGCTTTTATAGCGATCTGTTCCATAGATTCTATAAATGCCTGCCTGCTTTCGTTAAACTTCAGCGGCTCTATTTTTTTGTCCCACAGCAGGCTGTTAAATTGAAACAATGGCTGCGAGTAGCCAATACCGAAAGGAACACCATTGTACAAAGTGTTTTTTCTGTCAAAATCATCAAAGCGCTGCAATTGCGTAGTGCCATACACTGTTCCACCTGTTGCGGCAATGCTTTGGCTGAAAGAAAGATTAAGCGAAGAATTATTATTGTGAATGGATTGAAACAATATAGTGCCATCTGGCTGTTGTACTTCGGTAAATGTTTTATTGTAACCCGGTACCACACCTGTTAATGATAACTGGGGTTGGTAATTTGACCGATAAGTACGGTATTGCCAATACTTTGTTTCCCTGGTAGTGAGTGCCTGTTTGGATTCGATAGATTTTAATTTAGACATGTCCACTACCTCTTGTAATGTCAATAGAATGGTATCATTATGCGTTTGCGCCAGGCCGTAAGTGCTGTATGCTGATAAAATCACTATAAGTAAAAAGAACTTCATTCCGTTAGTTATTAATAGTGATTTCCTTCGCGTTTTTAAATGAGCTCATATCTGAAACAATAATCACTTCGCCTGGCTTTACATTATTCTTTAATTCCACATAGTCGAAATTGCTCATGCCGATTTGTATTGTTCTGCGCTGTCCGTCGCTCTGCTTTATTATTATTCACTACAAAAACATCCTGCGTACTGGCGCCTTTAAAAGCAGGTCCATTGGTTACACGCATAATATTGTTTTGCGATGCGGTTACCAGGTATACATCTACTTTCATATTAGGACGAAGGAGTTTATTATTGCGTTCATCCAGTTGTATATCAAATGATACAAGACTGTTTTGAACCGAAGGTTGAATATTAACAACTGTTCCTCTCAATTGTGTTTCGTTAATACGCACTATAGCGGTTACCCCTCTCCGTAACTCATCGAGATAATTATCAGAAATTCTCCCTTGTATTTTAAAGCTGCTCAAGTCTGCAATGCGGGCAAGCGATTCTCCTTCATGAACATTAGCGCCGATGTTTTTATTTACCCAGGTTACTACTCCATCACGACTTGCAACTATATTAGCCAGTTTTAATTTACGTTCCAGGGCATGCAGATCATTCTCCTGTATAGCGGCAGCAATTTCGGCTTCCTTCATTTCCACTTCCATGGTTTGCTGCTTGGTTTTCACCTCGTTCTCCAACTGTTGCTTCTCCAGCCTGGCAACTTTCAGGTTCAGCTCGGCTTTTTCAATATCTTCTCTTGTGCCGCCGCCTGCTTTAAACAAACGCTTTGCATTTTCTACATCGGCTTCCAGGCTGTTGATGCGCAACTGCTTTACATCGTTGTTTGATTTGATATCATAAAAACTCTTATTTAATTCCAGTCTTAATTTTTTAACATCGTTTCTTTTTGACTCCAGTTGAAATTTTAGTTTTTCGTAATCGGTTTGCGCCGAAGATTTATCAAGCGATAATACAGACTGTCCTGCTTTTACCTGGCTACCCGCATCCATCTGCACACTTTGAACCGAAGCGTTTATAGGACTTGAAATGATTTCCTCAAATTCTGGCAGCACTTCACCGGAAGCCGTGATGGTATTTTCTATATTGCCCATTTCTACCACAGCGGTTGTAATGGTTGATTTTTTTATAGATGCGGAAAGTGAAAACCGCAGTAACCAAATCAACAGGCTGATGATAAGGACTATAGCAATAATAATCCATAATGTTTTTTTTCTTCTGCCAGCCTTAACTTCTTCTTCAATCACTTTATCCATGGTGAAATTTTATGGGCAAATCATTCAAGATGAGTGCCAGATGAAATGGCATAGAAATGAACCAGTTATAAAATATAGTTGTTGAAAAAGCGTACGGAACCGGACAAGTTGTTTAAAAATGAAGCGATATATTACAACATTATATGTGGTCAGCACATAATACCAATGCCTTGAGCGGTTTTTAAAGTAAACCCATACAGAAAAGGAGAGCCGTATTCCTATTTTGCATATCTTGATTTTTAAATGTACAGGTACATATAGAAGAGAAATTTTATAAGAGATAGTATAAATTCTTTACATCACTCTCATTGCAATATTAGTCTCATCCAATAATAAAAACCTACAGATGAAAGTTCGTTTTCTTTTTTTACTATTTGCATGTATTACTACTGCTATTCATTGCAAACAAAAAAACATAACTGATATTCCTGAAGAGCAGCCTGTAAAACCGGCTGTTATCGCCAACCCCTCCCCAGCACAGTTATCTCCTGAAGAAAGCATCAAGGCAATGCATCTTCCTAAAGGTTATAAAGTGGAACTGGTGGCCAGCGAGCCTATGATACAGGAACCGGTGGCCATAGTGTGGGATGGCAATGGTAGAATGTATGTGGCAGAAATGCTAACGTATATGCAGGACATTAATGCTACCAATGAAAATGCGCCCATCAGTAAGATAATGAGGCTTGAAGATACCGATGGTGATGGTAAAATGGATAAGAGCACGGTTTTTATTGATAGTCTTGTATTACCCCGTATGATGTTGGTGTTAGATGACCGCCTGATAGTAGCGGAAACCTATTCAAGCAATTTGGATGCTTACAGAGATACTGATAACGATGGAAAGGCTGATGAAAAAGTGCGGGTATACCATAACGATATAAAGGATACACGTAACCTGGAGCACCAACGCAGTGGACTGGTATGGGATATTGATAACTGGATCTATACCAGCAGACAGTTACGTTATAAATGGACGGGAGATAAATTAGTAGTGGATAGTCTTATAGATGTACCAAGCGGGCAATGGGGTTTAACATACGATGATTATGGCCGTTTATTTCTTTCATCTGCAGGTGGGGAAGTTGCCGCACTGGGTTTTCAGCAAATGCCTGCTTACGGAGAACTGGATTTTGAAGAAGCACAATACGAAGGTGATTTCCATACACCATACCCGATCATCGCCACTCCTGATATTGAAGGAGGAAAAAAGCGCTTGAAAGATGATAGCACGCTTAATCATTTTACCGCTACTTGTGGTCAAACCATTTATCGCGGAGATCGGTTACCGGCTTCTATGAAAGGTGATCTGTTTATTTGTGAACCGGTGGGCAGGCTGATCCGCAGAGCAAAAGTGCAAACGAAAAATGGTGTGCGTGTAGTTAAGAACGCGTATGATAAAGTAGAGTTCTTAGCTTCATCCGACATGAATTTCCGCCCTATCAATATGGCTACCGGACCGGATGGTTGCATGTATATTGTAGATATGTACAGAGGCATAATACAGGAAGGCAACTGGACAGGCCCATCTTCTTATATACGCCCACAGATTTTGCGTTTTGGGTTAGACAAACATAACAGCAAGGGAAGAATCTATCGTATTGTGCATGAATCCATACCACGTGATACTGAAAAGCCGGATCTGCTGAATGCTTCTTCCGCGCAATTGGTAAAATGCCTTTCACATCCCAATGGCTGGTGGAGAGATAATGCGCAGAAGCTGCTGGTGGTAAAGAATGATCAATCCGTTGTTGACGATTTGAAAAAGATAGTGTTGAATGAATCGTCTTTTACAGATAAGCTCATGTTCTGGAAAGACAAGCCTACATTGCTTGGCAGAATACATGCTTTGTGGACATTAGAAGGGCTGCACGCCGCGGATAAATCTTTGTTGCTGCAGGTAATGAAAGATCCTGCGCCTGAATTAAGAAAAATGGCCATCTGGATAAGTGAACCTTTTATTAAAAAGAATGACGCTGATGTAATGGCTGCGCTGCAAATGTTTATTACCGACTCTGATGTGGACGTAAAAACACAATTGGTACAATCCCTTCGTTTTAGTAACGCCGAACGTGCGAACCCTCTACTAGAAGCTGTGGTGAAAATAGATTCCGCGCATGCAGGCATGGTTTACCAGGCTGCGCAGATCACGCTTGGCCATCTTACTACTTCACTAGCTGTAGATATAAAAACGGAGAACCTCAATGAGGCAGATAAGGCGATTGTAATAAAAGGAGCTGAAAATTTCAAATCACTTTGCTCATCCTGTCATGGTCCTGATGGTAAAGGATTGAAGTTTGGAAATTCCGGAATGATTGCACCCCCTCTTGCCGGATCAGACAGGGTAAATGGTGATCCCGGCAGGTTGATCAGGATTGTATTAAGTGGTTTAAAAGGACCTATTGATGGTAAAGAGTATCCCAGCATTATGCCTCCTCAAATGAACAGTGAAGACCAGTGGCTGGCGGAAGTGTTAAGTTATGTGCGTACCAACCTTGGCAACAAAGCCTCTACCATACACCCGGATGATATAAAAAAAGTAAGAGATGTAGTAGGCAGAAGATGGGATCCATGGACACTTGAGGAACTTGCTAAAACAATGAAAAAGAGTGCGGTTAAGTAAAAAGCTTCGTCAAACAAGTTTTGCTGCTTTTTTTTAACGTGCATAACAGGTGTATACATTTATATTTGCTGTTCATTTTGAGCGTGTATGAAATTCAGCAATTTTTTTGCAAATGTGTCGGTAGATGAATTTTCGTCTACACCCAAGTACCTGCAGCTTACCAATTCTATTTTGAATGCCATTGAAGCGGGCAAGCTTAAAAAAGATGACATAGTACCTTCTATAAATGAGTTGAGCTTTGAGCTGGAAGTATCGAGAGATACAGCAGAGAAAGGTTACAAGCACCTGAAGAAGATGGGGGTATTGGGATCTGTGCCGGGGAAAGGATATTATATAGTAAATGATAACATCCGGCAATCGCAGCGGGTAATGCTGCTGTTTAACAAATTGAGTGCGCATAAAAAAATTGTGTACGATGCTTTTGTGCAAACATTGGGAGAAAATGTAGCTATAGATTTTTATATCTACAATAACGATTTTGCCCTCTTTAAAAAACTGCTCAATAATGCCAAAGAAGACTACTCGCATTATGTTATCATCCCTCATTTTATTGAAGGCGGTGAAAACGCGCATGAGATCATCAACAATATACCCAAGCATAAGCTGATTTTGTTAGATAAGAATCTTACTTCAGTTGATGGAGAGTATGCAGGAGTATACGAGAATTTTGAGAAAGATATTTATGGCGCGCTGGAAAAGGCTTTAAAACCGCTTGCCAAATATCATACGCTTAAAATCATCTTTCCCGAAAAAAGCTATTTCCCACAGGAAATCATAAAAGGCTTTAATCGTTTTTGTCATGAGTATGCGTTTACACATAAAATAGTGCACGATATAGCCTCAGAACCTATTCATAACGGTGAAGCGTACATTAATTTAATGGAAGCCGATCTTGTTACGCTTATAGAAAGATTGGTATCCATGAAATCGAAAATAGGGAAAGATGTAGGCGTTATATCATACAATGAAACGGTGATAAAAAAAATAATATTGAATGGCATAACTACCATCTCTACAGATTTTTATCAAATGGGTGTGCAGGCTGCTGAGCTTGTTTTAAGCGGCGCTAAAGATCATATAGAAGTTCCTTTTAAACTTACGCTCAGGGCATCTTTATAAATTGATCCTATGAAAAAGCGTATAACCATCCTTATTCATATTACCTGCTGGCTTTTCTACTTATTGTTGCCAGTAGCTTTTTCTCCTGGCTTTGGGACCCGTTTTACCGGCTTCCCGCATATTATGGGATTCCCCCTGCATATGCTTGTTTTTAATTTATCGCTCATTCCTTTTTTTTATTTTAACGCGTATGTGCTTGTTCCCAGGCTTTTTTTTGCCAATAAAAATCTTCTTTATTTTCTTTGTATACTTGCTTTCCTGTTATTATTATTTGCCATACCATGGCCTGAAAGACATTTGATTATTACGGGTAATGGTGGGGTAGTACCAATACCTTCTCCGGGCAATATTACCTATAACCGGCCTCCTTTTATTTTCAGACATGTGCCCCGGCTGTTTACCTTTTTGTTGGTTTGGTTATTAAGCACTATGATACAGATGTTTCAACGCTGGCAGTTGGCCGAAAAAAAATCAAAGGAAAGTGAATTGGAAAAAGTAAATGCGGAACTTTCTTACTTAAAGCTGCAGATCAATCCCCATTTTCTTTTCAATACGCTTAATAATATCTATTCACTGGCATCTGTACAAAGCACGCAAACCCCTGCGGCGGTAATGAAGTTGTCTGAAATTATGCGTTATGTTATTTATGATGCGCAGGCAGATTATGTACCGGTTGACAAAGAGATTGAGTATATACGCAATTATATAGAATTGCAGAAGATGAGAAGCAACGACAAGCTGTTGCTGAACTTTGAAACTTCAGGTGATCTTTCTTCATACAAAATCGCTCCGTTGTTATTGTTATCATTTATTGAAAATGCTTTTAAATATGGTATAAGCAATCACGAAAAAAGTAATATCCGTATTAGTATTACGGTGAATAATGGCATGTTGGAAATGATTGTAAATAATACCATTTTTAACCGCCCACATAATAATCATATTAATAATATTGGCATTCCAAATAGCAGCAGAAGATTAGAACTTTTATATCCTGCAAAACACATATTAACAGTAAATAAGCTCGATAATGTTTTTAATGTGGATTTGAAAATTGAACTGACATGATCAAGTGTGTGGTGATAGATGATGAACCGTTAGCCATATCTTTATTAAACGGTTATATTAAACAGCATGAAACGTTGGAAATGCTGGATGGCTTTACAGACGCTATTGAAGCTATAGGTTTTATAAACAACAATCATGTTGATGTTATATTTCTTGACATACTGATGCCGGATATTACAGGCATAGAATTATTAAAGAAATTAGAAAAACGACCCGTTGTTATTTTTACTTCTGCACACAGAGATTTCGCCGTTGATGGATATGAGATGGGTGTAGTGGATTATTTATTAAAGCCTTTTGATTTTGAGCGATTCAGGAAAGGGATTGATAAGGCGATAGAATCATTACGTCTTAAAGAGCAGGATAACGCCGATTTATTGCCGGGTGTATTTGTAAGATCGGAATACAAACTGGTAAAAATTAATTTCCATGATATAATGTATGTGGAAAGCCGGGATGACTATATAAAGATTTATCTTGTTGATGATAAATCGTTGATTGTACTGATGCGGCTGAAATCTTTTTTAGCAAAACTGCCGGCAGCAGATTTTCAACAGGTGCATAGGCGGTATATTATTGCCTTAAACAAAATAAAAACATTGAGTGCAAAAAGAATAGTACTAAATAATGCAGTTGAAATACCGGTTGGGGATACTTACCTGCATATTGTAAATGCTTTAAGAGATAAGTACTAGTGTTGCGTTATCAATAATTTGTAGCTCCTTTTGGTGAAAAGAAAGACTATAAACGTGAGACTTTCATCTATCGTTTCATCTTAACCTACCACCAGTTACGCTTATAAAACCCTAATCATGCTTTGAATGTATAGCAAGAATTGGTAAGTTACTATTATACGCGAGTTTTTTGGTATAACTTTCTTTGAAAAGCCTGCTTAAAAATGAATGCTCACGTGGCACAGTTATAATGATGTCGGGATGGTATTCTTCCACAAACTTATCTATCGCCACAGTAAAATCTTCTTCGCGAATGTAAAAATACCGGGGACTGTATTGTTGTAACAAGACTTGGAGTTTTTCTTTTTCAATTATTTCACCTTCTGGTATGGGGCCTGCTTCCATGGCCACATGCGCCACGTACAATTCAGGATGAAAAGTATTAAGGAATGATGCTAACGTCTTGACGGGAGTAGTGCTTTCCACATCTTTTAAATCTGTTGTAAGTGCTGCTGTTTTTATAGGCCTATACGATACTCCCGCAGGAACAATCAAAACAGGGCATATATCCTTATTAATTACATTAAGTGTATTGCTGCCAATAATAATTTGCTCCAATCTTGTACTGCCGGTAATACCCATAATTACAAGATCAATGCCCAGGTGCGCTACATATTTTTCAAGAGAAGCAGTAAAGCTTCCCGCTTCAGCAACTATCTCCACAACTACATTTCCTGCATCACCCAATTCCGCCTTGAGGTTATTAAGTGCAGTAAGTGCAACAGCTTTTCTTGCTTCTGAATCTACCAGGAGTGGAGTACCATCAGATCCAGGGGTAATAATTTCGTAAGTATAGTATAAGGTAAGTGAAGCGCCGGCCAAATCCTTTGCCAACAGTAACGCGTACTTTGTGGCGTTCACAGAAGATTCTGAGAAATCGACCGCTGCTAATATTTTTTTCATGATATAGATTTGTAAATGTTTAAATAAATTAAAAAAACATCACACCATCCTGGTTCCACAATACTATATGAATGTCCTTTATTTTTTGCTAACAGATTGCAAAGTTTTTATGCCAACTACAGCAGGCTTAAAAAATGCTTTATCCTTTCTATTGTTTCCGCTTTGCCTAATAGTTGTGCTATATCAAAAACATGCGGACCAAATTTGCCGCCTACCAGCATAATTCTGAAAGGCAGTAATACTTCACCAGGTTTTAGTTGATTAGCCGCCGCGATCTCTTTAAAATTATGTTCTAATTCACTTGCATTCCATACGGTAGCTAATTCAAAGTTGCGGATTACCTCCGCGAAGAATAGATTTTTGGCTTCACTCCATTTTGGTTTTACTGCATCAACATCAAAATTTTGCGGCTTTACAAAAAAGAATGCACCCTGTTCAACAAAATCAGTTAGTAAGTGGCATCGTTCTTTCACTAATTCAATTACCTTCTTCAGCAATAGATCATCGTTTATTTGAATGTTTTTTTCAGCAAAAAACTTTTTCACCTGAGGTTCCAATTCAGCAACCGGCAACTTCTTTATCCATTCGTGATTGAACCATTTTGCTTTTTCATAATCAAATTTTGCTCCACCACTATGTACACGCTCTATAGAAAACTGTTGTACTAATTCTTCCTTAGTGTATATTTCCTGCCCGGTGCCGTCATTCCATCCCAGCAGCGCAAGCAGGTTTATAAATGCTTCAGGCAAAAATCCTTTCTCTTTAAATCCTTCAGTTAATTCACCTGTTTTAGCATCTGTCCAGTTCATGGCGAATACAGGAAAACCATATTTTGCGCCATCTCTTTTGCTTAGCTTTCCGTTTGGTCCTAATATTAATGGTAAATGTGCCCATTGCGGCATTTGTTCTATACCAAAAAGATATTTCCATAGTAATATATGCACCGGTGCACTGGGCAGCCATTCTTCACCTCTGAAAGCATGGGTTATCTTCATTAAAAAATCATCTACCACCACCGCCAGGTGATAGGTGGGCATACCATCAGCTTTCAACAACACTTTGTCATCTACCAAACGGGTTTCAAAACTTACTTCACCTCTTATCATATCGGTAAAGCTTACCGTTTCCTGCTCCGGCATTTTTATGCGAATTACATGACGTGCTCCACTATCCAATAACTGTTGTACTTCATCCTGCGATAATGTAGTTGAATTGCGCATTTTGCCTCTTACCAGGTGATCATACTGAGGAGATGGGTTTTGATCTGTTTTAAAATCAGCTCTCATTTTTTCCAGGTCTTCCGGTGTATCAAAGGCATAATAGGCAAATCCACCCTTTACTAACTGTTCCGCATACTGCCTGTACATGGGTTTTCGCTCACTTTGGCGGTAAGGGCCATATTCACCACCATGCAAGGGGCTTTCGTCGGGTACAAGCCCGGCCCATAAAAGGCAATCAAATATATATTGTTCAGCGGCAGGTACGTAGCGGCTTTGATCTGTATCTTCTATACGCAGTATAAAATCGCCATTATGTTGTTTTGCAAATAAATAGTTATATAAAACTGTTCTCACACCACCAAGATGCAATCCACCTGTAGGACTTGGAGCAAACCGTACACGAACTTTTTTTGAAGACATGATTGTATTTAATTGAAGGCGAAAGTACGAAAAGCAACAACGTTAGCCATCTTATGAAGCGCTAATGTCACATTGTCAAATCAAGTACCTTAGTATTACAATACCTAACATGAAAAAATTGTTCATTGCAATATTGCAGCAGGTAAAAAAATGAGTATGTTTTATTTTGTAAAAACGCCATGGCTGTTAAAAAAAATGTACCCCAAAGGAATATGGAATATTGCCACCAAAGAAAAAGTGCTCTATCTTACTTTTGACGATGGTCCCCATCCGGAGGCTACGCTTTTTGTGCTGGATGAACTTAAAAAGTATAATGCTTCAGCTACTTTTTTTTGCATTGGTAAAAACGTAGCGCAACATGGTGAAATTTACAGCCGCATATTGAATGAAGGGCATAGAACCGCTAATCATACATTCAATCACCTCAATGGGTGGAAAACGGATGATACAAAGTATTTTGAAAATATGCTACAGGCTAAAAAATATATAGATAGTTACTTGTTCAGACCACCTTATGGACGCATTTCAAAACTTCAACTAAAATACCTTGCTGAAAAGTTTGGGATGAAAGTGATTATGTGGTCTGTTTTAAGTGGTGATTTTGACGCAGCCATTTCGCCAGAAACCTGTTTAAAAAATGTGATGTTATCGTCAAAAAGCGGAAGCATAATCGTATTTCACGATAGTGAAAAGGCTTTTGAAAAGGTTAAATATGTTTTACCAAAAGTGCTGAAAATTTTTTCAGAAAAAGGTTACAGGTTCGATAAAATTAATCTTTAAAAACTTTGAATTAAGAGAAGAATAAATTACAAAAAAAAATATTGTAAAAAAGTTGGGCCGGGGTAGAAACCCTGGCCCGTTTTTAATCCGTACCCTATGAAAACTGGGACTAAATTACGATGTTTTTTTGTTTTTACAATAATTTTCGTCTTAAAATCAAGTCCTACAATGAGTTGTATAGTATTTTTACGTAAAATGAATAGCAAATTAGACGGCTTAAAATACGTTGTTTTACGATTCCTTTTTCTTGTGAAGAATAAAGCCGAATGTGGTGCCTACTTAATTTACTTCTGATATATGTACTTTGTCCGTGACTTTGATGATATGCTTTGCAAATAGCTAAACCTAAGCCGCTTCTCCTTCTTTTTCTGCTTCTGGGCGCATCTGTGCGTAAAAACGTTCAGAAATTCTTGGAATATGTTCTTCAGCTATGCCTATGCCATCATCACTAACCTCTACCAAAACATGTTTTTCATCAGTTATATAGGCGCTGGCAGTTACGTTCTCCTTTATTTTACCGTATTTAATGGCATTGTCTGTAAGGTTAATGAGTACCTGCCTTATTTTTCTTTATCGGCAAAAACCGTAATCGGAAACTCACAGCCTTTTTTTATACTGAGTTTGATGGATCTTTTTGACGCCAATACCATTAAGGAATCAAATACTTCGCGAATAAGATCTTGTATTACAAAGTTTTCTTTGTATAAAATCTGTTCGCCGCTTTCCAGCTTGGTGATCTCATCAAGATCGCTTAACAGGTTTACAAGCCTTGATACGTTTTTTGAGGTATTATTTAAAAATTTTATACCCAACTCTTCGTTACTCATAGCGCCACCCAGCAGGGTGTCTACATAACCCTGGATGGCAAAAATGGGCGTTTTTAATTCATGTGAGAGATTTTGTAAAAACTCTTTTCTGTAGGCTTCATTCGCCTGTAATACCTCAATTTCTTTTTTCTTTTGTTCAGCCCACGATTCTACATCTTCATCCAATACTTTTTTGAGGGAGGATATTTTTGTAATAAAATTCTTCTCTTTGCTGGCTTTGGTTTGGTAAGTAAATTTGTATATGAGCTTTATTTTGCGGTAAATAAACTGTTGAAGCGTAAATAAAATCAGGAAATAGCTGCCGGTCCAGATCACAAAAAATGAAACCGCACTCATCCACCACAATGGATGTATAAAAAAAATTCCAATAGCTGTGGGAAGCGCTATAAATAAAGCTGTATATCCAGCCAACTGCCTCGGCGAAAAATTTTTGGTATTGAGCATTGTTTACCCCGGGAATTTTCAAACCACTAATTTATAACCAACTCCTTTTACAGTAGTAATGCAATCTATGCCAAGTTTCTGACGTATTTTTCGAATGTGCACATCAATTGTTCTATCCCCCACTATAACTTCTGTTCCCCATATCTGGCTTAAGATTTCATTGCGAAAAAATACGCGGCCGGGCTTGGTAGCCAGTAAATGCAACAACTCAAATTCTTTTTTTGCCAATACAACATCACGTCCCTCTACGGTTACAATAAATTTAACCGGGTCAATCGTAATATTTCCTACCTGTAACACTTTGTCATCAGTTTTGTGAATGCGGCGGAACAGCGCATTTACTTTTGTAACCAGCACTTTGGGGCTAACCGGTTTACTTATAAAATCATCCGCACCATATTCAAGCCCTTTTACGTGAGAAACCTCGTCGCTAAGCGCAGTTAAAAAAACAATCAAGGTATCGTGGTAGGAGGGTTGCGTTCTGAGAATCTTACAAACTTCCATGCCGTTTTTATTGGGCATCATCACATCCAGCATAATTAAATCTGGCTTAAACAGCCTGGATTTATGCAGTGCCTCTTCTCCGTCTTTAGCAGTAAGGGTTTCGTATCCTTCTTTATTCAGGTTATAACTTAGTATCTCCAGTATATCCGGCTCATCATCAGCTATCAATATTTTCTTTGCTTTATCTTCCATCTTAACAATATGTTTACGCAAAAATAACCTTACCCCTTTGCTAAACTGACCTGGGATTATGAAATTGTTATCCATTAAAAGTATTTTCGCACTAAATTCCATACATAAACGTTAGTGTTGAAGCTTTTAGGTGTTTTTAGCCCGGATACAAGCCAGCTTAAAAATGCCGGAGCCTGTTAAGCCTATTATCCTAATTTTGTAGCAGTTTGCTATATATGTGTAAATCATTCTTTCTTATCATATTAGTCTGTACATCCGCGCTTGTGGTTAAGGCAAATGACGTGGATACGCTCAAGAAGAAAATTGATATTACAAGGATAAGGTATCATGAAAACATAGAGAAGCAACAAAAACTCGCGCTGGAATATAATAATGGTGACGGGGCATTGCTCAATGTCTCACGCAATCATGACATCAATGCCTTTGTTACAGATGCTATAGTAAACCAGGTAAATATTTTAAAAGATTCTATAGAATCTGCTACCTACCTGGATCATCGCCTCAAAGTAAAATACCTGAGCGGACTCGAAAATCTATTGAAAGGATTTAACAATGGATGGCGTAATAAAACATTTAACCCGGTTTGGGGTGAGGCCCTGGTAAGCAATTATAAAGCGCTTCTAAAAGCGGATATTAAAAAAGAAGATATCACTCCTATAGTATCAAAGGCATCGTATGAAGTGGGCAATATCAATATCAACGGCGAGGGTACTGCCTTGTATGAAAACGGAGGGATCAATGAGTCGCGCAACATACTGTTCAGAAAATTCTGTGAAAAAATCCTGATAGGTAATACCAATATAGAGCAGTATTACAGCGTTCCGTTTGCTGACAGCCTTGTAAAAGCTGCCGCTCATCTAACCAATCAACTATATAACTACGCTGCCGCTACCAGAACCAATGTAGGACATTTAATAAGAAAAAATGATGATTCTCTTGTAAAAGCTATAGTAGCTATAGCCAATAGCAAAAGTGGCCAGCAATACTTTCCTTTTTTAGACGAGATAGTTCATGAACGTTTAACCTTGCAGGATGTATTTGATGTGATGGGCGACAATGTTCAGTATTACAGATTGCTGGTAAAAGTTCAGACGGGTTACATGGATCGCCTGACAAAAAGAGATACGCCGCTAGCATATCGATAAACTTATTGCCAAATTAAAAGACAGGGCGAAAATGTTTTTATTGAACAGATTAACGCGCTGCATGATTCGCCCGACAATGTTCGTTTTAAAGCTATTGATTCCTTAACCTCACAGGAGTTGTATTACCTGATTGTTTTGGGTGAAGATGTAATTTATACTTCGAGTTATAAAGGAGTATATAACCGCATGATGCAGCGGCTGAGAACGCCTTCGGGAGATACATTGTTGATGAGCGTTCATTTTGACCGGTTCAAAAAATTTATAAAGTTGGCAGCGGGATATAATAAGCTGGATGATTTTCTTACTACCATGCCCGATAGCAGCTCACAACGTTTAATGATGGCTTTTGTAAGAGGTCTTGAAAAAACAGGTACTTTGGAAGACGCAGTTGATGTGGCGGATTCTTATGGCAGTATCAGCAATCCGCTTATAAAAAGATTGATTGACCAGGAAATTGAGAAAAACCTTAATGAAGGAAAACAAAACCAGCAAAAAGAGAACGATAGTTATTTACGATATTCTGCAAACCATTTTTCAGTCGTCGCAGGATAGCAGTATAGATATTTCAGCAAAACTAAAAATACCTCCGGTGTATAAAGTGGATTATAAAGATCTGCTTGATGATAGTGGAAGGGTAGTGCAACAGGTATTTTTCTATGGTGATAAAGATGGAAAAGAATCTTACGCCAACTTTATGAGCATGTTTACGGGAGCAGATTGGAAAGTGAAAAAGAATGCGGAATGGGTTGAAATAAAATCAGCAAAAGGCAAGCCTGTAAATATTTACGCTAACCTGCCATTAGATTATGAAAAGGGATTGGATTCAGTATGCAGGTACATATGAATAGCTTTATGGTAAAGGAAAAACTCAAGCCCAGCATTACCATTCACCGAGGACATAGTTATTGGGTAGGTTCTACTATAAGAAATCTACCTCCGTCGTCAAAAATCGTAATACTCGGCTCATGTGGCGGTTTCCATAACCTGGATGATGTATTAAAACATGCCCTGATGCTCATATTATTTCTTCAAAAGAAGTGGGTACCCGTGTAATTAATGAACCTATTTTAAAGGCCATTAATGATGATCTGAAAGAGGGTAAGAATGTAGAATGGCTAACCATCTGGAAAGAGCTTGCTGCCAAATTCCCTACAGGAGAAGCAAAAGAAAGATTTGATAACTATATTCCCCCACATAAAAATTTGGGGCACTCTTCATTAAAGCCTATATGAGGCAGATGGGAAGTATGGATTGATTGCCGATTTGAGATTTTTGATTTGAGATTTGAAATGAAGCCATCAGCTTGTAGTTCTCCTATACCTTAAACCTTGTACCTCACACCTGTACTAAAAAAGCCTCATGCCTCCCTCAAATACGGATTATTTCTTTTCTCAAAACCAATCGTTGTGGTATCTCCATGCCCAGGGTACACTTTTACCTCATCAGGCAATACAAACAATTTGGTTTGAATGCTGTTGAGTAATGTCATATGATCACCACCAGGCAGGTCGGTTCTTCCTACACTCATTTTAAATAATACATCTCCACCTATTACAAACTGCTGTTTACGGCAATAAAATACAATACTTCCTGGCGAATGACCAGGTGTAAAAAATACTTCCAGCTTATCTTCACCCAACTGTATAGTGTCGCCCTCCCGTAAATAAATCACGTCACCTTGATAATTGTCAAAAGGCAGGTTCCAACGTAATCCGGCTGTGGGTGCATAATCAAGTACCGGTTTTTCCTTTTCGTGAAGGTGAAGTTTTAATCCGTACTTTTCTGACACCCACTTATTGCCAAATACATGATCAAGGTGGCAATGGGTATTCAACAACAGCACAGGAGTTAAACCTTTACTGTCTATGAAAAATGCCAGTTCATCTCTTTCATTATCATAGTAACATCCCGGATCAATTATTATACTTTCGTCCTTTTCATTGTATAGTACGTATGTATTCTCTTGTACAGGGCTAAATATGAAAACTTTAACAGCAAACATATTGGTTTTTTGTACGTTAAAAACGCTAATTTTATTAACAGAATGCACGAAAATATGGTAATCTCACAGAACAGGCTTCGCTACCAACTGGGAATCTTAACGATCGCTTCTTTTTTCTTTTTATACAACACCGCATACGCACAGGTAAATTCAGTAGAGTTTGGTAAAAACAGGGTTCAATACGAAAAGTTTAAATGGCGCTATTATCAAACAAAAAATTTTAATGTTTACTTTAGCCAAAACGGTTTAGCCTTAGGAAAATATGGTGCACAACTCGCCGAAAAAGAATTACCCCAACTGGAAGACTTTGTAGAATACGGCTCGCAGCGAAGAATAAATATTATCATATACAATTCGTTTAACGACCTGCAGCAATCTAATATAGGCCTGGGTATTGATTGGCAGAATACAGGCGGTGTTACCAAATTCGTTAACAACAAAATGATCGTTTATTTTAATGGTGATCACGAAAATTTAAAAAAACAAATCCGGCAGGGTATAGCAAGAACATTACTTGATAATTTGTTATTTGGAGATGATTTAGGCGAGTTCGCCAGCAACCAGGCTTTATTAGATTTACCCAAATGGCTTACCGATGGATATGTGATGTATGCCGCGGAAAACTGGAGCCCCGAACTGGATGATAAATTAAAGTCGGCTTTACTTTCAGGAGATTACAAAAGCTTTTACCAGTTTGCTTTTGATAAACCCGAATTAGCCGGTCATGCTTTCTGGCATTATATAGCCGATAATTACCGCAAGGATAATGTTACTTACCTGCTTTACCTGTCAAGGATTTATAAAAGTCTGAATTCGGCGAGCATGAAAGTAACAAAGAAGAAATTCAAGGAAGTACTTGCGGAGTTTATGGAAAAAGAATCTGACAAGTATTACAGAGATCTTAAAGGCCGACGCAATACACCTAAAGGAAATATTACCGCTTTAGAAGAAGTAAACAATCACCTTGATTATTATCGTTTTCAGGCAAACCCTAACCCACGCAATAGCACATACGCAGTTGTCCGGTTTAAAAAAGGTATATATCGTATAGAACTGGAAGATTTTGGTTATAAAAGAAAGATCTTACTGCACTCAGGTGTGCTGGATAACCAAAATGAGATAAATCCCAACTACCCTCAACTGGCATGGGATCCTAAAGGATCGAAACTGGTAGTGGTGTATATGAAAAAAAACAAACTGAACATGTTTGTTTATGATTTGGTTAAGCGGCTTAAAACAACCAAACAGGGCTTGCCTGATGAGCTGGACCAGGTGATGGATGTTAAGTATATGCTGGACCAGAATACTCTGTTGCTGAGCGCGGTTAAAAATGGGCATTCCGATATTTTTGTTTATAAAATACAAGAGGGAACATTACAACAGATCACAGATGATGTGTATGATGACCTTGACCCAACGTTTGTTGCTTTTCCTGGTAAAACCGGTATCATCTTTTCATCTAATCGTCCGTCAGGCAATGCCCTAACCAGCGATACAGCATTACCATCAAATTATCCATACAATATATTTTTAGTAAATAACTGGAACAGTAGCGAGTTCAGGCAGATTGCACAACTTACGCATGTAAAACATGGCAATGCCCGTTACCCCATGCAATACAATACCAGTCACTTTACATTTGTAAACGATGAAATGGGTATAGCCAATCGCTATGCAGGATTTTTTACTTCAAGAAGATTAGGATTAGATACCATTTACCGGGTGGGTGATGAGCTGTTGCGCAATCCTGATCCTGTAGAGCTTGATTCTACTTTAAAAATCTGGAATAAAACTGAACCCGATTCCGTTGGCTATATGGCTATAACGGCTGATTCAGCTTATGCATTCCCTATTACCAATTACCAGAGTAGCCTGCAGGAAACCCGTATTGCGGGCGACGGAGGGCAGGTATCGGAAGTACGACAGGAAGGTAATCTGAAAATGCTGTACAAGTTAAAAGTAAATGACGATGCTTTAAAGAAAAGAAACATCAATGTTCGTCCAACCGAATACATGAAAAAGATAATTGATGGGGAACGGATAGCTAAGGGCGCTGCAACTGTTTATCAGCCACAGCAGGTTAAGGATTCCGTTGCGAAATCAAACGATATTTTTCAGAACGAATTTGAAAACGACAAAGATACCGCGGCTGTGGCTGGAAGAATAATTGATGTGGAAAATGAAAAAGAAGAGACTGTATTATCAAAAGCCAAACTATACGATTACAGGTTGAAATTTTCAACGGAATATTCGGTATCTGGGTTTAATAATTCCGTATTAATGACGAGATGGCAACCTTACGGCGGTGGTAGCGGGCCAATATATCTTACTGGTGGCAATTCAAATCTCAATGGCATCATACGCATTGGCGTTTCTGACCTTTTTGAAGATATTAAATTCATAGGTGGATTTCGTTTAGGGCTTAACCTCGACGATAAAGATGTATTGTTTAGTTTTTACAACATGCGTAAGCGCCTTGACTGGGGTTTAACGTATTACAGGTCTACCGTTACCAATTACTACAATACCAACCCTTTTACCAACAAGTTGTATTCGAATATATACCAGGTTAACCTGACATATCCATGGGATAAGGTAAGAAGTTTGAGAGCTAATGTTGCTTACCGCAACGACAGGGGTACTATAAAAACAAGTATCTTAAGTGATGCATCACTAAAAGTGCCTGATACGATAATGAATTCTTTGATGACGCATCTCGAATATGTGCATGATAATACCATCAATCCTGCATTAAATATCTGGCATGGGCTGCGTTATAAAATATATACAGACATAAATACAGATCTTACCAAAGAAAAGCAAGGTAAACTAACCTTCAATCTGGGTACTGATATCAGATACTATTATCCCATTTATATAAACTTTATATGGGCAGGACGTGCGGCCGCGGATTTTTCATGGGGAAGTCAGAAAATCGTTTATTTCATGGGCGGAACGGATGGCTGGATGTGGCCTAAGTTTAATAATACTAACCCACCATCTTCTGATAACACCTATACTTATCAATCGTTGGCTGTGAATATGCGCGGTTACAAACAAAATGCTGCTAATGGTAACAATGCCATAATACTTAATAGTGAATTTCGATTACCTGTGTTTACTACATTGTTGAGCAGGCCTATCAACAACGCTTTTATAAGAAATTTCCAGATCATACAGTTTATTGATTTGGGTTCGGCGTGGAATGGAAAATATAGTGCTTTGTCCCGTCCTGAAATGACTTATGGTACGCCTCCTGTTGAAGTAAGATTCAAGAGCCCGGGGGTTGGTCCATTTGTTGGCGGATATGGCTTTGGTGCAAGAAGTACATTACTCGGTTATTTTCTTCGGTTAGATGCCGGATGGCCAATGACTGGTTTTTTTAATAACAAACCTATCTGGTATTTTTCACTTGGACTTGATTTTTAGAGATTAAATCATTCAAATAAAAAGGCTGCGGAACTGAAAAGTTACCGCAGCTTTGCTTTTATAGAGAAACCAAACCAACCTATGGCAGTATTTTTTTCAGATTTTTTAGTGTGAGATAGGAGGTGATCATGAGTAATGAAAAGAAAAATGTAACACCCCATGTGCGCAGATTATCTTCAGGATTTAAAGCGATATATTTTACATCACTCAAAATATCACCCGGGTTGGCAATAACATCCCAACTATTCCAACGCAGGTATCGTCCTGCATATACACCAAAGCTGCATAAGATTATACAGAAGTAAACCATTTTCTCAACCACCTTTACAGAAAACTTTGTACGTAAAAAATGTTCTATATACAGTAAAGAAATAAATCCCATCAGCAAACCATTCCACGCAGCCCAGAACATAGTTAAAAGATCATACCAGTATGGTACGGGAGATCGCTGTTGAAGGTGAAAGAAATCGGTAATAATGTATGGCGCGTTTGGAAAAAATAATAACCACATACCAAATAACAGATACTGCACCCATTTTTTTACGTTGCTTTTTTCAAATAAAACTATACTTATAGCAAAGGGTATCCATGCCAGAAAAAGATTCCATACCAGAAAGAGACCATACGATTGCCTGGTATATACTGCTCTGCCGGCAATCATCAATAATGTAAACAGAAGCGATACATATATCATGCGTTTGATAACACGTGTATTATTCATATTGATGTTTTAAAAGAGTAAACTGATTTTTGGTATAAAAATGATAAGTGCGATGATTAGGCTAACAACGGCTGATAATAATACCGCACCTGCGGCAATATCTTTTATAGTTTTTATTTGCGGATGATACTCCGGGTGTATCATGTCGCATATTTTCTCAATACAGGCATTGAGCATTTCAATAGAAAGTACTGCACCAATACAAAGTAGCACAACTGTCCACTCAGTTTTGTTCAGTCTGAATATAAATCCCGCAGTTATTACCGCTGCTGCAGCGGCAAGTTCTATCCGTCCGTTTATATCTTTACTAAAAAAAGTGGCTATCCCTTCAAAAGCGTACCTGAATGATGCGATTCTTTTCATATCCATTATTATGTGCTGTATGATAAATCAGGAATTTTTGTTCGGTTGTTTTTTCCCTTCAAATAAATTTCACTGTTATTATTGCAACAACCTCCTGATACAACCAGCTCCAAAGGTAGCAACCGAAAGTATTTAATAAGTTGCCAGTACGAATGCTTAGATTCGGTTAGCGGTGGTGAAATCATTTTTATTTTCATATAGTTAGTTTAAACGTTAATAACTGGTGTAAGTACACGGGGTGATTTATTATACCACTCAATTTTTCGTGAGTAGTACATGATAATAGCGAGTATTATAAAAAGTCCTATGCTGCCAAACAAAAGCGCATTGTCTTGCAGTTGAATCAATACAAATATGAAACCATATAACATACTTAAAACACCGCCGAATAACCAGGCAATTTTCCAGCGGGAAAAGAGGCTTTTTGTATAAAGCGTAATAAGAATAATTGTTGCCGAAGAAGCAATGCTATATGCAAAGCCGAATGTGAGGTATTCAGAAATAGACAGCAGCAAGGTATAGAAGATGCATAAAGCCATCCCCACCAATACATATTGAATAGGATGCATCATTTTTTTCTGTGTGATTTCTATAAAAAAATACAGTGCAAAGGTGAGCGCTATAAACAGTATAGCATATTTAACGGAGCGCATAGTTTGTGCATACGAATCTACTGGTTGCAGCAGTTTCGTTTCAAGTGTTGCTTCTTTAATATCATATTTTTTGTCTTTCCAGCTCTGGGGATAGCTGCGGTTAAGATGTTGTATTTTCCAGTTAGCGGTGAACCCGCTATCGGTAATAATGGTTTTTGTTGCAGGCAGAAAACTTCCATCAAAAGAAGGATTAGGCCATGTAGAGGATACCTGGAGATTTGTTGTTTTTCCAACTGGCGTGAAACTCAACTTTTCCGACCCTTTTAACCGGATTTTCATTTTAAAGTTGTGGGTATTATTTAAGGTTTCGGGTGTTATTACTACTGGCGTGCTTAACCCCACTTTCAACACATCGTTTTCCGGAACATTAGCGTTGAAAATAGTATTCGCCTTATTCCATTCTAGTACCAATTGATCTTCAATACCTCTGAAATCACTGATGCCAATACATATACGGGCTTCATTCAGTAACAGGTCTGAAACATTAATATCAAGAGATTCTGGTGATAAAGGGGCAAAACTACCTTCCATGTCCACTTCACTCCTGTATACTATTATTTCATAAATGGTTCTGTTCCTTTTTTCAGGATCTACTTTTCCTGATATTTTTAATTGATCAGGTAAAAAATAGGCCAGTTTTTTAACAGGCTTTGCATCTGCAAACGGAGCTTTTTCGTTGTACGGAATAAGCAGCAACGGCCCTGTTATGGTTTGGGCTGAAGCCCATTTTCTTGTGGCTTCACGCGTTACCTCTTGTTTTCGATCGGATCTTTCTTCTACCAGTCCTAAAATAAAGAAGGTAGGTATAAGCATGGCGACGATAAGACATCCTATCAGTATACCCTTTATAGTGAACTTGTTTTCTGTCCAGAAATTTTCGTTGTTTGTCGTTTGCATAGTTGTTTATTTAAAAGTACTTTGAAATTCAAAGTAAATAGATAAAAAAATTTAGTTCATAGATCGGATCATTTGCTCAAGCGCATCAAGGTGCGTCTTAAAAGCTTTTTCCCCTGCTTTGGTAACAGAATAAGTAGTATTTGTTTTACGCCCGATAAATCCTTTTTGAACCTTAACGTATCCATTTTCTTCCAGGTTTTTTAAATGGGAGGCAAGGTTGCCATCCGTAACATCTACTATTTCTTTAAGCTGGTTAAAATTGAGTTCTTCATTCACCATTAATGAACTCATTATGCCTAAACGCACCCTGCTGTCAAAAACTTTATTTAAATGCTCTATCGGATTTTTCATTTTTTTCTTTTAGCTGTCTGCTATCAGCTATCAGCTGTCAGTAGTATACATAGTCCATACCTGATAGCTGAAGGCTGACAGCTAATATACCCTTCTTTCATATTTCCACCACATCAACCCACCATATATTATATGGAGTAATCCAAAACCAATAGTCCAAAAATATAAACCATATCCCAAAAACCAACAACTGGTTATACCCAAAATTACTTCACTGTAACCAAGGTACTTTATTTCACCCAGCGTATACTTGCCCGCGTTTATCAAAGCTATTCCATAAAATATCAAACATCCGGGTGCAATCATACCAAAATAGCCCAATTGAATCATCCTGAGTAAAAAAATTCCTCCCGCTACTAATGGAAAAGCCATGCTCCATAACAGTCTTTTAGAAGAGCTACCCCAAATAGGCACGTTATTTTTTTTGCTTTTTATCCAGGTGAAAATCAAAGCCACGGCAAATGCGGCTACAAGAGTATATAATGCGATGGTAAACAATTTGTACCCATAAAAGCCTTCAGTGATATTACATCAGCATATTGGTTCGCATACTCCCGGTGCGATGACCCGGATCCGCCATCAATAACGGTATAAGCAAGCCAGGCGCCCACTAACGCGCATATTCCGGCAGCAATACCACTCAGCCCGCTTAAACTGATAAAACGGCTGCTGCGTTCCATCATTTGCTTAATATCTTTTAATGTTTCAAGACCAGCGGTTTTGTCATCCATAAAAGTACTTTGAAAAACAAAGTAATAGTGAAAATCCATTTCTGCAAGTTTTTGTATAAATAAATATTTGATAAATCCGCCATTGGTAAATAATAACGGTTTATATTGGTTGTGATGATAGGGAGATTATTTTTGCATATGACTTGGAAATCACTATGTTTTAGTGTGGTGGTATGTTTTAATTTTTTCTTACTCAGCCAACCTGCTTTTACACAAGAAAGAAAAATTTTCGGCTATATACAGGATGCTCATAGCGAAGAGCGCATCCCGTTCGCATCTATTCAATTCAGAAATTCTACAATAGGCAAACTCAGCGATTCGGCGGGCAATTTCTCGTTTATTTTGGCTAAATGGCCCTCAGATACCATAGAAGTTACATATGTGGGCTACGAAACTTTTTACCTGGCTATAGATACTACTGCGGAAGAAATGCAGGTAACAGTAAACCTTGAACGGGGAAAAAGAACCAATGAAGTAATTGTAAAAAGCAAAATCGGGCGGGGCATGATTTTGTGGCGGAAAATAGTAAAGAATAAACCCTTTAACGATAGAGCGAGGTTTGATAATTTTTCTTATGAGTTATATAATAAACTGGAAGCCGATTTAAAGGATGCTAATAATAACAAGTTGATTAAACTGACTATTTTAAAACCATTTAAAAAAGTTATTAATCAAAATATCGACAGCACTACAGAAGACAAACCTATTCGTTCTTTATATCTCACGAACTTTTATCAGATTACTTACTTATCGTGAAAGATCCGCGCAAACACGTGAAGTTTTAAAAAGCGGTGAAAAACTATTGGGTTTAATTAACTTGCATTAGGCAAAATGCTCGGGGGCATGTACCAGAATATATCGGTATATAAAAATTTTTGTGCCTGTTTTCGACAAAGATTTTGTAAGCCCAATAAGCGATAACGGATCGGCATATTACAATTACCGCGTGCCGGATAGCCAATATATTGGAGGAAAACGTTTCCTGCATTTAATATTTACGCCAAAACATAAAGGAGAAAACCACATTTTACCGGTGATGCATGGATAGCAGACTCCACTTTCGAGGTAATGAAGATGAATCTGCGTGTATCTGAATTAGCCAATATCAACTTTGTAGAAAACTTGATCTTATACAGCTGGGAATATAAGCTCATTAACGATTCTGTTTGGTTTCTTTCAAAGATAAGTTTGTAGCAGATTTTATTTTTCTTGACAAAAAGTGACTCATTTTATTATGCAGAAAAACAACGCAGACTTACAGAGACGTTGTAATTAATGATACTTCAATGAATGTGGAGTTGAATAAAAACAAGCTACGCGAAGAAGTAATTGTTTTGGACTCATCAAACAAACATTCAGAAGCATACTGGCAGGAGGCAAGACAGATACACTTTCTAATACAGGCAGGGTATATACAAAATGATAGATACGCTTATGGCTATGCCATTTAAGCGTTTTACAGACTTGATTTATTTTTAGGTACAGGATATAAAAATGAAGGCAATTATGAAATAGGACCATGGTTTAACTGGTTTGTTGCAAATGCATATGAAGGCGCCAGAGTTCGTTTTGATTTAGGCTTTCAATACAGGATTTAACTGTCATATCTAGCTTTATCGGTTACACGGCATATGGTTTTTAGTGATCGCAAACTTAAAGGACGGTTTCAAACATTGTTTCTTTTGAATAAGAATCCGCGTTCAGCCATAACGGCCTCGTTTTTAAATGACATTGATAACGGGCAGGTATATTATGATGAAGTAGGTAGTGATAACCTTTTTGCTATTGCATTGCGTAAACCCAGCGTGCCTTATCGCTATATGAAAATTGAACAGGAAAGACTGGAATATTTTAAAGAATGGAGTAGTGGATTTTCGGTTACGCTTAACAGTCAGCATTTGAGGTTTACTCCTCTAACAATCTGCCAATGAAAGACTATTACCTTCAGAAAATGGAGGAGAACCTTTGAATAGTTTTGAGGCCGGCATTAAATATGTTTGTTTATCTCGAAAAATTCCTGGATGGTAATTTTTATCGTATCAGCCTCGGGAGCGATTACCCTATTGTTGAAGCACATTATACAAAAGGTATACAAGGCATCTTTCACAGCAATTATAATTATCAAAAAATCGGTGGCAGTATTTCTGATTATAAAAAGATATCGCCGTATGGCAGCATTTATTATAACCTGTATGCAGGCAAAGTAATTGGTACATTGCCCTATACTTTGCTGGAAATTCCCCCCGGTAATAATACCTGGTATTACAACAAGTATGCTTTTAACATGATGACCCGTTACGAGTATCTTACTGATTGGTATACGGGTATAAACGTTGAACATAATATTGGCAATGGTTTGTTCAGGTTTATTCCTTTAACCCGTATATTAAAATTCAGGCAGTTCTGGAGCGCTGCTATTTAGCGGGAATGATTAAGCGGTACGAATAAAAAACTATAATGCAGACGGTAACGGGCATGCCTTTAAAACATTAGATGGCAAACCTTATATGGAGATAGGCACAGGGGTTGATAATATTTTCAAAGTATTTCGGCTTGATTTTATATGGAAATTGCCGCGGCCAGTACCTGAAAAAACATTTGAACGCTTTGGAATATTTGGTAGTTTCAGGGTGGTGTTTTAGTGAAAGGTGAATAGTGAATTGTGAAAAGGAATTGGGGTCAGCACCGAAGGTCAGCCAATGGACTATTTCGTTATGGTGAACAGTATTTACTTTTTTTCAGAAATGAAACCTGCAACAATAAACTTCAAACCACAAACTTCCTGATATGGATTTAACTATAGAACAGGCGCAACAGCAGGTTGATCTTTGGATACGTACGGTGAGAGTAAAATATTTCAGCGAGCTCACTAATCTAGTATGGTTAATGGAAGAGGTAGAATCCTCAAGTACGATTGATGGTGCGTACATATGGTGAGCAATCATTTAAAGAAAGCGATAAAGGCAAAACTTTATCAGATGAAATGGCAGATGTATTGTGGGTATTGCTTTGCCTGGCAAACCAAACAGGTAAAATCTACGGAAAAGCCAAAAAAATTTTGAGAAAAAGAGTACTCAGGATGCACAAAGGTGCAGCGATAACGACAAACTAAAAAAAGATTCCTGATTTTATTGTAAAACCACCTCAAGATTTGATTTTACTGTACGCCGGTTTCATATTTTAAAAATTCCTGTATCCGCAGCATGGAAATGATAAAACCGCAAAAGGAAATTTACTTTTCGCAGGAGCAAATGATAAACTACTTTCTTATAAACTATCTGTAAAATAGTAAACTTGATTAGTTAAATCCAGCCGTATAGGTGTTGAATTCTCTGCAATGCTGTTATCACAAGATTAAAAGTTGTAATTAAGTTTTAATTGAATTAGATATTGATTAGCTTTGAATTAGTTGTTTAACTAACTATATGCCAAACAACCAATTTAAAAGAGGAGAATTATACAGTT
>JBGALP010000330.1:0-4656 GCA_044223805.1 Agriterribacter sp.
CTTTAATATTGAAGGAAAAGAATTAAAAAGCTACAAACTCATAAATGGGAATGGTAGGGTTTTACATTTCAATTCAAATGGCAAAGGAGGTAGAGAATTAGTTTTTAAAACACATCAATTAGTTGAAGAGAAAAAAGTTGATAACTAATAAGTGTGCGCAACAAAAGTATCTGTAAAAGCAGGGTTGAATATTGTAACATCAACTATGAGCAGGCGGGAGCAGTAGTTCGGGCTTGACATTTGATTTTAGCTTTTAGTTCTTAACTTCAACAACATATTTTTAATTTGTATTCTATTCCTGACGAGAAAATATACATACGGCAAATCACCAATTACTGAACGCTGCCGTTTATTTTAATGCACCACCTAACATATTTTAAATGGATTATTCACAAAAGATAATAGGAGACTTTGAAATACATTCCGTTGAAGGAATTCGGGAATGTTTTGAAAACGGAGTTGATCCCAACCAGTATTATAAGGGCAAACCGCTTATTTACGAGATGATAAATATGTATCTGCGGGGACCTAAATTCAAAAACTGCATTCAAACTTTTGTAGATTTTGGGTTAAAGTTTGATGATAAAGTTTTATTAGCAGTATTGCTTGATAATGCAATTTTACTCGACAAACTTTTAAATGATAACAACGAATTAGTATTTAAAAAGTATTCGTTTGACTGTGCTTTTACACCACTTTATGAAGCCTCTCTTTTACACATTTGCGCTGAATATAATCATTTGTCGTGTGCGAGCACCCTTGTAAACCATGGAATAGACATTAATGTAAAAGCAGGGTTTGACAGTAATGGATTTGGAGGACAAACTCCGATTTTCCACACAGTCAATCAACATGCGAATACTTGTATAGATGTAATGAAATTTCTTGTTTCACAAAATGCTGATTTATCCTTAACCGTTCAGGGACTTATTTGGGGAAAGGGCTACGAATGGGAAACTTTTATTCCTTCAGTTAATCCAGTAAGTTATGCAATGATGGGATCGCTTCGGCAATTTCAAAGGACAGAGCAACAGATTTATGAAGTTGTCTCGATACTGACAAAAGCCAATTATGGAGTTGATTATTTTCCCGCAAACGTTCCAAACAAATATTTAAGCAGTTAGTAATGACCAAGAAAACAACTACGAAGAAAATATGCTCCACCCATTATACCGGATAAATCTATTGCGCTGTTTGTAAAGCAGGTCATGGTTTTTGAAGAAGACCACAACAAGGAAACGGTGTTACCTTGTTTTGAGGATGGCTACAACATTGACAAAAAAGATCTGCTGAATTACTTGAAAAAGTTATAGTTCTCTATCCCTTCAATATCCTTCTTCCATAATTACAAAATAAATTTGGAGCAGCCGGATAAATGCACTTTATTTGTCTACTAAAATAGTAGACTAAATATGCCAATGCAATTAATGGATTCTTTTCGTGAACATAACCTCTGTACAACTTCTACTCCGTTAACATTTTCTTATGCTCATTCTACTCAAACTATGTTTAAAAAAATCAGATATTGTATTGAATAAATATGGCTACCTTTTACATCACTCTTTTACACAACTATCTATTTATAACTGTATAAAATAACCTTTTATGGCTGAAACTAAAAGTACGCACACCCAAACAGCGCTCGGCGACGTTGCAGCGAGACAACTGGCCATTGCTACACGTACAGTGCCCCAAATGCTCCATGTGTCTCCCCGATGGCTTACACACCTGCTTAACTGGATCCCCGTTGAAAGTGGCGTGTACAGGCTTAACAAAGTAAAAGACGACAGCAACGTAGAAGTGGATTGCTCCGCACGGGATGAAAGAGTTTTACCACATACGTTTGTGGATTATATTGAAAAACCGAGAGAATATAACCTGAGTGCGGTAAACACATTGGTAGATGTACACACCCGTGTGTCTGACCTGTACAGTAAGCCGTACAATCAAATCAGCGAACAATTGCGCCTGGCTATTGAAACCATTAAAGAACGCCAGGAAAGCGAATTGATCAACAACAAAGAATATGGTTTAATTAACAGTATAGCTCCCAATCAAAAAATAAAAACCAGGCTTGGCGCTCCTACGCCTGATGATCTTGACGAACTGATTACCAAAGTGTGGAAAGAGCCAGGATTCTTTTTGTTGCATCCTTTAGCTGTTGCGGCTTTTGGAAGAGAATGCACCCGCAGAGGTGTTCCTCCACCAACCATTTCATTGTTCGGCTCGCAGTTTATTACGTGGCGTGGCATTCCGCTTATTCCCAGTGATAAATTGCCTATTGAAAATGGCAAGTCGAAAATATTATTGCTTCGTACAGGTGAAAGCAGGCAGGGTGTAGTAGGCTTGTATCAACCTAATCTTCCCGGAGAACAAACACCCGGATTATCCGTACGTTTTATGGGCATTAACGATAAGGCTATCGCATCTTACCTTGTATCACTGTATTGCTCATTGGCAGTATTGGTTGACGATGCAATAGCGGTGCTGGAAGATGTAGACATTACCAGATATCATGAGTATAAATATTGAGGAAAACAATAAACAGTATACCTCATTTTTTTACTGCTAAATAATGCTTGTATGGATGCTCAAAAAATACATGGGTTGAACCTGCCGGATACCGCTGAATTAGAGAAGCTGGCCAATATTTATTTCTCTGCTGTGCCGGGAAGCGCTATTCAGTCAGGCAACGGATTAGAAAAAGTGAATCAGCCATCACCGGAACAATTTAACGCTCCGGCCGATTTCAATAACACGTTTGATTATACCAAACAACAACATACCTGGGCTGATTTTAACGAACATGCTATTCCGTCCTCTGTTGCAGGCAGCGGCGCATCTCCTTCGGTTCCTAATAACGATCATAAATTTAATCTTGATAACCCGCAAACCAGTTTGCCTGATCCGCATTTTTATAATGGACAAATTCCTTCATCTGTGGCAGGCAGTGGCATTTCTCCATCAGCGCAAAGTTTTGGCTATGGAGATGGCAGTAATGCCCAAAGGCAAACAGGTGCATCAAATGAACCAGGTGCATTCTCAAAACAATTTCTGCCTTATGAACAGGAGCAACCTTTTGAACAGGAATTAAAGCAGGCTTTGCAACAGGTGCAATCTTATTTTCCGCAATCGCAGTTTTCATCTGTATCGCCCATAAGTGCGGGAGACGCTTCTTTTTATTTTTTGAATCAGCAAAATTTTACAGATCATCCGTCGGCTTATCTTAATCAAAAACATTTTGTAAAAGAAAATAATACAGGCAGTTTTAACCAGTTTATTAAGCCTCCACTTGATATCAATCTTATAAAAGCTGACTTTCCTATTTTTAAAGAAAAAGTAAATGGAGGCAAAAGGCTGATATGGCTGGATAACGCCGCCACAACTCAAAAGCCTCAACAGGTAATTGACAGGCTGAGTTATTTTTATGCGCACGAGAACTCCAACATTCATCGTGCCGCCCATGAACTGGCAGCCCGTGCCACAGATGCTTATGAAGCCGCGCGAAAAAAAATCCAGCTTTTTCTTGGAGCACAATCGCCCAACGAAATTGTTTTTGTAAGAGGTACAACCGAAGGCATAAACCTGGTGGCAGATAGCTGGGGAGCACAGTATCTGAAGGAAGGCGATGAAATTATTTTAAGCCATTTGGAACATCATGCCAATATAGTGCCCTGGCAATTATTAGCAGAAAAGAAAGGACTAAAGATAAGAGTGATACCTGTTGATGAAACAGGACAAATCATTCTGGAAGCGTATGCAAAATTATTAAACCCAAAAACTAAGCTGGTTGCATTTACACAGGTATCAAATGCTTTGGGCACAATAACACCTGCCAAAGCCATCATAGAAATGGCGCATGCGGCCGGCGCTAAAGTATTACTCGACGGTGCGCAATCGGTATCGCACATCCGCACCAACGTGCAAACGCTTAACCCTGATTGGTTTGTTTTTTCAGGACATAAAGTTTTTGGACCAACAGGTATTGGCGTTGTATATGGCAAAGAAGAATTACTGAATGCTACACAGCCTTACCAGGGCGGCGGAAATATGATTGAAGATGTAACTTTTGAAAAAACAACATTTCATAACGCGCCATCCCGGTTTGAAGCCGGCACAGGTAATATTGCCGATGCAGTAGGATTGGGTGCCGCTATTGATTACGTAAATAAAATCGGTATTGATCTTATTTTTCAATACGAACACGCACTGTTGCATTACGCTACACAATTATTGAAAGATGTACCGGGCATAAGGCTTATAGGAACTGCAGCCGAAAAAACGAGCGTTGCTTCATTTGTGCTTAAAGGCTACAAAACAGAAGACGTTGGTGCGGCATTAAGCAAGGAGGGAATAGCAGTTCGCTCTGGTCATCATTGTGCGCAACCTATACTCAGGCGCTTTGGTGTAGAAACGTCTGTGCGTCCTTCTCTTGCGTTTTATAATACCTGTGCAGATATAGACGCATTGGTTGATGTGTTGTACAAGCTGGTGAAGAAATAAAAAGCTTTTCTTCTGAAAACCTATAAGGTCTGCCGCAAAGAATAGCCGCGCTGCAGACCTTACAGGTTTAAGCGCTGGTAAATACTCAACCTGATGAATAATCGGAGCGAAGATAGCCCCCTCATATTATAGGTGTGAGAGGTAGAGAGCGTA
>JBGALP010000331.1:0-5592 GCA_044223805.1 Agriterribacter sp.
ATCATAATAGCCAAAACAAAGTTCGTAACGGTTATTAGCGTGCAATCTCACAGAGATTTCCTTATCCTCTTCATAAATATGCATACTGATCACCGCCCACTGATCGTCATCTTCAAAATCAAAATGGATTTCTACAGGGTCTTTGGTAACCACGTCTGTTACCAACCTTTCAATCAACTCAGGGGCATGGTTATTTACCAGTTCTTCGTAATTCATATCGTGTTTTAAAATTTTGTAAAAGTAACAACCAGCAACTGATTTTGAAAATTGGGGCAAGGTGTTGAGTAACGTAGGCGCATGGCAAATTTTGTATCTCTATTAGTGCTTCCTCACCAAACGTTTCAGTGCAGGTGGGTAACCACCATTAAAGAAATTATATAGCCCTAAGTGAATGCCCCCGCCATCCTTTCCTGCTCAGCTTTAGAAATTTTATAACTGGCGGCAATTTTTTTCCAATCCTTAGTAACGGTTGAAATTTTTTGTATTATTTGAGAAGCTTTTTTATCCGGCAAACGAAAATAGCCGGCTACCGCTCTTGCCAAATCTATATCAAGTGTGTTATCTGTATCTGTAATATTTATACTTAACCCCTTGCCGTATTCATCGGCATTAATATCATAAGCAGGTGACAGTAACCAACCTTTACCAGTTAGCAGAAAACCGTGATTCCGGAGGTGGTCGTCTGTATTTTTGATACATATATTAAACACGATTCTCCGCCATAGTTCTTCCAGATCTTTTTCTACTGCTGCTCCGTGGCGCGATATAAATTCCATTAGTTCCAGGTAGCTTGCTCCTGCAGCATCCTCGCCATCTACGTGCCCCAATAGTGTCATGGCAGATGCAAAATGAATCCGCTTATGATGCGCTGTTCTGTCGAAACGTTTTGTAAGATAAGTATGATATTTACTGTTGAATTGCTGTAGTTTTCCTTTTGCTACATTCAGACCTGCATTTATTGCCAGTTTGTTTGCTACCATTTCCCATGCGGCAATATCTTTATCATCATTCCTGCTTGGAAATTTCGCGATCCATAAATTGTTATCTGCATCTACTACACTTGCTTTTGGCCTGGCACCGCCTAACGATGAGCCGGGAGCTATCAGCAAACTTAACCATTTTAAATATGCAGGGTCGTGGGTGTCATCTTTTTCAAATTGTAAGCTTGCGTATTCCAGTTCTCTTAACGATGTCCATGGCGGCGTAGCCATTGTTTTATTGTCATTTAAAAAAGGCCCCTCTTCTTCTGTTTTAAACCGCAACGCGCCCATCCTGTGTGCATCAAATATGCCCAATAAAAAATCAGATTCCAATAATTTTTTTACTGGCCGCTCTTCTTGTTTGGCTACTGCTGCTTCCCTTCGCTGCATCAATACCCGTCCCCATCTGTCCGGGCACGAATCAAGAAAAATACCGAAGTTGGATTTATCGTTCCGCGGATAATATGATCCTGAATACAATTGCAGATCCGGGTCAATCATTTGAGAAAAACCTGATTGTAACCACGCATCAGCGTATGCAAAGGAAAAGGATTCTTTGCCTCTGGCAGACGAAACAGATAATATACCCATCAGCGTCGGCTGCTGTAATTCCAGCCAATGTGCATATACCTGTATGTCTTTTTTTACATTCGTTGCCATGGTTAACGCTTTATTTTTTCGGCGCTCTTTCCTTTACGGTAAGCGCGGCATCCTGTAATTTCCTGCCTAATGTATCGTCTGCCGCTACCTTCAATAAATCTTTCTCCAGGTTTAATACAAAAAGCACCTGTGCGTAAGAACCAAAGGCAACACCGGGCATACCCTTTTCAATGGAAAGCAAGGTGGGACGACTGATATTTGCTCTTTCTGCCACTTGCTCAGTACTCAGCTTTCTTCGCAACCTCGCCAGCTTGATATTTTCACCAAATGCCGACAATATTTTAGCTGTGCTGGGAAGAATCTTAAACTTACTGTCCTTCATAATGATAAATATATTTTACAAATATAGGTAATTTGTAAACTATTGTTTACATTATTTTTACCGCAAGGAATGCAGGAGTAGAAGACGCTTTCCGATGATCTGATAAAAGCAGGCGGATTGATTTCTCGATCGGTTGCCGTCTTTACCAACCGTTCTTCAATGCAGATGAGTGTTGATAGCAGCCTGTTTAAGAAAAAATTTGCAAAAAATAATGATGAAAACTGCCTTTTTAATTCATCTACAACATCGTACGTGGAAAAAGGAAAAATTCTCCCGGAAACAAAATCATTTCCTTTATTTTTATATAAAACCCTCCTTATGAAAGTTGTGCAATTGCTTTTCTCTGCTATAACAGGAATCGCGTTGATCATGTCCGTTGGTTGTCAAAAAGATAGCCAGGATCCGCCAGACAATAACGATACTACTGCGACTATTACCAATCTTCTTCCGAGGAAGTTTACGAATCCGCGTCAGGAGATTCAATAATCTTTATCTATGACAATCAAAACCACCTCATTGAAGAACAGTATTATATTAAAGGCTCCATTGACAATAAAACTGTTTATACCTACCAAAATGGTAACCCACTGAAATCCGAATACTACGAAACGTTTCCCGGCGATGTTACAGAATACTTTGAATTTTCCACGGTAAGTGCGGGTAAAATAAAGCGTGACCATCACTACAAGAATTACGACAACGGCTGGCTCGTGTGGACTACTTTTTATTTTTTTGATGACAAGGGCCGTTTAACAAAAGGTGAATGGGAGGATGGGACGGTAATGCAGCAACTTACTTATGATGAAAAGAACCGCGTGACAGCACTTTGGTACAAAGAAATTGTTGATTTGTCGTATACCTATACCTACGATAATAAAAGAGGTATTTTTTCGGCCGTCAACCACCTGTTTTTCTTTGACGCTTTTGAGGATTTTTATGCTAAAAACCTTGGAGTGAATAACCTGACTGAAGCGACGGAAAGTTATGTTGACAATGATGGGGCGACTAAGACAGTGACCAGTACTCTTACCTACAAATACAACGCAAAGGATTTCCCGATTGAAATGCATTCAAACTTCGACGGAGAGGAGGCAACGTATTTAATCGAATACCAGGATGCAAAGAAGTTATAGTTATTCGACATGAAGAAGTACTTCTGCATGATCAACAGTATTTTCTCTATCGGCTGCTATCTTCACCAACCATTTTAGTGCAGGTGGTTGCTGACAACCACACCTGTAGGAAATTGTGAAGAACTAAAGGGCTGAGTCAGTTCGGAAAATTCGTATTAATTTACACAATACCCAAACCCAACATTGCATGTTCATTTTTTATGGCAGGAAAATTGCCAGAATTAAAACCTACACTGATCATCAAAACGCATGTCCACACTGTAAAGCATTTGACCTCGATATAGAAGTCTACAGAGAATACTTTCACCTATATTGGATACCTGCTTTTCCTGCAGGAGTAGAAAGGTCAATCATTGAGTGTAATGCGTGTGGGAACCGGGTTACATCTAACGCTATATCACATGAGTACGAACAAACATCCCGGGCACCCATTTATTTTTATATATGGCCCATCCTTTTTGCTATTCTCATAGGTTTTATGATTTACGCTAGTATCGAAACGCAAAACGAAAAGGCAGGGCTGGTAGCTGATCCAAAAGTGGGCGACATATATACGATAAGAAAAAAAGAAGATAAAAAGGCTACCTATTATTTTCTTCGGCTAATCCGCGTCGAAGGGGATACGGTGAGAGCTTATCATAATAATTTCGTCTATTCAGGGGAGGTCAACAGGTTTCAGGATGGTGACTTTTTCGATGAGAGTGAAGAACTGATGTTTCTGAAGCCTCAGCTAAAAAAGATGATGGACAACGGTGAAATCAATTCTGTAAACAGAGGCTATGGCGATGCTGATGCCTTTAACGTATGAAATAATTGAGCATGAATTGAGTAGGATGTGTACTGGATGACAACGCTGTGATGTGCGGAGAGTAAGTGGATCATTGCCCCGTAACGCCTTTACTTGTATAAAGCTTTAAAATGAAGCGACATTGCGGAGATTTTAAGTTTGGGTAACTGCGATACACTTGCGCTATGCAGGTTTTATCGTGATAAAAAATTACGGGTATGCGCATGTGTTTTTCTCATCCGCCAATACTTTTTCCATTACTTTCTGGAGTCGCTTCGGAAGACCATCTTTTTCTTCGGTTAATGTCTTGGTGATCTCGAAAAAATTCATCTTCATCATCATAATAGCCAAAACAAAGTTCGTAACGGTTATTAGCGTGCAATCTCACAGAGATTGCCTTATCCTCTTCATAAATATGCATACTGATGATGGCTTCCACTGATCGTCATCTTCAAAATCGAAGTGGATTTCTACAGGATCTTTGGTAACCACGTCTGTTACCAACCTTTCAATCAACTCAGCGGCATATTTACCAGTTCTTCGTATTTCATATCGTGTTTTAATATTTTGTAAAAGTAGCTAGCAGGAACTGATTTTGGAAGTCGGGATAGGATATCAGTTTGAAATTTGAATATACTATTTTGACAAAGAATCTTTGGGAATAGTATTTTCAAATAATCGTCTGCTTTTACTCCACCATTCAGTTTTAGGATCGAATTTGATTGATCGTTTTATTATTTGAGTTGGTTCTACAACGAACTATTTCAAAAAGTAGATACGCGCAAGTTGTAGGCTATCCACAAGTTTTTTCGCAACCATCTGTATCAGTTTTTTGTCCTTGCATTTTTGAATCTTCACCAGAACAACTTAATAGAATTGTAGCAAGGATTAGGAATAATATTTTTAGCATAAATTCTTTTTACCGAAGATACCATTAAATAAAAAACTGCTCATTCGGCGGTTTCTTGAGCTTCTCCGCAGAGTCTCAACTCAAAGCCTTGCGCGCAGGCTGGACTCTGCGAGGTATACTCATGATCTTTGTTTAGTCAAATCTATATCTTGGAACAACATGTAATTATATACTTGAGCTTCGCCGCGGAGTCTCAACTCAAAGCCATGTGGGCAAGCTGGACTCTGCGGGGCAAACTCATGGACTTTGTTTGGTCAAATCTATATCCTGCAACAACCTGTAATTATATACTTCATAAATGCCCTGTTCACCGGTAATGTAATACCCGGCAGAACTGTGTGTATAATCTTCAGGGTTAGCCGCGAGAGATGGCTTCCATCTGCATGGATTCCTATGAAAGTAATTCAGTTTTTTGCTCTATAAACTCAACACTTACACACTCTTTATGGTCGAATGAAGGTTCAAAAACCTCATGATTTTTATTGCGGGATTTGTCCGTTCTATTTACCCATTGTTCTAATTGCGCTAATACATTATTATGGTTTTCTTCACCCACCGAAATTACAATCGAGTTGGTGAGTGAGAATATCCGCCATTAGGGAAAAAAAACTAAATTTGGGAACACTTTTGAACAATCCTAATAATATATTTATCTTTTTATTGCTATAATACTATGAGAATTTTTTGCTTGCTAACAATGTTTGTTACAGTAATGCTTGCCAGTTGCTCAAAAAACAGCATTGCTCCAGCGCCAACGCCTCCTGTACAAGATACAGTAAACAGTGCACCGGGAGCATTTA
>JBGALP010000332.1:0-4904 GCA_044223805.1 Agriterribacter sp.
GTCTTTTTCGGAATGTTTTGATGTTGCTTCGCTTAACTCTATGGGAAGTGACGCTGCTGATTACAACAATGATGGACTAACGGATATGATTAGCCTTGATATGCTTTCGGAGGATAACTATCTGCAGAAAACGCATACCGGTCCTGATAATTTTAATAAGAATGCGCTCCTCATAAAAAAAGGATTGAAGCCACAATATGTACGCAACATGCTTCAAAAGAATAATGGTGATGGAACTTTTTCAGAAATCGGACAGCAGATGGGAATATCCAACACAGACTGGAGCTGGACTGCACTGCTTTGCGATTTTAATGGCGATACTTACAAAGATTTGTTGATTACAAATGGCTACGTTAAGGATTTTTCGGACCTTGACTTTATAAATTTTTCCAGTGACAGGTTAGTGAGAGCAAACAAAGGAGAGATGGCAACATCCTTTAAGGAGGTTGTAGACAAAATGCCTACAGTAGAGATTCCTAATTATATCTACCAAAATAATAAGGGTCAGTCTTTTCAAAATAAAGTACAACTATGGGGATTTGATAAAAAAGTTGTATCCGCGGGTGCCGCCTATGCCGATTTGAATAACGACGGCAAAATGGATATTGTTATCAGCAACACTAATGATTATGCAGGTGTTTACAGGAATAATGGTGAATCCGGCATTAAGTATAATTATCTGCGAATAAAATTAGAGGGTGATAAAAAAAATCCTGATGGTATTGGCAGTAAAATAAAATTGTATTGTAAAGGACAGCAATTATACCAGGAACAATTTCCGGTAAGGGGTTATCAATCATCAGTTGATCCTGTACTTAATTTCGGTTTAGGAAAAAATGATGTTATTGATTCTTTGCTCATCATTTGGCCGAATGATCAATGCCAGCTGTTGCAAAACATAAAGCCTGATCAATTACTAAAACTGGATATCAAAAATGCATCGGGAAAATGGCTATATGAATCAAAAAAATTGCCTTCTCTTTTTGCTTTGGATAGTAGTATAAACTATACGCATATAGAAAATGACTTTAATGATTTTACGGTTCAGACCTTACTGCCGAATTACTTCTCCCGCCAGGGGCCTTGCATGGCAAAGGCAGATATAAATAAGGATGGGCTGGAAGATCTCTTTATTGGAGGGGCAAAGGGACAGCCGGGTAACCTTTTTCTTCAAACGAAAAATGGAGCTTTTGTGTTATCTCGTCAGCTTGACATAGCATCAGATTCTTTGAGCGAAGATACTGATGCCGCCTTTTTTGATGCTAACGGAGACGGCTATGCTGATTTATACGTAGCAAGCGGCGGTTATGAATTCGCAGAAAATGATCCGCTGCTTCAGGACAGGTTATACCTGAATGATGGCAAAGGAAATTTCTCAAAAAGCGAAAAGACGCTCCCTTCTTTATTATCGAGTAAAGGGTGTGTAGCTTTTGCCGATATAGATGGAGATAAAGCTATTGATGTATTTGTTGGCGGCAGGGTGGTACCTGGAAAATACCCGTCTGCACCGGCAAGCTATGTTTTGATAAATGATGGCAAGGGAAACTTTACAGATGCTACTGCAACTATAGCGCCTGCTTTACAACGCATAGGAATGGTTACCGATGCAGTATGGACCGATCTGAATAAGGATGGAGCAAATGACCTAATTATAGTAGGCGAGTGGATGCCTGTAAAAGTGTTTATCAATAAAAATGGAAAACTGGAAGATGCTTCGGCGCAATATATCAGGTTTGCTTCGTCAGGCTGGTGGAATAAAATTGTAATGGATGATTTTGATGGAGATGGCGATATGGATTTTGTGTTAGGCAATGTAGGAACAAATGCTCAATTCAAGCCAACCGACAAGGAGCCAATGAGTTTATATTATAAAGACTTTGATGGAAATGGTTCTATTGATCCCATTTTCTGCTATTATATTAACGGCACTTCATATCCTTCAGCCACCAGGGATGACCTTGTTGAGCAATTGCCTATGCTAAAAAAGAAATTCAACGATTATAAAACGTATGCGTCAGCAACTATTAATGATATATTCAGCGCTGAGCAATTGAAGGATGCCGGAAAGCTTACTGCAGAAATAACATCAACTATTTATCTACAGAATAATGGAAATGCTGGCTTTGAGGTAAAGTTGTTGCCACAGGAGGCTCAGTATGCGCCTGTGTATGCAATAGCTTCGACAGATGCAAATCACGATGGCAAAAAAGATATTATTCTTGCGGGAAACAACGCATGGACAAGAATAAAATTCGGGCGGTTTCGTGCCAATCATGGAATGGTGTTATTAGGAAACGGTAAAGATGATTTTACTTATCTGCCCCAAATGCAAAGTGGGCTGAATATCCGCGATGATATCCGCAGCATGGAAATGATAAAAACAGCAAAGGTAATTTGCTGCTTGCAGGTGCCAATGATGGCAAACTGATTTCTTACAAATTAAATGAATAGAAGGTAAACTCCACCAAGCAACTCCCAAAACGGAATATCGCATTATCACAGCTCAAGTATCGATTAAAGTGATTATAAGTTTTGGTCAGAATATATTTTTAGCTTTGAATTAGTTGTTTAACTAACTATATGCCAAACAACCAATTTAAAGAGGAGAATTATATAGTTTCATTACGGGAGTAGCTTCTACAGCCATAAGGCGGCTTCAAAAAAATTTTAAGCAGCATGGTATTGATATTACTATTGAGCAGTGGAGTGTGCTGTATCATTTATGGAAACAGGATGGATTAAGCCAACAGGAATTATGCACTGCTACATTCAGGGATAAACCCAGTATCACCAGGCTGGTTGATAACCTGGAGAAATTAAAATTAGTAAAGCGCGTTCCATCAAAAGAAGACAGGCGTATCAATCTTATTTACGTTAGTGATACGGCCTTAGCCCTTAGAGATCAGACTATGGATATGGCGAATCAAACTTTGAATGAAGCACTGGGCGGTGTTACAGCTGAAGAAGTGGAATTGTGTAAATCTGTATTACAACGGGTATACGATAATCTGAAATAACATTACTTAACATAAAACTTTGCTATTATGAATAACGATGTAACAACCATTTCAACGCTGAAGGGCGGTGAATGGATTATTAAAGAAAGTCAACCTGATCAAATTTTTATTCCTGAAGATTTTAACGAAGAACAAAAAATGATCATGGATATGTGTAGTTCTTTTGTAAAAACAGAAGTACTGCCCATAATAGATCGCATTGATAATCTTGAAGAAGGATTAATGCCTTCTTTATTAGATAAAGCAGGTGAGCAGGGTTTATTGGGAACTTCTATTCCCGAAGAGTATGGCGGACTGGGGAAGGATTTTGTTACTTCAACATTAGTAAATGAAGGTTTAGGTTGCGGCTTTTCTTTTTCTGTGGCGCTCGCAGCGCATACAGGCATCGGAACCTTACCTATTTTATATTTTGGTACCCCTGCTCAAAAAGAAAAATACATTCCTAAGCTGGCTACCGGAGAGTGGAAAGGCTCTTATGGACTAACGGAACCGAATAGTGGCAGCGATGCGTTGAGTGCTAAAACAACAGCAAAATTGAGCGCTGATGGAAAATACTATTTGTTGAATGGTCAGAAATGTTGGATTACCAATGGAGGCTTTGCCAATGTATATACAGTATTTGCAAAAGTGGTTGGAGACAACCTGCCTGCCGACAAGGCAGGATTTACTGGTTTTATAGTAGATCGCGGCATAGAAGGCTTTACGCAGGGGCAGGAAGAACATAAGATGGGTATCAAAGGATCTTCAACAGTGCAGTTATACTTCCAGGATGCTAAAGTGCCCGTTGAAAATGTGCTGGGGGAAATTGGAAAGGGCCATGTCATCGCTTTTAATATTCTCAATATCGGGCGTTTAAAATTATGCGCCGCAGCGTTGGGCGGAGCAAAATCTGCGGCAACAACTTCTATTGAATACGCTAATACCCGCGAACAATTTAAGCAACCCATTGCCCAGTTTGGCGCAATGAAGCATAAGATTGCTGAGATGGCTATACGGATATGGGTAGCCGAAAGTGCATTATACAGAACGGCAAAATGGATTGATGATAAAGAGCAGGAATTGTTGCATGATGGTAAACCTTTTAACGAAGCCTTACTCGGTGCGGCGGAAGAGTATGCTATAGAGTGTGCCATGCTGAAGGTTTTTGGAAGTGAAGTGTTGGATTTTGTAGTAGATGAGGGCGTACAGATTCATGGTGGTAATGGATTTAGTGCGGAATACATTATTTCAAGGGCGTATAGAGATAGCCGTATTAACAGGATATTTGAAGGCACCAACGAAATCAACAGGCTGCTTACTGTAGATATGGTATTGAAGCGTGCTATGAAGGGAAGACTGGATTTGATGGGTCCGGCCATGGCAGTGCAAAAAGAGTTAATGAGCATTCCGGATTTTGGGGCAGGCGACGATGGCGTTTTTGCAAGAGAATTAAAATTGATCGCAAGCATGAAGAAAGCCATTCTTATGGTTGCCGGCGCCGCTGTGCAAAAGCTGATGATGAAAATAGAAAGCGAGCAGGAAATATTAATGCATATCGCGGATATGGCCATCAATGTATTTCATGCGGAAAGCGCCCTGTTGAGAACAATAAAAATAGCGGAATCAAAAGGTGAAACTGCCGCGGCTTTATATATAGATATAGCACGCACTTATCTCTACGATACCGCTGACAGGGTAAATAAAAGCGGAAGAGATGCCATTAATGCATTTGCTGAAGGCGATGAACAACGCATGATGCTGCTTGGGGTAAAAAGGTTTACAAAGGCAGATACTTACAATACAAAAGAAGCAAGAAGAAGAATTGCAGATAAGTTGATTGCGGATAATAAGTATTCGTTGTAAAAGTATATTAAACTGTATAGGAGCCGGTAGCAACACTACCGGCTT
>JBGALP010000333.1:0-4602 GCA_044223805.1 Agriterribacter sp.
CCAGCCGAATTGTTCATTATTAAGTCCCAGGTCAGCCTTTAATCTTACACCCACAAGCGATATGCAGATCCGGTCGAGATAAGTAAGTGTGGTTAAAGAACATAGTAATACTAAAACCCGGTAACGATATGGCATGTTGTATAAAATATATCCCCGTTAGTGAAGCAAAGAATATTTTGCAAGGATCAAGATACGGGAAACTCTTAAAAAAAATGAGCAGCATTGATAATACCAATAAATATGTTTTTACAAAAGTTATTAACCAACCGCTATCGCATACAATAAACCATTACATTTACTATCGCCATTTTTTAAAAATGATCGCTTCAGCATTACATATTACTTATTATGAATCGCCTGTAGGATGGCTTGAAATAAAAGCCGATGAGGATGCTGTACATGCTTTACTGTTTGTAAAGACCGGCAAAAATTCAGATAATATTAGCCTGCGAAACAATCCCGTGGAAAATATTCCTACGCAACAATGCATCACGCAATTGCATGAATACTTTAAAGGCAACAGAAAAACATTTGATTTTCCTTTCAACCAGGAAGGAACAGCTTTTCAATTAAAAGTATGGCATGCGCTTACTGATATTCCTTTTGGCAAAACTATTTCCTATCTCGAATTATCAAAGCGCATTGGTGATACAAAAGCAATCCGTGCGGTAGGAACAACCAATGGTAAAAATCAACTGGCAATAGTAGTGCCTTGTCATAGAGTAATTGGCAGCAACGGCACGCTGGTAGGTTACGCAGGTGAATTATGGAGAAAAAAATGGCTATTAGATCACGAAGCAAAATATGGTAATGGGGTGCAAACGCTGGGCGGATGGTGAGGGAGGGCTATCAGGTATGAGCTTTCAGCAATAAGTTTGTGAATAGTGAATGGTGAGATGTGAGACGAGAAACGATAACGATAAATCATAAATTTCAAACCTGCCTGCCGGCAGGCAGGTCTCAAATCAGAAATTTCTTTATGTCTTCAAAAAAAGCTGCTTTAGGATTTATTTTTATTACACTACTTATTGATACTATTGGATTTGGCATTATCATTCCTGTAATGCCGAAGTTGATAGAGCAACTTATTCACGGTAATCTCAGCGACGCATCGAGATGGGGTGGTTGGCTAACATTCGCATTTGCCGTTATGCAATTTTTATTTGCACCTGTGTTAGGCAATCTGAGTGATTCATATGGACGCAGACCTGTGTTGCTATTTTCATTATTTGGTTTTGGTTTAGATTATTTACTGCTGGCTGTAGCACCAAATATAGGCTGGTTATTTGTTGGGAGAATAATTGCGGGTATTACAGGGGCAAGCTTCACTACTGCTACGGCATATATTGCCGACATTAGTTCACACGAAGAAAGAGCCAAAAATTTTGGCATGATAGGCGCGGCTTTCGGCATGGGATTTATCATAGGTCCGGTAATAGGCGGTTTGTTAGGGAGTATGGGACCGAGAGTACCATTTATTGCAGCGGCTATTCTTTCTTTACTCAATTGTGTATATGGTTATTTTGTATTGCCCGAATCGTTAAGCAAAGATCATAGACGTTCTTTTGAATGGCGGCGTGCAAATCCTATGGGTTCTGTACTGCAACTAAAAAAATATCCCGCGCTGGGCGGTTTGATCATCGCGCTTATTCTGGTTTACATTTCAGCGCACTCCGTTCAAAGCACCTGGGCATTTTTTAATATGGAGAAATTTAAATGGAATGAAAAAATGGTTGGTATTTCATTGGGTGTGGTAGGATTGCTTATTGGTATAGTGCAGGGTGGCTTAATCCGCATTGTTAATCCAAAACTGGGCAATGAAAAAAGTATTTATGTAGGCTTTGGTCTATACACGGTGGGCTTGGTATTATTCGCGTTTGCATCTCAAACCTGGATGATGTTTGCATTCCTGGTGCCTTATTGTCTTGGCGGTATAGGAGGCCCGGCCTTGCAGGCAATTATTTCAAGCCATGTTCCTGCTAATGAGCAGGGAGAACTGCAAGGCGCCTTAACCAGCGTAATGAGTTTAACAACTATCATCGGACCGCCTGTTATGACCAATCTGTTTGCATATTTCACCGGGAAAACAGCGCCGGTTTATTTTCCGGGGGCTCCATTTTTGTTGGGCGCTATTCTAATGTTAGCCAGTACCATTCTGGCATACCGTGTTTTAAAGGCAGAAAAAGCTGCAGCATGATTTTTATTTAATAAAAAGTGTTCATTTTGAGTATATAATCAATGGATTATACTCTTTTACTCCATTCCCCAAATTGTATCTCTTAAAACGATTGAATTAAAATATATACAATGAAGCCGATAGTTCAGATATCATTAGACCTTACCAATATAGATGAAGCGCTTGAAACGGCAGCACTGGCCATGCGTGCGGGTGTTGATTGGCTGGAAGCCGGAACCCCTTTAATTCTTGCGGAAGGACTACATGGTGTAAAAAAATTACGCGAAGCTTTCCCTGGTGTTCCTATTGTGGCAGATTTAAAAACAATGGATGGTGGATATCTTGAAGCCGAAATGATGGCGAAAGCCGGCGCCACGCATGTAGTGGTTATGGCGCGTGCCCACGAAGAAACATTAAAATGTGTGGTGCAGGCAGGAAAAGATTTTGGTGCTAAGGTAATGGGCGATAACCTTGGTTGCCCCGACATGGTAGCGGGCGCAAAATGGCTGGAAGATCTTGGATGCGATTATGTAATTCATCATATAGGCTACGATGAGAGAAGAGGCATAGCGGCACAAGGCAAACGCATGCCCAGCCCGTTAGATCAATTGAGAGAAGTAGTGCAGGCAGTGAAAGTTCCTGTACAGGCCGTTGGCGGATTAACGCTTGAACAGGCAATTCGTTGTCCCGAGTATGGAGCACCGTTAGTAGTATTAGGCGCCCCGCTAACCATTGATGCGGATGCTTTTAAAACCGCTGATGGTGACCTGGAAAGTTCTTTAAGGATGATTTGTGAAAAGGTACATGCGTACGGGAATATTGGAAATTTCTGATTTGAGATTTGAGATTGACCGAAGCCATTTTTATTATGAAGCCAGCTATATTAAATTTATTGGGCTTTTGTTGCGACGCTCCGTTCAACGCCATATCTCTACTCAAATGACCTGACATTATATTAATTTCAATAAAATAAAACATAGCGCACCTGAAAATTCCGTGAACTATGTAATACTCAACATTTCAAATTTCAAATCTCAAATCATATTATGAAGTCTGCAGCGGTTGTAAATTATGCTCCTGAAAAAGGTTCAGTTGAAATACGCGAAATAGAAAAACCAGCAATAGGTGAAGAAGATGTTTTATTAGAAGTAGTAAATGTAGGGGTGTGTGGCAGCGATCTTCACCAATGGACAGCAGATCATAGCTGGCCCGTAAATTATCCTGTGGTGCTGGGCCATGAATTTGGCGGACATATTGTTGCACTTGGCAGCCGTGTTACCGGCTGGAAGGAAGGCGACAGAGTAGTGAGCGAAACCGCCGCGGTGATCAGCCCCAACAATCCTATGACGCGAAGTGGCTTGTATAATCTTGACCCTACCCGTAAGGGTTTTGGTTATGGCGTAAATGGCGCTATGACCAAATATGTTCGCGTGCCTGCACGCTGCCTGCATAAGGTTCCTGATCAACTGGCATTTGAGCAGGCTTGTCTTACCGAGCCATGCTGTGTTGCATTTAACGCGGTGGTTGAAAATGCCCGTTTAAAGCCAGGTGACAGAGTAATCGTTTTAGGGCCGGGTACCATCGGTATATTATGCGCCGCTATGGCAAGATTGTGTGGCGCTGAGGTAGCCATTGTTGGACTGGAAGCAGACAAACACAGGATTGAAATAGCCAAACAATACGGATGCGAAGGAATTATTGGAGATGCAATGCCCTGGGCTACCGAACGGGATGGGTTAGGCGCAGATTGTATTATTGATGCGGCAGGCGCGAGTATTACTTTAAAAATGGCTTTACAATTGGTTCGCCCTAAAGGAACCATATCAAAAGTTGGATGGGGTCCTCAACCATTGAATTTCTCACTTGACCAAATGGTACAAAAAAATGTTACCCTGCAAGGTAGCTTCAGTCATAACTGGCCCATATGGGAAAGAGTAATTGCATTATTGGCCAGCGGTCAATTAGATGTAAAGCCTATTATTGGTGGCGTTTGGCCAGTAACAGAGTGGCACGAAGCCTTTGAAAAAATGCACAAAGGAGAAGTTGTGAAGAGTGTGTTGAAACCGGTATAGAATTTATGGTTTGTGGTTTGAGGTTTAAGGTTGGCTTCTAAACTGAAAACTATAAACAAAAAACTATAAACATAATACATGCGCTTACAAAATAAAGTCATTATCATAACCGGAAGTTGTACAGGCATTGGAAAGGCAATAGCCATTCGTTGTGTACAGGAAGGTGCAAAAGTGGTGATACACGGTTTGGAAAAAGAATGGGGTAAAGAAGTAGTTTCATCGCTTGGAAAAGAAAATGCGGTTCTACACATAGAAGACATTACCAATGACGGAGCACCTCAACGCCTGGTTGATCTTGCGCTTGTTACTTTTGGCAAACTCGATGCCATAGTAAACAATGCCGCCATAGTAGCA
>JBGALP010000334.1:0-4592 GCA_044223805.1 Agriterribacter sp.
CTAAAAGAAATACTTAATAAAAAGCGTATACCGGACATTATTCTGCTTGATGTGAACATGCCGGGTATGAATGGCTTTGCAACAGCGGAATGGCTGTATAAAAACTATCCACAAATTAAAGTGCTGGCGCTTTCCATGCTCAGCGATGAAAATACCATTATCCGGATGCTGAAACTGGGAGCCAAAGGATATATAATGAAATCCGCAGATCCCGAGGAATTGTTGCTTGCGCTGGATTCAGTAATGAAAAAGAATTTTTATCTCTCCGAATATATCTCCGGTAAAATTATTGGCGGTTTAAATAAAAATATGGAAGTTCCGGACGATACCATACCCCTAACCGACAAGGAAAAAGAGTTTCTGAAATATGCCTGTTCCGATCTTTCTTATAAAGAAATCGGGGAAAAGATGTATGTAAGCCAGCGCCGGGTAGAAGACCATCGCAATGCACTGTTTGAAAAGCTCAAACTTCGCTCAAGAGTTGGATTGGTATTGTATGCCATCAAAAACGGCATATTTGAAATCTAAAAATTGTAGTCGAAAGCATCTATTCTGATAGCCATTTCCCCGCGACTGCTGCACCGCAATATAAAATTTTCCTTAAAGGGGTAAATGTCTATAATCTGTAGTGAATTTACCTTTCCGGTAGAAAATACACCCTTCTGTAACTGCCTGTTTATTTGCGCGTTCATTTTTGATAATAAAGTATCGCTGTAAGCTGTTATATCAAAAGTGGAATATTTATTCAGCTCATTAATAATTTTGCGGTTAAACAGCCATTTTGCTGTTTTTATCAGCAGGTCTTTTGTATGTATATCGTAGTCAATATTCCTTACTTCAATCCTGTTTTTTTCTTTACTGAAGATGGGTTTGCCTGTAAGATATAATATGCCGTTATCAGACCCGCTGAATTGAATCTTTATAATAATATTTTCATTGTCTGCTCCATAAATGTCACATTTATTTACAATCATGTATTTGCCCATCTTGTCCATATTAATGCGCCTATCTGCTAATTGTTTTGTGAGCAACAAACTTAAAGAGTCATAATTCATTACCGCGTCAATAAAAATGCTGAATCCCTTTCGTTGGTTAAAATCGCTAATGTCGGGAACTATCGTTTTGTGATCTGTAACCTTTGCCAGGCTTATTAATGGGCGGGCAGAAATACCTATTGAAATATTAAGTGAATCATTTTTTGCAAACAGCGTGCTTATGCGCAGTTTTTCAGGGTTGATCTGCAGGTAGCCCATATCGTACATGCGTACACTGGTATTCAGTATGTCCCAGAGTTTTTGAAACTGGGGACGAAGATTTAGTTTGTTCAGCGAATCCTGGATATCTCTGCCGGCAATAGCCAGTTGTTCCTTTAACTGGGCAATTACGGTAGCCGTAACATCATGATTCCAGAAGCACACTGTACATTTATCCAGCGGTTTGGGTTCCTGTGGTTGTAGTTTTGTATTAAGCGTATAATTATTTTTTAATTGCAGCAGAGCCTTGTAACTGATATTTACCCGGGGTTCCGCTTCATGAAGTCCGCAGGTGCAGGTTGGCGACCACGGAGTTACCGCCACACGATTACTTCCAGAACCAGCACAAACTCTTTGCGCCCCGGCAATAATATAGCTACCGGTAAAATTGAAGTTTACCGTGTTACCATTAGAAGCAATCTGCAATGGGCCACGTTTAAACCTGTACATGTATTTGGTATCGCAGTTGTTTACAACAAAATCATTTGGCCATCCTTCCGAAGTATAAATAGTTTGCACATTTTTATTGGCTATATCATATAATGGTTTGAGATTGATTTGAAGAGGTATATCAATCTCGCTGATGGGCAGGGTATCTAAAGTGGATAGATTTTTAGCCAAAACCGGCTTTTCCGGAATTATTTTTTTTGAACAGGAACTTAATACAATTGTGATTATAATCAAAACCAGACCAGGGCGCCTTATCTCCATAAAATATTATGATTGCGATAAAGATATAAAGCTTCTTTTGTTAAGGAATGTTATTTGATACGAAATGGTTTAATTTTTGAAAATTATCATGCAGTTGGCACATTCAGCCGAAATGACTGACATTTTTGCATTTCCGGTTCTCATGGCATAATGCTTGACTATATAGAAAAGACTTTTAACTCTTAAAAACTATAATAAGATATATGGGAAAAATAATAGGAATAGACCTGGGTACCACAAATAGCTGTGTAGCGGTTATGGAAGGCAATGAGCCTGTGGTAATAGCAAACGATGAAGGCCGTCGTACAACGCCTTCTGTCATAGCTTTTTTAAAAAATGGTGAGCGTAAGGTAGGTGATCCGGCTAAACGTCAGGCAATTACCAACCCTATAAACACCATTATGTCAGTAAAGCGCTTTATGGGAAGACGTTTTGACGAAGTATCCGAAGAAATAAAGCACTGGAGCTACAAGGTGGTAAAAGGTGATAACAATACGGTTCGTATAGATATTGATGGAAGATTGTATACTCCCCAGGAAATTTCTGCGATGACTTTGCAGAAAATGAAGAAAACCGCAGAGGATTATCTTGGGCAGGAAGTAACTGAAGCAGTTATTACCGTTCCGGCTTATTTTAACGACGCTCAACGTCAGGCTACTAAAGAAGCTGGTGAAATTGCGGGTTTAACTGTACGCAGAATAGTAAACGAACCTACTGCCGCGGCTTTGGCTTATGGATTGGATAAGAAGCATAAGGATGAAAAAATAGCTGTGTTCGACCTTGGCGGTGGTACGTTCGATATTTCCATTCTTGAATTAGGTGATGGTGTATTTGAAGTGAAATCTACTAACGGTGATACCCACCTTGGCGGTGATGATTTTGATAAAGTAATTATTGACTGGTTGGCTGAAGAATTCAGGAAAGATGAAAATATTGATCTTCGTAAGGATCCAATGGCATTGCAGCGCTTAAAAGAAGCTGCCGAAAAAGCGAAGGTTGAACTATCTTCTTCCAGCGAAACAGAAATAAACCTGCCATACGTAACTGCGGTAGATGGTGTACCTAAACACCTTGTAAAAAAGTTAACCCGTGCTAAGTTTGAGCAATTATCAGATACGTTGTTTGAAAGGTGTTTGAAACCTTGCGAGCAGGCTTTAAAAGACGCCGGGTTGAGTACTTCTCAAATTGATGAAGTGATTTTGGTAGGTGGCAGCACACGTATACCTAAGGTGCAGGAAATAGTAGAGAAATTCTTTGGCAAAAAACCCAATAAGGGTGTAAATCCTGATGAAGTGGTAGCAGTTGGTGCAGCCATACAGGGTGCTGTATTAACCGGTGAAGTAAAAGATGTGTTGTTACTTGACGTAACACCACTTTCGCTGGGTATTGAAACGATGGGTGGTGTAATGACTAGATTGATTGATTCCAACACAACCATCCCAACCAAAAAATCTGAAGTGTTTTCTACCGCTTCCGATAACCAGCCGGGTGTGCAGATACATGTATTGCAGGGCGAACGTCCCATGGCTTCTCAAAATAAAAGCCTTGGTATGTTTAACCTTGATAATATACCACCAGCGCCACGCGGCGTTCCTCAGATTGAGGTAATATTTGATATAGATGCTAACGGTATTTTAAATGTAACGGCAAAGGATAAGGGCACTGGTAAAGAACAAAGGATCAAGATTGAAGCGGGTAGTGGTTTAAGTAAGGAAGAAGTAGAAAAAATGAAGGCGGAAGCAAAAGCTAATGAAGCTACGGATAAGGAAGCACGAGAAAAAGTAGATAAAGTTAACCAAGCTGATAGTCTTATTTTCCAGACAGAAAAACAATTAAAAGAGTTTGGAGAAAAGATACCTGCCGATAAAAAAGCACCTATTGAAACTGCGCTGAATAAATTAAAAGAAGCGCATAAGCAACAGGATCTGGCTACTATTGATACGGCGCTGGCTGAAATGAATGCAGCATGGACTGCCGCCTCTGAAGAGATATATAAAGCTCAGCAGGCAGATGCAGGAAATGCAGGTGCAACAGGTGGTCAGCAAAGAGAGCCCCAAGGAGCAACCGCCGGCGATAATGTAACCGATGCTGAATTTGAAGAAGTGAAATAACAAAAGTTGTAGACCAATATTTAAAGCCTTCGCATTGCGGAGGCTTTATTTTTTTACTATATAGTATCCTTCGTCTGAAACAATATGCTTATTCTCTTTAAGATATTGAAGGTTCATGATAATCCTTGGAGTAGGCTTCTCAAAAAGATACAAATGATGCCAGCCATAATATTCGTCCGGCCCTGGATTTTCTAGTTCATATCTTCCTTTAAAATAAAACAGGAAAATAATGTTGGAAGCAAAGCAACCGTTCCAGTCATACTGCGGCGTATCTTTTGCAGATAACCGACGAATCTTAATAACAATTTTCGGAACGGGTGATAAGAAGTTTAACCAGCCGTAAGATACCGTGAAAGTAACATCATCGGGCTTTTCATTTGGGGGCGTAATGTGCCCATATACACCAAAAAACTTCCATAATTTTAATAAGGCAACTACTCTTATTATGATCATAAGAAGATAGATCGCGAAAAGAATCAAGGCTATTGTGCACATAAGCGATATAGATATTCTGCTG
>JBGALP010000335.1:0-4476 GCA_044223805.1 Agriterribacter sp.
TTTTTCTCCTCCGGGGAAGGAAGCTTTTACCGTATCTTGAAATATGGTAAAAGTGGCATTACTTTTTGTGTGAACGTTGAAAGCTGCATCATTTTGAGCCAGGGCAAACAAACTTATACTTACCGCCAATAAAAATGCTATTTGTAAAAAGACCTTGTAATAAGCGTTGTGTTTGAGTTTCTTGCTTGTCATGATGTTTTTTATTAGATTAATTAAAAATATTAATTAAACTTATTATCAGAAAATTTTTATCTGTTACTCAAGCCTTTGAAATATTTCCGCGGAATTTATATAGTTAATCAATAATCATATCCGGCCAAAATATGGGTAGGCGGTATATCCATTTTTGTTTCATTTTGCCATATGTAAATACGTGGGTTGATGAAAAAAATACAGTTGTTCATTTTGGTGGGTTGCCTGGTGGTTAATATTGGCTTGGCTCAATCATACCTGCCTCAAAAAAACAATGGTCAAATAAAAGTGAAGCCTGCGGCGGCTTTAAAAGCATTTGCATTCCATCTTAAAGATGTGCAATTACTGGATGGAAGCTCTTTCAAACACGCTATGGATATTGATGGAGGCTATATATTATCCTTAAATCCGCAAAGATTATTAAGCCGCTTTTATAAAAATGCCGGATTGCCGGTGCACGACAGTGCATATGGAGGATGGGAGAGTGAAGGGCTTTCAGGACATACACTCGGTCACTATTTATCAGCCTGCGCCATGATGTTTGCCTCAACAGGTAATCCATCATATAAACAAAGAGTGGATACTGTTGTGAAACAATTGGCTGTTTGCCAGTATGCCCGTAAGACAGGTTATGTAGGAGCTATTCCCAATGAAGATTCTATATTCTACCCACTGCAACGTGGGCAAATAAAATCAGGTGGATTTGATTTGAACGGAGGATGGAGTCCATGGTATACCGTACATAAAATAATGGCAGGTTTGGTTGACGCGTATTTGTACTGTGATAACAAACAAGCGCTATCGGTAGTAAAAAAAATGAGTGATTGGGTAGGTGCGATTGTTAACCCGCTTACAAATGAGCAACGGCAGAAAATGTTGAAGTGCGAGTATGGCGGTATGAACGACGTGCTGGCTAATATATACAGCATTACAGGCGACAAAAAATATCTTGCATTATCATACAAATTTTACGATGACTTTGTGATGCAACCTTTGGCAGAAGGCAAACCCGACCCCGTTGCGGGAAAACATTCTAACACTAATATTCCCAAAGCTATTGGAAGTGCAACCCAATATGAACTCACAGCTAACCCTTCAGATAAAATTATAGCTACGCGAATGTGGAGTATTATAACAGAGGGTTATACTTACGCTAATGGTGGTAATGGTAATTACGAATATTTTGGTCAGGCTAATAAGCTAAACGATGCATTAAGCGATAATACGGCTGAAAGTTGCTCTGCTTACAATATGCTTAAGCTGACGGGACATTTATTTTGCTGGAATCCTGATAGTAGGCTGGCTGATTATTATGAGCGGGCACTATACAATGATATTCTTGCTTCCCAACATCCTCGGTCTGCTATGATGTTATATTTTGAACCATTGCGCATGGGCGGCAAAAAACAATATTCCGATTCAATACATACATTCACCTGCTGCGTTGGCAGTGGCATGGAAAATCACGCGAAGTATACAGAAGATATTTATTTTGAAGGAGCCGATGGAAGCTTGTTTGTAAATCTCTTTATTCCTTCAACATTAAAATGGAAAAATAAAAAGATCTTCATAACACAAAATACCAACTATCCCGCTGAAAATAGTAGCAGCTTAACCATTCAGACAAAAACGCCGGTTAATTTTCCTTTGCGCATCCGAAGCCCATGGTGGTTACACAAACAGGCTGAAATTACAGTAAATAATAAAAAAGTTGAAGCAATAAAAGATGAGCAAGGTTATTTTGTTATTCAACGCAAATGGGCTAACAATGATGTTGTTAAGATCTCCATGCCGATGGATTTATATGCTGAAGGATTGCCTGATAATAAAAACAGGATAGCCATGTTATTCGGGCCGGTATTACTTGCCGGTAATCTTGGGGATACAATGCCTGACCAACTCTATGGAACGCCTGTATTACTTACTGATAATCATAATGTGCAGGATTGGGTAGTTGCGGATGAGAAACTTCCGCTCACTTTTTACATGAAGGGGGTTGGAAAACCATTTGACGTAACACTTTCTCCATTTTATAAAAATACAGATAACTATTACAGCGTATACTGGGATTATTTTACCAATTCAGAATGGAACGAAAGGCAATCGGCTTATGAGGCAGAAAAAAAATATCAAAAAGAAGTTGAAGAAAAAACAGTAGACATTGTGAGGCTAGGGGAGATGCAGCCCGAACGTGACCATAATCTGCAGGCAAGCGAATTTTCTTATGCTAGCGATGCATTTGGCCGCACAGGGCGTGAAGTAAGGAAGAACGGTTTCTTTTCTTTTACTATAAAAGTATTACCAACGGGTTCCAATACTTTACTATGTTCCTACATTGGCGATGACAAGAACAGAGAATTTGATATATTAGTAGATGATGTAAAAATAGCTACGGAAACATTGGAGGGCGGTACCGCGGGTAAATTTTTTGATAAAGAATATCCAATTCCTCAAAACCTTACCAGTAACAAATCAACTGTAGTAATAAAAATTCAAAGCATTAATAATAAAACAGCAGGAAGAGTTTTTGGTTGCAGGATAATAAAAAATTGAGGGCATGTCGACTCTCGCGGGCATGTGCGACACCCGTCTGTAGGAGACGTAGCGGTGGGTGTGTCACCATAGTTGTCAACTTAAGATCGTTATAGATGATTGGTTGTATTTATGTCCCATAAAGGGACATTTTATGGGTAGAATAAAATTAATAATTCGTTTTATCGTTCCATTCGAACGTTTTGTTCTCATTAGGATCAGAACAGGATCCACAAGGCGTGCCTACGGCACGCAATCCTCACATTTCAAGATTTTCTACCTAAGAAAATGTTCCTAACGGAACAGCGTTTTTACCTTGCCATTGTTCAAGTTAATGGCTATGGTATCTCTTACACACAGAAAATTTGGTGACAGAGAATAGTTAGTGTTCCTACATTGGCGATGACAAGAACAGAGAATTTGATATATTAGTAGATGATGTAAAAATAGCTACGGAAACATTGGAGGGCGGTACCGCGGGTAAATTTTTTGATAAAGAATATCCAATTCCTCAAAACCTTACCAGCAACAAATCAACTGTAGTAATAAAAATTCAAAGCATTAATAATAAAACAGCAGGAAGAGTTTTTGGTTGCAGGATAATAAAAAATTGAGGATCAAACAGGCAGCGTAAAATATGATGTTTGAATCTAAGTGATGTCCTCAGAAAAATGGCGTTAAGAAATTTACGGAATGAAGCGTTAAGCGGCGAAGATGTGTGGCTATGCTCAATTGTTGATTTGCCCAATAGCTTAATAGGTGTTATATAGTAGATAGTAAGCATCTTCGGCGTAGCGTAATGAAGTAAATTTTAGCTATTTTTCTGAAGACTTGAATTTTTTTGTTACTTTTTTGGTTCAAGCCAAAAAAGTAAACAACCTGATTGCTATTAACCAGAGGATTACTCTAAAAATAGTTTACCCGAGTTGATAAATATGAAAAATGTAATTGTAATAGGTGGAGGAATAATAGGATTAAGCAGCGCATATTACCTGCAACAAAGCGGGCATAAGGTAACGGTATTGGATAAAGCAGGTTTTACAGACAATTGTTCATACGGTAATCTAGGCTATGTATGTCCCAGTCATTTTATTCCGCTGGCGGCACCCGGTATTGTATGGCAGGGCTTTAAATGGATGTTCAACAGCCGTAGTCCTTTTTATGTACAACCTTCATTTAATGGTGCATTGTTAGATTGGGGTTTGAAATTTATGCGGAGTGCAACAAAAAAAAATGTGGAGCAGGCGGCTGTTCCTTTAAAAGATATTGCGCTCTTTAGTCAGAAGGAGTATGAGCTTTGGGAAAAAGAGCCGGGCTTTGATTTTGCTTTTGAACGGAAAGGAATGCTCGAGATTTTTAAAACAGCACAGGTAGGTCACCATGCAGCGGAAACGGTGGAACAAGGAAAAAAATTAGGACTTGATATTGAACTGCTGGATCAAATAGGGTTAGCACAAGTTGAGCCACAGACAACTATTAATGCGCTCGGCGCTATTTATTTTAAATGCGATTCCCATTTGTATCCAGATAAATTGATGGCATCATTAAAAACTGTGTTAGCTGATAAGGGCGTGTCGTTAATAAATGCAGAAGTAACCGGTTTTGAAAAGCAATCGGGAAAGATTACTAAGGTGCTTACAGCCACCGGAGTTTTTGATGCAGATGAAATTGTGATTGCTACAGGCTCGTGGAGCAGGGAGATGGCAGCTTTGCTGAATACGCGTATTCCCCTTATGCCGGGAAGAGGTTATT
>JBGALP010000027.1:0-31712 GCA_044223805.1 Agriterribacter sp.
TCATCGGTTTCATTTAATGGACGATTATAACCCCGTGGCATATGATATTGAGCAACTTTGCCTTTTTTTATTTCTTCAGTGGAAGGAGTATCTACAGTCATCAAATGCCAGTAATCATCAGCCATGCCGGGCTTTACATCTTTCACCACGTTAAATACTTTTTCAGCATCAGCATCTACATGCCATTTGCCGGTCATGTAAGTGGTGTATCCGGCATGCTGCATTAGCTGTCCCCATGTTTTTTCTGTAGAATCTCCTTTTGTCCATGATTCCGTGATCTGTTTGGCATTCCATACCGTTCTTCCCGAAATAAGCATTGCACGCGATGCCACGCAAACAGCGCCATGCCATGCGCCCATATTATGTGCATTGGTAAATGAAGTGCCCATGCGCACAAGCCTGTCCATATTGGGTGTAATGATTTCTTTATTACCTAATGCATGAACGGCAGTATAGGTTTGATCATCTGTGATTATAAAAACAATATTGGGCTTTGATGTATTTGACTGGCAAAAAACAGCCTGTGTATATAAAAGACAAAAAGAAAAAAAGATTTTCATTTGAGATTTTTTGAACCATAAAGACATAGGACACATAGGTACACAAAGGATTTGTATTTGCCTTTAACCCTAAACCTCAAACCCTAAACTTTGCAACCTGTAACCTTCAACTTGCTTTCACTCCACGGTCCCTGCTTTTCTTGCATTCTTTCCGGTTCTGTTGGTTACTGCATCACCAAGATCATCTCTTGCCTGTTCGGCCAGTTGCTGTAATTCATTTACTATATCGGGATAAGCATCTTTCACATCATACCGTTCACCCGGATCCCGGCGGAGATCAAACAATGCAAGGTCAACACTTTTGTTTTCGTTTGTTTTGCCTGGAAAACCATCCTTGCCCGGAGCAAATCCTTCATAGCTTCTACCTGTATGTGGTAAAACCAATTTCCATTGTCCTTTACGCACACCCTCCAGTTGATTAAAGCCGTAATAATAGTAGAAAACTTTCCTGGGATCAGCATCGGGTTCTCCTTTCATTAAAGAAAGAATATTTACACCATCAATTATATGAGTTGGCAGTTTACCGCCTGTTATGGATGCAATGGTAGGAAGCAAATCTATTGTTGATGATAGTTTATTGCATACGGTACCAGCGGGTATAACACCCGGCCAGCGCATAATGCATGGTTCTTTTTGCCCGCCATCCCAACTGGCACCTTTGCCTTCGCGCAGTCCACCGGTATTGCCTGCATGGTTGCCAAAGTTGAGCCATGGTCCATTATCGCTCGTAAAAATTACCAGTGTATTTTGTTCGAGATTATTCTTCTTTAGGGTTTTCATTATTTCTCCCACCGACCAATCTATTTCCATAATTACGTCGCCATATAAACCCTGTTTGCTTTTGCCCTTAAATTTTGACGAGGCTGCTATAGGCACATGCGGCATGGAGTGTGGCAGGTATAAAAAGAATGGTTTGCTTTTATTTCTTTCAATAAAATCAACTGCCTTTTCTGTATAGAGTGTTGTAAGAGTTGCCTGATCTTCAAGTGTGGCAATGGTTTTTATTTTTTCATTGCCTTGTATCAGGGGCAATGGAGGATATTTGCTTTTCCAGTTAGCCGTGTCCGTTATAGGTTTACCGTCAAAATCTACCGGCCACATATCATTAGAATAGGGGAGACCGGTATATTCATCAAACCCATGCTGTAATGGCAGGAACTGTTGTTGCCACCCAAGATGCCACTTGCCAAAGGCTGCTGTAGTATAATTTTTTTCTTTTAGTATTTCCGCTATTGTTTTTTCTTCTTTACTCAAACCGTTTTTTGCCCATGGCATTAACGCGCCAAAAATGCCAACCCGGTTAGAATAACATCCGGTAAGCAACGCTGCACGCGAAGCTGAGCATACAGCTTCTGCGGCATAAAATTGAGTGAACATCATTCCTTCATTTGCCAGCTTATCGAGGTTGGGAGTTGTGTACATGGTAGCGCCAAACTTTCCTATATCGCCATACCCCATGTCGTCGCAAAAAATAATGATAATGTTTGGTGTTTTGCCTTGATTGTTTTCAGGTTGATTTTTATGGTGTGATGAAGATGTGGCAAATATTAATGCAGTTAACAATAGCAGGAGTTTGGAAAAAAACATAGCGGTTAATTATATTAATGAAATAAAGTTACGATTAATAAACTTCTCGTCCGTCCCTGCGAAACGCCGGTTGAATGATTTTTTTCATAAGCGTCTTGCATCGCTGAAGCAGGCTTCTTGCGGAGGCAGGAGTTGAGATTGCTTCGGCAAGCTACGCAAGCCTCGCAAAGACGGTAAAAGGTTGATTGATTGACACCCTTTGTAATTTATGATTTTTGGAATTTGTCATCCGTCACTGCGAAGCGCCTGTAGGTTGATTTTTCATACGCATCTTGCGGCGCTGAAGCAGTCCTCTTGCAGCCGCAGGAGTTGAGATTGCTTCGGCAAGCTACGCAAGCCTCGCAAAGACGCTAAAAGGTTGATTAATTGATGCCTTTTGTAATTTACGAGTTTTGGAATTTGTCATCCGTCACTGCGAAGCGCCGATTGAATGATTTTTTTATACGCATCTTGCGGCGCTGAAGGAGTCCTCTTGTGGATGCAGGAGTTGAGATTGCTTCGGCAAGCTGGCAAACCTCGCAAAAGCGGTAAGCATTCGAAGAATTAATTTCTTTTTAACTCATGAAATTTAGAAATGCTTAATCAATAATACACAATCCTTACCAACGAAACGGCCTGCCTTGGTAATGCAAATGATAATTGTAATTGATTATTCTTTACTACTCTCCATTCTGGTGAAGACAACAGCGCAAGCTGTCCTGCTTTTTCCAACTGTGTATACTGCTCTGGTGTAACCTGCTGTGGATCTCCCATTTTTTTCCATAGTTTGTAGGAGTTGCTATTGTCTTTATCTACCCGATAGTGATGGATCAATACCTTTTTACCTGGAATATGTTTAATGGTGAGTTGTATGGATGCATCCGGCGCGGGCAAATCATCATCGTGGTAATTCCATATCATTACCGAAGCGCCCTCTTTACCTGCTGTTGCAAGCGCATCAATGTCCGCAGTTTTGCCATGCACACCGCTGTATATCAAACTATCTATGGGTATAGCTGTTTTATTTTTTACGGCGATCTTATTTTCCTGCATCAGCGCGAACATGCTGAAAATATTCAGCACAGGTTTATTTACACCATTGGTAGCCAGATCTCTGAATCCATCAAACCATCGCTGGTTCTCAAATTCAAACGACCAGCTCACCGCTCCCTTCACATAAACGCCATATCTTTTAGCAATATCAAAAATGCGGGCAAATGATGAAGCTGTATAACTGGAATACATAGTGCCATTGCGATAGGCGTTTTCAGGATTGGTAGCCATTCCGCATGCCGCACAACCTTCAGGATCACATTCGCCGATAATGATGGGCAGATGTTTAAAAGCCGATGCTGCTACCGTTTCAAATCCTTTTGATATATCTTTTAATTCACTCGTCATATTCATTCTTACATGGCCATCTACTACTTTAGGACTACCCTTTGCATGAAAGCTGATATAGTCTAACGGTGCCCCTTTTTTACCGGTGACATAATTTTTGCCATTAGCGCAATGATCTAAAAAATGTTTCAAAAAAAGATTTGCCTTATCCCATCCAGGGCCTGTAGACGTTGGTCCACCAATTCTTGCGGCAGGTAATGCACGTTTAACCGCATCGGCGGCATAATCATACAACATAAAATACTCTTCTTCTGTTCCCTTCCAGTAACTGATGTTAGGCTCATTCCACACTTCCCACCACCATGTTTTTACTTCTGCTTCACCATAACGGTTGATGCTATGTTTTACCCATTCATATACCAATGTTCCCCATTTTGTATAATCCTTCGGCGGGTAGGCCCAACCGGTATAAATCTCATCATAAGGATGACCTGGTTTCCAGTAATGCCTGTAAGGTTGTGGTTTTATTGATAAAGCTTCCGGCATAAAACCAATTTCAGCAATGGGCTTCATGCCGTTTTGTATATAAGTATCGAAAATAGAATCTACTATTGACCAGTTATAAACAGCATTGCCTTTATCGTCTTCGGTATATGCATTGGTTGAGCCCCATTTTAAAGCAGCGCTTCCATCGCCGGAAGTGAGCATATTATGTGCTCTAACGTGCACGGGTACCTGGTTAAACCTGGCAATTTCGCTTAGCAACTTTTTCCCATCTTTCATATAGGTATAGTTGGGTTCATCGTATCCGAAATATGCCCAAATGGGTTCCAGTTTACCTTGTTGTTGTAATATGTCTGCTTCAATTCTTACCGTATCGCTTTGTGATTGTACGCGTGAATGAACGAAAAGAAATAACATACAAATGAAAAAACGGTAAGACATGAAGTATTATTTGTTTTAAGCTGATATTGCAGATATGATCAGATGCAGCAAGATATGATTTATATTGCTCAGAGAAACAATCGTAAATCAGTTGTGATTATAAACAAATTCAATTGTCAATAAAAGGCTTACCATCTTAAATAATAAAAACCAATTGGAACAGTTTATTTCTTTAAAACAGCCTATCCCCGATCGCACTATACAAAGTTCCAGGGTATTTAATGCGCCATGTGCAGCGGTGTTTAAAGCGTGGAGCGATCCAACGTTGCTCGCGCAGTGGTGGGGTCCAAAAGGATTTACCAATACTTTTCAGGAGTTTGATTTTAAGCCCGGCGGGCGCTGGCGTTTTATTATGCATGGACCTACCAGGTGATTCTATGAACGAAGCTGTGTTTTTGCAAATAACACCGTTGAAAACAATTGTGTGGGATCGTTTATCGCAACCTTTATTCCAGGTATCAGTACATTTTGAGCCGGGTGACAAAACGCTGCTCCTTTTTAATGATATTTGATGGGCGGAAGCCTGTGAAAAAATAAAAAAAATCACGCTCCGGGTGCTAATGAAGAAAATTTTGACAGGCTTGAGAAAGTACTTGAAACTATAATTACTTCTTAGTGTTTTTTTAAAAAAAGAGGCAGAATGATTTCATTCCACCTCCGTGTTAACTATAGCTACCTCAAATCTTCTGTACTGGTGTAATCAGGCGGATTTCATTTTTGAACGTTTGATCTTTCCGTCCATATAAATGCAATCACCGTTTTTTAAAGAGGTTGTTTTACCGTCTTTCATTTTTATATTACCATCTTTCATAACAGTAGTGCCATCGCTTAAGGTCATGTCCTGCGTCATTTCCATATTTTTTCCACCTTTCATTACCATCATCTTTCCGTCTTTCATCATTACACAGTCTTTCATCATCATCATGTGGTGATGACTGGTGTCAGACTTCTTAGTATTGTCCTGCGCATTTGCACTGTATGAGCCAATGAATAATACAAAAGCAGCAATCATAATTTTTTTCATAAAAATAATTTTTAGTCGTTAAGGCATCGTTTTGTAACCTTATATAGTCATCAAACAGCATGCAGTTTTTGTGTTAACAACAGTTAAGCTGCGGTTAATGAAAATGATAATAATCTTTTGATAGATGAACTGGGTAAAATGTGGGTGAGTTGCGGGCGGAGCTAATCCTTTTTCTTCTTATATACTTTTATATAATCAACAATAAACTTATCGGGCAGTACTGCTTTGATCATGTCCTGGGGTTCGTTTGGGAGTTCCATACTCAATATAATGTACTCGTTTATGCCCGACACACCTTCACGGACTTCGTAAAATTTATAACCATCTACATAAAAAACATATTTTTCCGGGGTCCATTCCAGGGCGAAAATGTGAAAACCTTTTCCTAAGCCACGCAAGGTGCTTTGCATGCCATGTGTGGTGTGTTGGTTTTTTCCATATGGTCCCCAGTGTACATTGTGCGAAACAATATCATTTCCTAGTTTTCTGAAACATTCCATAATATCTATTTCAGCGCCATGACGGGAAGGGTCATCCCCTTCTGAAAGTTTAGGAGACTGAAGCCAGAAGGCACCCCATTGCCCGCGCGATTGTTGTAATTGCGCCCTGCATTCAAAATAACCATAGGTGGTCATAAAGGCATGTTCAGTGCCTACTGCACCGGTAAAAAGACTGTCGTTGTTTTTTAGTGCATGTAACGTAAGATAACCATTTTCAACAGTTACAGCTTTTTCCGCTACATAACCAAGTGCTCTTTTGCCTATACCTCTAACCGACCATTTGGAAGAGTCAAGCTTATTTCCATTAAAATTATCTTCCCAAAACAAAACGTAGCCAAGAGAAGATGGTGTATATATGGTATCAGAAACGGGAGGCTGTGGGGGGCGCTGGGCATTCACAAACAATGTTACCAGTGTAAACAGCACAAAAAGCGCAGTTTTTTGTAATGTAGCAATCATGTAAAATAGTCAGGTGGTATTGTTATTACCTGATGTAGCTCCTTAAGAGCACAATTACATACGATTGTACTGCTTTAGTTAAAAAAAGTAGGAAATAAATATGTGCGAGGATAAAAAGGAAAGAAATAAAAAAGCAACAGAAAATAAAAGAGGTTTCAGGAGTTTAAAGGATCGTGTCGGGAATAACTAGCTCCACTTCATTATTATTTTCTGTTGCCGGTTGTTGTGCAATGTTTTACTTGGACGGTAGGTACATCGCTGGTTTTAAAAGGCATCGGATTTTTATCGGTTTTCACAGGATATGTTTTTTCACAGGATACGTTTTTTCATCGGATAAGGACGCTAAGGATATTGGACGGATTTGGATTTGGATACGGGATCATTGGATTTGTTACACAAAGAAAGCACAGAATTTGAAATAAAAAAACAGTGAAAGCTATCATTGTAATGTGGCGCTGGCTCTACGTTATGGGAAAACTACGAATGACTTTTGTTAGTTAGATTATACAAAAAAAATATTAGTAGCAATAGTGCTTACTGGAACTAAGAGAAAACAAATAGTTGTTGAAAGCAGTATACGGTTTTTCTGCAACCGGCATCGTAGATTAACGATCAGCAATAAAAATCAGCAATGCGTATTTTTCCATGTTACGTTTGTATTAATTGAGTTTGATCAACAAAGTTTTTATAAAAAAGCACATGATTTTACCTGGCTGACCTGCATTTTGTGTATTTGTATAGTTAAAAAGATTGCTGCCGGTTCTTCTGTAATGGATGGCAATGGTTGATGTTGTTGACATATAACAATTGAAAGACTGATACAAAGCCTGATTGCCAACCGATAACAATTCATAGTAACTATTTTCAGCTAATATTGTAGCGTTAAATCAGTTCATTATGGACGACATCATAATACGCTGCCCTAAATGCCATTGGCAACCCGATGGACGACCGCACTGGCAATGTACCTGCGGCACTGTATGGAACACATTTGATACAGCAGCCCGGTGTCCTGGCTGTGGCAAAGTATGGGACTATACACAATGTGTTGATCATTCTATTGGAGGTTGCTCCGCTTTGAGCCCGCATTTAGATTGGTATGATGGGCTGGATGATGTGGTGGATAAACTCAAAGAAGAAATTAAAGAGCGTTGGGTAATGGTGAATAGTAGATGAGGACTGTATTTTAAAACAATCATTCATGATATATGTTATCGGTGGTTAAGAAATAATAGAACACAATTCTTTGTGCACCTCCGTGTCTCTGTGACGTTGTGGTTCAAAAAAAGCCGGAGCTTAACTTTCATTAAACCCCGGCATGATGAATCAATAGTCAGCCGTTGTCCCTAATGATAACCCCTGCGTTATTCTTTCATTACTTTCACCTGCTGCATGCGGTCGTTGTTTTTATAGCGGATGATGTATATACCGCTGGTGATATTTTGTAAGTTGATGGTCGTACTGTTACTTATTGTATTGGTACGGTAAACACATTTTCCATCTATGCTTATCACTTCAAGTATGCCCCGGGGTTCCAATCCTTTTACTGTAACAATATTTCTTGCTGGATTTGGAAATGCGTCCATTGACAAACTGCCGGCTACTTTTATCATTTTAATTTCCGAGTACCTGAAACTGCCATCTATGTCAACCATCTTCAGGCGATAGTAATGATAGCCTTCGGTTATACCTGCATGTAAGAACTGGTAATCGTGTATGCCCGTGGCATTTACTGCTGCTATATTTCCAATAGCGGTGAACCGCTGTCCATCAACACTATGTTCAATACTGAAGCTGCTGGTATTTACTTCGTCAGTTGTTTGCCATTTGAGTAATGCATCATTATTTTGTACGCTTACTCCAAACTTCAACAAATGAAGCGGTAATGCCAGGTCTGTGTTGGTAATGACAAACGGAGAGAACCCGGTATAACCACTTTGCGACTTACTATACCTGCCTGCCGAATCAGTAAACGCAGCGCTTTCTGCTCCCATTTCCCATGCGGTAGTATAATGTGCCACCTTCGATTGGCTTCTATCGAATAATGATTGTTCGTCACCTGCATTCCACAGGAAGGTAACCGTAGTGTTACTGCCTCCAGAGGTTTGTTCTTCTATAAACCACGTACGGTTCACGTTTCCTGTTCTTAATGTGTCGCCGTTATAGCCGAGCTGAAGTACATATGGTACAACTCTTACAGAGAAGTTATCAGGAGTACCTGCATTATTTATCTTTACAAAATTGCCATGACTGATATCTGTTGCTACGGGGAAAATATTTTCCGCGTTGTTGTTTACCAATTTCAGCTTGCCGGTACCGTTAGTTACAATAAAGTGCGCTGTATCCACATTCAGAATACTTCCGTTAACGGTGAGATCATAATCACCCAGCAGCAATTTGCCACCAATCCAGCCTGGTACATCATCAGGTATACCCTGTCTCATATCAAGGTTGCCATTTATAGTAAGACTTTTGGGTACAGGAAGAACAGTAGAGAACGACAATGTATCTGCATTGTTTGTGCTGTTGTATTCTACCGGTGTGCAGTTTACAATCTCTGCTACCACTTTTCCTTTCAGCACATCAAAATACATTTTCTTACTTACTACCAGATTTGCTCCTGCATTCAAACTAAACGGTATACTGTCAATACCTCTCAATCCGCCATTGGCATCATATATCATAAAGCGTACCCATGCTGAACCATCAACCGTTCCATTATTAATTATGGTGTATGAAACAATTACACTGTCCCCTGCACTGAATCCGTTTGGATTAAACCTGATGGCGTTTTCAAAACGTTTTGCCATATCAGGCGCTTCACCCACAATCAATGCACGGGTAGCTTCATTATTGCCTTCATTCTCTTCGTCGAGTGTATTAACAGGGTCAACTTTAATCTTCATGATTTTGGTGCCTTGTATCAGCGATGAATAGGTTACCGTAGCCTGTACTGTTGTGTCTTTGCCAGGCTGTATTGCGTTAAACGGTACGTCATTTCCTAACTGCACATCATCTACAAAGAAGCGCATTACATTGGACGTGCTTACTTTACCACCTGCATTACGTACTGTACCTACTATTGTAAGGTTTTGTGCAGGCAGTGGATTAAGACTGCTTGGGGATATGTATTGGGATAATACTTCAAGATCGGGCTTGCTATCGGTTACGCGTATGTGATATAAGCCGACATTATTGCTCTCTTCAGATTCGCAAACCGTATTCAATGAATCTACTACTACACGTATTGCAAAATCGCCAGTAGTGCTGAACATGTGAGACAACACACCATGTGCCGCGAATTGAACACCTGCTTTTACATTGGCGATAACTTCGGAACCAATCTCAATACCATTTAAAAAGTAGTGTACCTGTACATTGGTAGCATCTCTTATGCCCAGGTTGCGTATGGCAGGGAAGAAGTTGCCTGTATTATTCACCCGCACAATGGCAGGATTAGAAGCTGAACCTGTTTCACCGGCCAATTGAAGTGGTATGAGATCTGCGCTAAGCGGAACAGCTTTTTTGTTATTACTCTTATTTGTTTCCTGGGTGATGTTGCCATCGCTGTCAGCAAATACTTCCAGTACATCGCCGCAAGTATTGATGTTGCTGGTAACCGTATATGCGTCAGAGGTAACAGTCAGAGAGCCGTTTTCTGCTATGCCAGCTACATTTTTCTTGGCACCAACCTGCATGCCGTTCACACTAAACTTCACGTTAAAGCTGCCTGTTGCTTTGCCTGTATTTTTAATGGTAGCAGTAAACTGTGTGTTGGTTCCGTTATGCATGAGTGTTGGAGAAGCAACAATATCAGTTACAGAAAGATCCGGCGCTACAACCGTTATGGTAAATGTGAACTCATTATTGGTTTCGTCTGTTTCCGTGATTGCTCCATCAGCATCCGCAACAATTTTTATAGTGTGTATACCTGGCGCTAATGATGGATCAGAGAAAGTAATGGTTGTGCCAGAAGCACCTGCAAGAGACGATACTGTTTCTGTTTTTACCAATGTGCTTCCATCAAATATCTTCACCACGTGAGCCCCGGCTGTTACACATTTCAGGTTCACTTCATCAAACCTGAATGAAGTAAAGCTGGTTTGCGCAAAGTTCTGAATGGTAAGATCAGGCTGGCTTGGCGCGGGCGTAATGGTTTTGCTTCCATCAGCAACTGTCCATATATAATGTGGACGAATGGTTGCTGTATTGGGTATCTGCTCATACTCTACATAAGTGTATATTAATTGAGCCGTAATATTTACAGGTGTAGTGCTTGCAGGAATCTGCCAAGGTAAAAGAACTGTTACTTCCTGGCCAGGTGCCAGTGCGCCTGCGCCAAAGGTTCTTGTTTCAAATAACACGCCATCTATAAATACTTTTAATTCAGCGTCGCCCAGTACTTCATCAAAACCACTCCACATATTATTCAGGTTTCTTTCCCTGATCTTTATTTTGAAATCAAGATTTCCTGTTCCACCTGCTATGTTATCGCATGGATTGTTGCCTGCGGATACTACCATTCCTCCCATAGAAGGTTGTGGTACTGGTGGTTTGCAAGCGTTTGGCGAAGGACAAGGCATTGGTATGCTGTTAGATGCCGGTACACTGGTAAAGGTAAAGTCGGTTACCGTTACCGCGTAGGCGAAGTTGCCACTTCCGCAGGTAACGCCAGTTACCAATGTGCTGTAATTACCATTCGCATCCGTAGTAGTTTTGAATATTTGGGTACCGGTATTTATAGTTACTTCTGCGCCTGCTACTACAGTGCTGGTGCCTGTGCCAAAATACTCGGCATGACCACTGATCAATACCTGTAGTTGAGGGCATTCCTGTCTTAAGGCAGTAGTAGTAACCGTTATACCACCTGGTAAATTTGGTGAGCCAACCGTTACCGGCCGTATAGCATAATTATTCAAAACATTACTCTCTCCTAATGTCTGGCTGCTGTCTATCCATACTTTTATGGGATAGAAACCTTCATCTGCAAAATTCAATGTATAGTTGATGGTATTGCTGCCGTTTGCTGCTACAGATGGTAACACAGCGCTGCCAATCAATATCGTATCCTTATAAAATTTGATAGGCACATTAGTTGCTGGCACTGCTGTGCTGTTGCTGATGCGCGCCGTCATGGTAAAAGTTTCTCCCGGTTGAGGATTGGCTTTGCTGAAACTGATATCGTTGGCAAAGATCCTCAGGTCTAATATGTCATTCGTAACTATTGGTCCTGATTTATATGTTACACCCGCTATTGCTGCATTACCATCCACATCCGTAACATCAAACTTATAGCCCGCATTGCTGGTGTTGTTATTATGGGTGAAGGTGTAACTGTATACAACACCTGTTACGTAATCTATGCTGCTGCCTTCTTTTGCCATAGTATACACGCCCTCATTCAAATCGTTAAAGGTTTGATTGCCATTCAAATCAATGGATACTTTTGGATAACCGGCCATTGGCGCTTTATTATTGGCAGACTTATACAATATCTTATAAGTAAAGGTGCCTGTTGGTGCCGCAGCCGGGCTAACGCCTGAGGTGCCGCCATATACTCCGCCTGATACATATTGTAAAACGGGCGGCGTTCCCGGCGAGTAGCCGTTACCGTAAATAATCGTAGTTGCAGAATCCACACCCGGAGTAGAAGACAATATTTTAAGTTGGGTATTGTATTGCCCCGCTGCGGTTGGTGTAAATGTAACAGGAAGATTCAGGGTGCCATTGGCCGCTACTACTGCGCCAGGTGTAAAGGTTGGCACAAAAGCGCTGTTGCCTGTTACTACATTGCTTAATGTTAAAGGCACATTTCCATTGTTGTAAATGGTAAAGGTGTAACTGGTGCCGGTATTCAATGTTACATTTCCATAGTTATAACCATTTACCGGAGATATGATCCAGGAATACGTTTGTGCAATGCCGTTACCCGTAAGTTTGGTGGTATATTTTCCTGAAGAGGTAGTCAGTACAACGGAATCCAGGTACGATTTTACGCTGGCTGGTGTAAATCTTACTTTTATAGTATCAGCCTTACCGGCATTGATGGTAATGGGCAATACAGCATCGGTACTGAAACCGGTACCAATACTAACAGCCGTAATGTTTTGCGCGGTGCTGCTGTTGTTCTTGACAACAAGGTCTCTTTCTACCATTACACCGGTTGGTACATTTCCAAACGTTAAGGTATCGGGAGAAACATCCATCAGATCTGTAAAGAATTCAGAATGGGCTGTTAAGCTCCACCTGCCTTCCTGGTTTTTGGTTCTGAAATAAAGGTGATGATTGCCATTGCTTAGGCCACTGGTATTAATAGTAGCAGCAACATTGCTGAGATTTGTTCCGGGGGCAATAGATATAGTATGTGCTTTGCCGAATCCGGGATCGGTATCAATGAAATATTCTGCAGCGATAATGTTTTGCGCGGCAGGTAACGAAGCCGGATAACCGAAGTCATTATTTACAAGAAAATCCTTCACATTGGTTAAACCCCATCTGCCTTCCTGGTTTTTGATTCTGATATACAAACGGTGGGTTCCAAGCGCAAGACCTGAAGTATTTGTTGCCACTGTCATATTGCCCAGGTCAACTCCGGGAGTAACTGTGATGGCTGTAGCACGTCCTTCTCCAGGATCTGTATCAAAGAAATATTCTGCGGCTACCACATTTTGTGCCGCGGGAAGAGACAGTGGATAGCCGACTTCTGTATCAACGCCAAAATCTTTAACATTTGTAAGGCTCCATCTACCTTCCGCATTTTTTGCACGAATATACACTCTGTGTGTACCCACGGAAAGGCTGGAAGTATTAATACTTGTGGTTATGTTAGTAAGATTTACTCCTGGTGTAATACTGATGGATATGCCTTTTCCTTCACCCGGATCAGTATCAAAAAAATATTCAAGCGCCGTTACATTTTGTGGAGCTGTAAGCGCGCCGGGATAATTGAAATCAAAATCTACACTGAAATCTTTTGTGTTGGTGATGCTCCATTTGCCCTCGTTGTTACGTACCCTCATGTATAAGCGATGCTGCCCGTTGGTTAAACTTGATGTGTTTACCGAAACGGGTACGGTAGTAAGATTAAGCCCTGGCGTAATGGGTATAGCCGTACCTTTTCCTTCACCGGGATCCGTATCAATAAAATATTCTGCTCCCGTAATATTTTGAGCAGTGGCTGGCGCAGCACGATAGGGAATATCTGCATCGTACAAAAAATCTTTTGTATTAACAATACTCCAGCGCCCTTCATTGTTACGGGTTCTGATGTACAGTCTATGTACACCATTGGTTAAACCATTTACATTGATAGAAGCGGCTGCATTATTAATATTTGTTGAAGCAGTTATAGTGATGCCGGTTCCGTTGCCTTCGCCTGGATCTGTATCAATAAAATATTCTGCCCGGGTTATATTTTGGGCGGCGCCAGTTGCGGCAGGGTAAGCAGGATCTTGCGCATACGTAAGGGCAATAGAAGCCTGCACCAACAAAAAAAGTAAAATTTTTTTCATTGTAGAAAGTTGAATAGGGGAAGAAGCTTTCAGCAATCGGCAATCAGCCATCTGTGAACACATGCTAACAATTAGTAATTGTTTCCTGATAGCTTAAATCTGATACCTGACAGCTCATTGCTGATGGCTAATTGTTGTTCCTTGCACTAAACGTAATATTCATTGTTGCGCTGCCTGATGGAATAGATGTTGGTACCGTTAAAGTATAGATGCTTGGAATGTTAGGCATGCCGGATATTTTGTATGGGTCGGTTGCACCGTAAGCGCCACAATCAGGATTAACAACAGCACCAACAGTTAAGCCAGCGCCGGATGCGGGAGACCCTGATTTGAGCACGACACGGGAATCAATACTGCCTGTACCTCCGGTGTATACGGTTGTCATATCTATATTCACTTTGTTATTGGTAGCGGTTCCGGGTAATGTTTGATTGCCGGAGAAAATGTTGTTTTTTAATGTAGAATTGGTAAAGGTTCCGCCGCCGGTTGTACCAAAAATATTGTTAGCTACGTACGCATTGAGGATATTATATCCATAATTGCTGGCATAAATACTGTTGTTGCGAATCACGTTAGCCGTCCCCGTTAGTTGGGTCATTTCAATCCTGCCGTAATAGCCATAAAAAATATTGTTCTCGCAGGTGAGGTTGCTTAGTGTCGCGCCGTTTGTGTTGGCTCTTACAGCACAGCTATTAAAAAAGTTTTTCTTGACTACTACCTGGTCATTAGCACCCGATTCAATATTCAGATCACCAGATGTAAAAAGATTCCGTTCAAAAACAAGGTTCCATGCGGATGCGGAACCTTGCAGACCTATACCTCCGTTAAAGGTAAGCCCGGCAAAATAGCTGCCATTGGCGCCATTTCCTATTCTGAAAAATTGTAGCGTAGACTTTGTTTTTGCGTATTGCAAACCTGGGTTTTCAGGATAATTCACATCTGTTGTATCATGAAAATATCCCATGCCCAATACTACTAGTCTTTTGGTAAGGGTAAGGTTGGCCGTGTAATAGTCTGAGGCGCTGGGTTCAATATAAATAGTATCTCCGGCAGCCACTGATGCGCTTTGCACAGCATCGTAAAAGGTGGTAAAATCTGCGGTTACTCCCGCATTATTATTTATTCTCCAGCTTTTTGCATTAATAGAAGAGGCGGTTAAAAGAGTAAGAATGAGTAGGGAAAAATATTTCATACATGGTTTATTTTAGGCACTAAAAGTATTTTCGTTTCGTTGCGTGTCCTATCCCTGAAAAACAGGATATTTAGAAAATATTGCCACGAATGCACGAATATTATTGAATACATTATTTGTATATTCCTTGCATCAACACTATTTTTTAAAGCTAAAACCTGGAAAAATGCCTGAACTACTTTTCAAAGAAGAAAGCTATAAAGTCATTGGTATATGTATGGATGTACATAATAACCTGGGAGCGGGTTTCCTTGAAATTGTATACAAAGATGCGCTGGAATATGAGTTTAAGAAGGCCGGAATTCTTTACGAAAGAGAAAAAAGATATGAGGTGAACTACAAAGGATTTGTCTTGCCTCATACATTCTGTGCAGACTTTGTGGTCTTTGATGACATTATTTTAGAAGTGAAGGGTGTGGCTGCCATTTCAGAAGCGTTTATAGCCCAGGCAATCAATTACTTAAAAGTATCGGGAAATAAATTGGCACTCGTTGTGAACTTTGGAGAATTAAAGCTAAGCTATAAAAGAGTTGTTTGGTAATGGATATCGAGCTAACATATTTTACACAAGTCAACGACACATTCGTGTATTCGTGGCATCCCCCAAAAATCATGGAAAAAGGGGAGTAACAGAACCATAAACCTGTATTTATTTTGAAAGTTATGAGAAGGGCTTTATTCATTGTTATATTATGGAGCATCTCCACTAACATATTTTCTCAGCAAAAATTTATTGATAGCCTGCGTAAAACACTCTCTATACAACCACAGGATACCGGTAAACTTAATGCATTGTCACAGTTAGGGCGTGCATATGTAGCCTCTCAACCAGATACAGCATTGCAATATATAACGGCATTGGGTAGCCTTAGTGAAAAGCTGAAACAAGCTAAAGGAACGATTGAGTTTTATTTTCTGATGATGCATTATCACAATTTTAAAAACCAGTCAGATTCTGCTATCTGGTATGGAAAGAAGATGGCGGAAACTGCGCGCAGCAATAACAATATTGAAAAGATGGTGAAGGCTTACCTCAAAGTGGGCGAGATATATGCTTTTAATGGTGATGTAGAAAGTGGGCTGAACTATTGTTTTGATGGCATCAAACAAATTAAGGGAACAAAAGAATATACTCCCGCCCTGGAATCCGACTTTTCGGTAACCATAGCAAATATTTATCTTACCAATAATGATTACAAAAAAGCGCAACCTTATTATGAAAGCGCGCTTGAGTTGCGCCGGAGTTTGGGAAAAGAGTGGGAATATAACCTGCTGCCACCGCTTATCAATCTCGGAAATATTTACATGCGTATAAATAATTTAGCAGAGGCTGAAAAAGTGTACATGGAGGCGCTGAGCATCACAAAAAAGCATTTAGACATTAGGCATGAAGGATTAGTATACCAGGGACTTACCGAAGTGTACGATAGAAAAAATAATCCTGCCGAAATGAAAAACTATGTTGATAAAGCATTGAATATAGCCACACAGTTGAATGATAGCAGTAGTATTTTTATGGACCTGCACAACTTAGGGGTATACTATACAAAAACGAATGATTTTGTGAAAAGCAAATCAATGCTGCTGGATGCTGTACAAATTGCCAACCGTTTTGGAGATAAAGATGGCCAATATGCTATATACCTGAGCTTATCTCAAAACGAAGCTGCTCAACATAACTATATTGAAATGACGAGATACAGGGACAGTGCAGACAAAATACATAACAAACAATTTACAGAAGCTACAGCGCTTCACCAGGGCGTGTATGAAGCACGGTTTAAGACCCTGGAAAAAGAAACCCAGATACAACTACAACAGGTGCAGCTCCGGCAAAAAAGCACACTTAACTATATACTGGCAGGCAGCGCTGCGGCCTTATTCATTATTTCGTTGCTCACCTATTTCAATTACCGCCAAAAGCAAAGGCTGCAACAGCAACGTATAACCGAATTGGAAACGGAAAAAAAACTTGCCGCTACCGAAGCGGTTTTAAAAGGAGAAGCACAGGAGCGAACCCGCCTGGCAAAAGACCTTCACGATGGATTGGGAGGGATGTTGTCGGGCATTAAATACTCATTTCAAACTATGAAAGGTAACCTTATAATGACGCCTGAAAATCACCAGGCCTTTGAACGCAGTATTGACATGCTGGACAGTTCTATTAAAGAAATGCGTCGTGTGGCGCACAATATGATGCCCGAAGCTTTGTTGAAATTTGGACTGGATACAGCCTTGAAAGATTTTTGTAATGATATCAACCAGAGCGGCGTTCTGAAAATAATTTACCAATCCAATCAACTTAAAGGGGCAGAGATTGATCAAACAACCGCGATAACTATTTATCGCATCGTGCAGGAACTGGTAAATAATACGATTAAGCATGCGGGTGCTTCTTCTGCCATTGTACAGGTAGATAAGGCTGCAAACGCAATAACACTTACTGTTGAAGATGATGGTAAAGGCTTCGACACCAAAATACTGGAATATAAGGGCGGTATAGGTTGGAGTAATATTCAAAGCCGCATAGATTACCTTAAAGGTAAATTAGATGTGCAGTCTAACCCAGGTAAGGGTACTTCAGTATTGGTAGAGCTGAACATAAAAGCATAAAGGTTTTGATAATTATGGCAAACCAGGTATTAAAATGATTGTAAGAAGATCCGTTATACTGATCCTGTATTTTTTTATATGCGGTTATGCATGCGCTCAGCCATCCCGGATAGATAGTCTTCGTAATAATATCAACAAAGCACCTACTGATAGTCTTAGGGTAGAGGCTTTGTTTAGTTACATGGAAGCTTCATTAAATAACAATACTTCCGACTTTGAGCCTTATGTAAAAGAAATGGCTCAGCTCAGTAAGAAAATTCATTTCAAGTGGGGTTTAGCTACTGCCTATAACCTGAGTTTATCTTATTATAAAAATAAAAGCGAGTTTGAAACTGCTTTGCAATACGGTGATTCTGTAGAAGCGCTGGTGCAGCATGATACGGCCGAAAACCTGGTTTTACAATTAGCACATATGTCGGCAAACCGGGCTAATCTCTACTATATAATCGGTGATGATGGCAAAGCTATGGAGGGATACCTGCAGGCTGAAAAAATCTTTTCCCGGATTGATCATTGGGGTATAGTGAATGCATACAATGGCGTTGCCAACTGCTTTATGGATCTTGGTAATCATCCCAAGTCATTGGAATATTCAAAGAAGGCTGTTGAAGCTGCGCAAAGATTTAATGATAAGCGGCTGCTGGGCAACGTGATGATGAACCAGTCTACCATTTTCATGAATCTCAAAAATTATAAGGCTGCAGATTCTGTACTGAACCTGGTGTGGCCGGTTGTTGAAAAATTGCAGAATAATAAAAGCTATTTCATGTATTACGTTAACCGCGGAGATGTAGAGGCGTATTACAGTAAAGATACCTTGAAGGCGCTGGATTATTACCAAAAAGCTTATCACTACGCGTCTTTAAATAAAGATGAATGGCTGCAAGCCAAAGCCCTGCTTTCATTAGCCGGCTTTCAACAGGACTTGAAACACGAAGATTTTAAATCAACGATTGATCAGTTGTATAATTTAGCTGTAGAGAATGAATTCGAAAATTATAAGTCGGAAGCTTATGGATTATATGCTGAATGGTATAATATAAAAGGGGATTACAAAAAAGCTTTTGAGTACGCGAAGTTGTATAAGAAAATGGATGACAGCCTGAACGAGGAGCAGACCAAAGAAGATCTATCGATGAAGGAAGTGCGGTTTCGTGTTGAAAAAAAGGAACAGGAAATTAACCGGCTGAAAGAGGGGCAGGAAATTCAACGACTGACGATCCGTCAAAAAAATATTCTTAATGGTGTATTAGCCGCAAGTGTAATTGCGCTGTTAATCATTTCCATACTTACCTACCGTAACTACCGGCAAAAGCAAAAATTGCAACAGCAACGCATAACCGAACTGGAAACAGAAAAACAGTTGGCTGCTACCGAAGCTGTACTGAAAGGAGAAGAGCGGGAGCGGAGCCGACTCGCAAAAGATTTGCACGATGGGTTAGGAGGAATGCTGTCGGGTATAAAATATGCCTTTCAAACCATGAAAGGTAATCTTGTAATGACGCCCGAAAATCACCAGGCTTTTGAGCGCAGTATGGATATGCTGGATAGTTCTATTAAAGAAATGCGCAGAGTGGCACACAACATGATGCCGGAGGCATTAGTAAAATTTGGTTTAGACACGGCATTGAGAGATTTTTGTAATGATATCAACCAGACTGGTGTACTAAAGCTGAGCTATCATTCCAGTGGCATTGAACAAATAGTAATTGATCAAACAACCGCCATAACCATTTACCGTATTGTACAGGAACTCGTGAACAATACTATAAAACATGCCGGCGCTGCTTCGGCTATTGTTCAGATAGAACAGGCAGAAGGTATTATAACACTTACGGTAGAAGACGATGGGAAAGGATTTGATCCTGTAATTTTGCAACAATCCAAAGGTATAGGATGGAGCAATATTCAGAGCCGGGTGGAATTTCTGAAAGGTAAGCTTGATGTAAAATCAACTGCAGAAAAAGGAACATCCGTTTTAATTGAACTTAAAGCATGACAACAAAAATATTTATAGTAGATGATCATTATATGGTGGTAGAGGGTATACGCTCTTTATTACAGCATGAAGCTGATATTGAATGGATGGGGCATGCCATGAATGCCGCATCCTGTATGGCTTTTTTGCAGCAGCAGCGCCCCGATGTAATTCTTATGGATATTAACCTGCCTGATAAAAGCGGTATTGATCTCTGCAAGGAAGTAAAGGAAAAATATCCAGGCGTATTTATCATTGGACTAAGCACTTTCAACCAACAGAGTTTTATTCAGAAAATGATGGAGAATGGCGCAAGTGGGTACATACTCAAAAATGCTACACTGGATGAACTGGTGGAAGCTATAGATAGCGTAGTAAAAGGGAAAATATTTTTAAGCAACGAAACGGCAGCTACCTTACGCAAGCCTGATCAATCATCTGTGCCGGTTATTACTTCCCGCGAAAAGGAAGTGCTGGGATTAGTAGCCGAAGGGCTGACCAATAATGAAATTGCCCAACAACTGTTTATTAGCCCAACTACTGTTGAAACACATCGTAAAAGTTTACTGAATAAATTCGGCGCCAAAAACACAGCTTCATTGGTAAGGATGGCCGCGCAGATGCATCTGATCTAAATATGCACTTCTTTATTTATTCACACTAATTAACATGAGTTTTTATGGCATGATATACGAATCAAGTACTTTTACAGTTATACTAAATTTTAAACCAATATTTACCGGCATTGCGCAAACAGCTAATATCCTTTATCACAGTTTTCCTTTTCTGTTTACAATTGTCGTCGGCGCAAGACATTGCTGGTGACACTACTGATACGGGCAGCAAATATCCTCAAAAAGACATTGTTGACTATTTTCGTCAATGGTTTAATTTCAAACCATCTACAAAAGCAGAAGGTATAAAACCCGGAGATAAATTGGTATTAACGGTAATACCTGCTGTAGGTTATACACTCCAGACGAGATTGGCCGGAATCGTGAGCGGGAATGTAGCTTTTTTTACCAGCAAAAACCCCAACACCAAATTATCTGTAATAACTGCAAGCCCTACGTATACTGAGAACAAACAATTTACTGTACCTGTTCAATTAAATATCTGGTTGCCTGGTAACCAATGGAACCTGATTGGCGACTGGCGGTTTATGAAATATCCACAGAGTACTTTCGGGTTGGGCAGCAATGCAAGTATCAGCAACGAAACACCTATGGATTACCGTTATATACGCGTTTACCAGAATGTATTAAAAAGAATTACGCCTTTTTTTTCCGCTGGTATAGGGTATAACTTCGATTATCACTGGAATATTACTTCTCAGCCATTCGCCGACGGAGGAATATCTGATTATGAAAAATATGGCACTTCTGCTAAAAGTGTTTCATCGGGTCTTACCTTAAATATGATGTATGATAGCCGTAAGAATATTATTAATCCATTGCAAGGGTTTTCGGCAGCCTTAACGCTACGTAACAATTCCAAATGGCTGGGAAGTGATGCTAACTGGCGGTCGTTGCTGATTGATGTGAGAAAATATTTCAGACTACCCGGTAACAAAAAAAATGTGCTGGCATTATGGAGTTATAATTGGTTCGTGCTTAGCGGTACTCCTCCTTATCTCGATCTGCCTTCCACCGGCTGGGATGGTTATAATAATACCGGTAGAGGATTTATACAGGGGCGTTTTCGTGGCGATAAAATGCTTTACCTTGAATCGGAATACCGTTTTGATATTACTAATAATGGATTAATAGGAGCTGTAGTTTTTGCTAATGGGCAAACATTTTCCCCTACACCTTCTTCATCATTACAAGCCATACAACCCGGCGCCGGCGCTGGTATACGCGTAAAGCTCAATAAAAAATCAAATACCAATATAGCTATTGATTATGGGTTTGGCACTCAGGGGTCGCGGGGATTGTTTGTTAATATAGGAGAAGTATTTTAGGAACAGGAAGAAGGCATGGTGAGGAGGCAGCCGATGCACTACCTCCGGATATTAGGCTTAAACGCATGTAGATCCTCATAACAACATCAACAGACAAAAGCAACTTTCACGTTTATATTCTCACGTCTCACATTTCACCATTCACCCCTAATCCGGCCTGCTGTAACTATTATTTTCTTCATCTTCTTCACCAATATCTTCGTCTTCATCATCCAGCTCACTACCAGGCACATCAAGGTCTTCGCCCATATCTGAAGGATCACCCTGCTCTACATCTTCATCGTCGTCAATTTTATCAAGGGCTAATTTATCCAGATCTTCTGATTCACCATTCACTTGTCTATCGCTTTGCGATAATATTTTCTTTTCAAGTTTGCTTACATTGGAATTATTATCCACAATCGAATCGTCGTCTTCCTTATTAAGATCATCCAGTATCCCTTCGCCTTCTTCATCTGCGGAAGAAATAGTAGTATCCATCATTTCTTTTAAGCGCGGAGGTTTGATATGCTCCTGCCCTGGAATGTCTTTTACTTCAGGCATATTTATCGCAATGTCTTGTTCCTGTGTTTTATTTTTTATTTTTTTCATATTGAAATGCTCAGAAAAATTGTGCCATACTATTTAAGGCTGGTCACTTATGTATGTATGGAATTTTTTTCCTTCTGTAGAGAAAATCACGCTGTGAAATCTAACAGGTTAAGATAAATTCATTTAGATTTTGATAAGATGTTTATGTTATTTTTTTTGGGATGATACTTATTTAAGTAATTTGCTTGTAGTTTAGTGGTGCGTAATAATGCCAAAACTGCCAGTTATCTTATTATAAACGAACAATTATAATGACTCCAATTGAAGACGATCTGCAAATATTCTATGATTTGCATAGAACATATTATGATCATCTCGTACATATTGGAGTGCGGTTTGGCTGGAACCGTGAAGATTTAAAAGATATTATTAACCAGATGTTTCTTGATTTAATTGATCAAGGCATTCAGGCACAGGCTATAATTAATCCCAAAGCCTATCTTAGTACTACTTTCCGTCGTAAGCTTATAGATGTCATCCGTAGAAACAATAAAACAAGGGAAGTGCATGATTTCTTAATGCGCGAAGAAGACTATGAGTCGGGCGTAGAAGATATTATAGTGGAGCAGCAACAAAAGGCAGAAATGGTTAAAAAAATAAAGGACTTATATGAAAAACTGCCTGCCCGCTGTAAAAAAGTGATCTTCCATAAATTTTACGAAGGGCTTACCACGATAGAAATAGCCGAAAAAACAGGGCTTTCGCAAAGAAGTGTTTATAATAACCTGTTTGAAGGGTTAAAACTCCTCAGGGCCGACCTTGTGCAGGTTAAATATGCAGGCACGGCATCTGTTTTTCCATTATTGCTCCTGCTTATCGGATTTTTATAAAAAATGTTAAAATAAGCTGGTAAAAAAGCTGCTCCTCTGCGTCCTGCTTTGGTAAAGCTTTAAAAATTATGCAAACTCCGCTTTTAATTGAGGAGCTGGTTATTGATGATTCCTTTATTAATTACTGCTACAACAGAAATCACCATGACATTGAGCATTGGGAAAACTATCTGTTGATTTTTCCTGATGAAAAAGCCAACCTGGAGGAAGCCAGGCAGATAGTATTGGGCATTTCTACCATGTTTTTACAGCAGCAGCAGGAAACCGCGTTGGCTGAATTTAAAGCAGCCGCAGAAGCAAAATATGCTTTACATAATACAATGGCTCAGGAAGATGAGGTAGTGAAATTGTCAACCCGTAGATTATCTTTTAAAAAAGTATGGATTTACGCGGCGGCAGCGGTGGCAATTGGATTCGGCATGTATTTAATTACTCAGTTTTCCGGTTCAACAGAGCAATCTTCGCAACCCATTGCTGAAACTATCACTAAAAAAGTTGAGCCGCTTATTTATACTACCAACTACGGTGAAAAGAAAACAATCTGGCTGCCGGATAGTTCAAAAGTTATTTTAAACGCGAAGTCAACGTTGAGAATTGATAACAAGTTTGGCGTTGGGAACAGGGAAGTAAACCTTATAGGCGAAGCGTTGTTTGATGTAACCCATAATGCAAAAATGCCCTTTGTGGTAAATATGAAGCATTTTGAGGTAAAGGTGTTAGGAACATTATTTAACGTAAAAGCTTACGAAGAAGACAGAACGCAGGAAGCCTCTTTAATAAGAGGTAAAGTACAGGTGATTCTGAAAAATCAAAAGAAAAACAGCTTCTTTTTAAATCCTAATCAGAAAGCAATTATCCCTAATAAAGAAGATGTAGCAGAAAAAGAAAAAATAGCGGAGATAGAAACAGCTAATGCGCCAATGGTGAAAGGATTAACCATTAATAATAAAGACAATTCTATCATAGAAACTTCCTGGGTATACGACAGGCTGGATATTTACGATAAAACATTTTCGGAGATAAAAACAGACCTTGAACGGTTATATAATGTAAATATTGATTTTAAAGATAAAAAGGTAACCGATTACCGCTTTTCCGCAACTTTTGAAAAAGAAACCATTGAGCAGGTATTAAAAGCACTACAGCTTTCCTATCCATTTCATTACACTATTGAAGATAACAACATAACTATTTCTAAATAAAAGAGAGAATGCGTGAACATTCTCTCAGCTTTAATTGCCGAAACAGGAACTTATTGACGTTTGCGCCTGTTTCACTTTTTGTAACAGTTAAAACCATAACTAAGGTATGAAAAAAAACAAATCCCCTAATTCTTCCCCGCTGGTGAGCGGGGCACTAAAAGTGTTTCTGCTTATGAAACTTAGCGTTTTAATTATTTTACTAACGAGCTTACAGATTTCTGCCAAAACATTTTCGCAGGAAATGCTCACGGTTAAATTGAGCAATCTTGATTTATCCAGGGCGTTAAAAGAAGTGGAGAAAAAAAGCAGTTACCGTTTTGTTTTCAGCAATATGATATTGCCTGATAATGTGAAGGTGAACATTGACGCTAAATCAATGCCACTTGATCAGTTATTAGGGAAGCTGCTGGAAAATACAAAGCTGACTTTTAAATTAATGGAAAATAACCTTGTTGTTATTAACAGCCCTTCGTTTACTTTGAAAGTTATTACAGTAAAGGGTACGGTTATTAATGCTAAAGGAGAGCCTTTAGCTAATGTGAGCGTAACAGTTAACAAAAGTGGCAAAGGAACTACTACTAACGATGCCGGAGAATTTTCACTGGATGTTGATGATAATGCAACACTGAACTTCAGTTCTGTAGGTTATGAAAACCTTTCGGTAAAAGTAGAAGGTAAAACCAACCTTGGTAATATTCTTATGGCAGAAACCAGCTCAAACCTTACTGATGTAGTTGTAGTAGGTTATGGTACTTCCAAAAGAAAAGATGTAACCGGTGCGGTATCAAGTATTACAACAAAAGATTTCACCCAGGGGCTTGTTACTAACCCAATGGATCAGATTCAGGGTAAAGTACCAGGATTGGTTATCACAAAAGTTGATGGTGATCCTAACTCAAACGTGGTGATCCGCCTTCGTGGACAAACATCCTTATCTGGCGGTCAAAGTCCTTTAGTGGTGGTAGATGGAGTAATTTTAGATGACATCAACCAGATTTCTAATATACCTCCTGGCGATATACTTTCGTATGACGTATTAAAAGATGCATCTGCTACTTCTATTTACGGTTCACGTGGTGCTAATGGTGTCATTATTATTAATACACGCAAAGGCCGCAACGGACGTACATTGGTTGATTATTCAGGTTATGTGTCTACTTCAAAGGTGGCGAAAAAACCAGATTTGTTAACTACTCCGGAATTTATGGAAGAAGCAACTAAACTCATTGGTGCTGATGCGGCCGCACAATTGGAATCAGCCAACAGCGCGCCGGGTGTAACCAACGATTGGGTTGGCGCTATTTTAAGAACGGGGCTTACGCATAGCCATACCGTAGGTATTTCAGGTGGTGGTGAAAATTTCAATTACCGCGGTTCGGTAAACTATCTTAACCAGGAGGGTATTGTGATCAATACCGGTAAAGAGCAGGTAGGTTTACGTTTTAACGCACAACAGAAAGCGCTCAATGATAAGCTGGATATACAGGTAGGTGTTGTAAACACAAGTACCAACAGAGATCTGGTAAACAGGAACATCTTTAACTGGGCTAATGTTATTCCTCCCTATATCCGTTTAAAGGCGGAAGATGGTTCAGATAACCCAGTATTCCAGTATAACTACCAGAGCCCTGTTTTGTACCAGAATATGATCACCAACAAAACAAGAGAACAATTGAGCTTGCTGTACGGAACGGTGAATTATAAAATTATTCCTGATTTAACAGCAGGGGTAACCGGTTCGCTTACCAAATTTAATGTTCAGGCCGATTATTATCTGCCGGTTATTCCCGGAGCAGATAATTTGAATGCAGGTTCAAAAGGAGCAGGAAACAGAGATTCCAAGAAGGGAGATTTCCATCTTAACTACAACAAAACATTTAATAAGCATAGCATTGGCGCTACAGGTGTGTATGAGTACAACTATTATACTTACGAGTTGTACACTGCATCAGGCAAAGGTTTTGTGGTAGATGCCAATACTAACAATGCGTTGCAGAATGGCAACTCCAGTTTGAATACCATCTATTCAAGCAAAGAAGAATATAAGATCATCTCTTTTTTGGGTAGATTGAACTATAACTACGATTCAAAATATTATTTAACCGCGAGTTTTCGCCGGGATGGTTCTTCTAAATTTGGAGCAAACCACCGTTGGGGTAATTTCCCTTCTATATCTGCGGCATGGCGTGTAAAAGGTGAGTCTTTCCTCAGAGATGTGTCATGGCTTGATGAGTTAAAGATCAATGCCGGCTATGGCGTGGTGGGTAACCAGGATGCGATTACTGCATATAATACCCTTACAACACTGGCTGCGGGAGGTACCACATATGATCCTACTAACCCAACCAATCCTTATCCCGTTGGATTCTCTCCTAATCAAAATCCTAATCCAGACCTGGTTTGGGAAGAAAGACATGGTAAAAATCTGGGTGTAGAGTTTGCTTTATTCAAAAGTCGTTTAACCGGTTCTTTCAGCGCATTTAACGATAAAACAAAAAACCTGTTGTACAATTATAATGTGCCTGTGCCACCCAACTTTGTTCCTAACGTGTTGGCAAATGTAGGTAGCCTTACCAACAAAGGCATAGAAATTCAGGTTAATGGAGAGATACTGCATACCAAAGATTTGAGTTTATCGGTTGGCGGACAAATCACAACTATTAATACTAAAGTTACAAGCCTTTCAGGTACATGGAACGGGCAGGAATTGGCTTCAGACAAGGTGGTTGCGGGAAGCGCCAGCGGTCGTGGATTAAGTTCTAATCCCATTACCTACCTTGTAGTTGGGCGATCGCCTTACACTTTTTACCTGCCCCATTATGTAGGTAAAGATGCCGACGGAAAGTCTTTGTTTGAAAAAGCAGATAAAACACAAACCACCAATTACCTGGACGCAGAGAACAGGTATATTGATCCATATCCTAAGTTTACCTACGGTTTTTCAACCAATCTTTCTTATAAAAATTTTGGGTTTAATGTATTTTTCCGCGGTGTGTCTGGTGTAAAAATATTTAATAACACCAACCTTAACCTGGCAAACTATAACAATTTGCCATCTGTAAATGCATTGAAAGAAGCGGTAACCAGTGGATTAAAGAATGATCCTATTCCTTCTGATTACTGGTTGGAAAATGCATCTTACCTGCGGTTGGAAAGTTTAACCTTATCATACAATTTCCCTAAAGTCAAAGGCATTGAAAACCTGCGGTTGTACCTGTCAGGCAACAATCTTTTTGTGATCACCAAATACAAAGGACTTGATCCTGAAGTTGCCGGTGTAAACAATGAAGCTACCCCTGCGTTTATTGACCTTACTTATAGTGGAAGCGGTGGCTATTATCCCAAAGCACGTTCATTTACTTTAGGTGTTAATGTATCATTTAAATAAACCTAAGGGAAAAAATTTTGAACCGAATAATAAATTAAAGAGGATGAAAAAAATAAAATATAATATATCACTTCTGGCACTGATGGCTTTAACGCTTTCGGGCTTGCGCTGTACCAAGCTGGACGCCAAAGTATATTCACAAATCGTTAATGAGAACTTCTGGCAAACGCCGGCACAGATAGCTGCAGGTAAGGCACCTGCTTATGCAGCACTACAGCCTTTAGCGGCTCAGTCGGGCATTTACTGGGAGCATGAAATTTCTTCAGATGAAATGATTACACCTACCCGTGGTGGTGACTGGGGTGATGGCGGTATGTGGACCAATATCTGGTATCATAAAGAAGCTGCCGATGGAGGCGCTGTTGGCTGGGCATGGAGTGATATCTATAATGGAGTAGGTAAATGTAACTACATTATATACACACTTAATAATCTCAACCCGGCTCCTGCATCAGTACAATCTGATTTGGCTGAAGTAAAAACTATCAGGTCTTATTTCTACTATCATGCGTTGGACCTGTTTGGTAATATTCCTTATGTTACCAACTTTAAACAGGATCCTACTACTGTTGCAACGCTTCCAAGAGCGCAGGTATATGATTCTCTGGTAGCAGAGCTTACAGCAGCATTGCCTTTTCTTAAAACAGCCCGTGATGTTAGTACTTACGGTAAGGTGAACAAATATTTCGCACACGCTATACTAGCCAAATTATACCTGAATGCAGAAATATATACCGGTACTCCGCATTGGACAGAAGCGATAGCGCAATGCCAGGCCATACAGGATGCCGGCTATTCCCTCATGTCTAATTACTTCGATAATTTTAAAGATGGTGCGGTACAGGAAGCCTCTACCGAAAATATCTTTATGATTCCTATAAAAGCCGGAGTAGTACCTCAGGGTAGTGGCAACTATGTAAATGTGTCGTCTATTATGTACAATAATGCATACTTCACATTTGGCCAAACCGGTATGGGAAACAATGGTATGTCTACCACCAAGCCGTTTTATGATTTTTATGATACTACTGCAACGTATGAAACAAGAGTAGTAGATGGCAATACCAATGTGTATAAAACATTTAATGATCAACGTACAGGACAGTTCCTGCGTGGACAGCAGTTTGTAAAAGGGATTACCTATCCACAATATCAAAATATATTGTACAGCAGCAGTAATCCTAGCCCCGTTGGTATTGGTCCTGCAGAACCTGGTGCAATTAAATTGTTTGATGATCAGTCACAACTTCCGTTGGCTTATTTTGATACGATGTATCTGGTTTCTAATCCTGCCCCCTGGTTCCGTTTGGCGGGATTAAGAAATATCAAATATTTTCCTGATGCAGGAGGAAACGTAGGTGATAACATCAGCAATGATGTACCATTATTCCGTTTCGCAGATATACTTTTAGTAAAAGCAGAGGCAGAGCTTCGCGCAGCTACAAACCTGGCTGACGCATTGGAAAGTGTGAATATGGTTCGTCGCCGCGCTTATTCCGGCAGCACAGCCCACGACTGGACAAGCGGACAGCTTACACTGGAGAATATTTATGCAGAACGGGCAAGAGAAATGGCCTGGGAAATGTGTCGCAGGCAGGATATGATCCGCTTTGGTCACTTCCTTGAAGCCAGAACAATACCTGTGAAGCCGGCTGATGATGCAGACAAGCATACTTACCTTTTACCAATACCGGCGCCTGTATTGCTGTCAAACAAAAACTTAAATCAAAACCCTGGATACTAACAGAAAGTCACTTATTGAAAAAAGAAGTAGCAACTCCGGTTGCTATTTTCTTTTATACAAGTATTGGTTGCGCTTATTTGATATTAATAAAACAAACTATAATTTACATAATCAAAAGTGGCATTCATTAAATAGTTGAAAATCTTGCCCTATATCATTATGAAAGATAGATCCATCATACAGTTAAATCCAATTAAGTATTTTTTTGTTATTGTTATTTTGCTATTATCATATTCCTGCTCAAAACCGAAGCCTACCTTATTTACTTCTTTAGAGCCGTCTGAAACAGGTATTGATTTTCAGAACATAAATGTTGATTTAGATACCCTCAGTATTATTGATTACCTGTATTATTATAATGGCGCCGGCGTGGCCGTTGGCGATATTAATAACGATGGTTTGCCTGATATATACTTTGCTTCTAACGCCAATGGAAACAAGCTGTACCTTAATAAAGGCAATTTTAAGTTTGAAGATATTACACCATCTGCCGGCGTTGTTGGCAACGCGCCGTGGACAACGGGCGTTACCATGGCTGATGTTAACGGTGATGGCTACCTGGATATTTATGTATCTACCGTAGCAAATCATGATCCGCGTGTAAGCGATCAGTTTACGCACATTTATTTCAAGGGTTCACGTAACCAGTTATTCATTAATAATCACAACAATACCTTTACCGAAAGCGCTGCAAAATGGGGAATTGATTTACAGGGATACAATACACAAGCTGCTTTTTTTGATTATGATAAAGATGGAGATCTTGATCTGTTTCAATTGCAGCATACCACGCACCAGCCGGATGCCTATGGAAAATCAACTTTGCGTTTTAAGTACAACGACGCGAGTGGCGGAAAACTTTTCAGGAATGACGGAGATCATTTTACCAATGTTTCACAGGAGGTTGGCATTTTCAGCAGTGCACTTGGGTATGGTCTTGGGGTTGCTATTGCAGATATGAATCATGATGGTTTTGATGATATATACGTTGGCAACGATTTTCATGAGAATGATTATTATTATGTAAACCAGGGCAACGGAACTTTTAAAGAGATGAATACAGAAGCTTTTGGTCATGAATCAAAATTTTCTATGGGGAATGATGTAGCGGATATCAATAATGATGGCTGGCCGGATGTTATGACTTTAGACATGCTACCTGAAGATGAAAAAGTACTGAAGTCTTCATTAGGAGATGATCCTTTGGATATTTATTTATACCAAAGGAAGTTTGGCTATTACCATCAATACAGCAGGAATTGTTTACAGTTGAATATAGGGCAGGGAAAAAAGTTTGCAGATATTGCATTGTACAGCGGTGTTGCCGCTACAGACTGGAGCTGGAGTACGTTGGTAGCCGATTACGACCTTGACGGTTGTCCTGATATATTTGTATCAAATGGTATAAAGAGCAGACCCAATGATCTGGACTTTATAAAATTTATTTCCGGCTTACCAAAGAACCGTTCTAAAGAAGATATAAAAAAATACGATAAAGAAATTTTAGCGCACCAGCCGCCCGGCGCATGGCACAACTATATTTTTAAAGGAGCAGATAATATTACATTCAGCGATAGTTCTGAAGCGTGGGGCTTTGGTAAACCCAATCTTTCACAGGGCGCAGCATATGCAGATTTAGATGGAGATGGAGATCTTGATATTATCACCAATAACATGAATGCGCCCGCAGGCATCTATCGCAATAATACCAAACAGGTAAACCCCGCTGCGCATTTTTTAAGTATACATCTGCAAGCCGGAAAACCCAATGCTTTTGCTACAGGCGCTAAAGCGTTTTTATTTGCAGGCGATAAAAAAATGTACCGCGAATTACAGCCAGTAAGAGGTTTTGTAAGCAGCGTAGAACCTTTGGTGCATTTTGGATTGGGTACTGTCAGTAGTATTGATAGCCTTATTGTTATTTGGCCTAACAATACATGGCAAAAAATAACCGGGGTAAAAGCAGACCAACAATTAAAAATTATTTACGATAGCACTAAGGTTGCAAAGCTTGCTAATCAATTTGATTTTGTAAATAATTTATTACGTACGCCTGCAAGTTCTTATTTTACAGATATCACTGCTGCATCTGCTATTAATTGTAAGCATGAAGAAAATACAACTTTCACTGATTTTAACAGCCAGTGGTATATACCACACGAACTGTCTACTCAAGGGCCAGCAATTGCTGTTGCCGATATAAATAAAGATGGACTTGATGATTTTTACGCCGGTGGCGCCAAAGGACAGGCAGGAACCATTTTACTCCAAAAACAAAATGGAACATTTGAAAAGATAAAAGACT
>JBGALP010000028.1:0-31853 GCA_044223805.1 Agriterribacter sp.
CCCCGGTTTGACCGGTTTGTGTTACAGTAGCCGTGCCTGTTGCACAGTATGGTGAGCCGCTGTATGATATGGTTGCAACAGGTAATGGATTAATGGTTACAACAACCGGCTGTACTGTAAAACATCCGGCTGCAGAAGTACCTTTTATATAATAAGTGCCACTTGTTGCAACTGTATTAGGATTTGATAATGTTGTTGTAGCAGCCGCATCTGTAAAATAAGTATACGTGATACCCGGGGTACTGCCCACAGTTATTGAAGCCGCTGTTATATTCACCGTTGCCGGCGAACACACTGCCGCGGGATTGGTTATAGTTACCACCGGTTGCGCGTTGATAATAATACTGGCAGTTGTTGTGTTACTACATGTACCATTACTGAAAGTATAAGTAACAGTATATGTACCCGCAGTGCTTGTCGTTAAATTAATATCTCCGGTACCTGCATTGATAGATAGCCCCGTGGTGGATGAATATGTTCCACCTGCTTGACCGGTTTGGGTTACAGTAGCCATGCCTGTTGCACAATATGGACTTCCTGTATATGAAATGGTTGCTGTTGGTAATGGATTGATAGTAACCACTACAGGTTTCACATCAAAACATCCGCCTGCGGTAGTGCCTTTAATATAATAAGTACCACTTGTTGCAACTGCATTAGGATTGCTGAGTGTTGTTGTGGCAGCAGCATCTGTGAAATAAGTATACGTAATACCCGGTGTACTTCCTGCTGTTACAGCCGCAGCCGTTATGTTTACAGTTCCCGGTACACATACTGCCGCAGGATTTGTAATTACGATAGTTGGCTGAAGCTTAACCGTAATGTTTGCAGTGGTTGTATTAGAACAGGCACCTGCACTAAAGCTGTAGGTAACAATATAAGTGCCGGCAGTGCTTGCCGCAAGATCAATCGCCCCTGTAGCGGAATTAATAGAAAGCCCCGCGGTGGATGAATATGTTCCACCTGTTTGACCTGTTTGCGTTACAGTAGCCGTGCCCGTTGCACAATATGGCGATCCATTGTATGATATTGCCGCAACCGGCATTGGATCAACAGTAATTCTAATGGATGTGGAAGTATTGGTACAAACACTTGAATTTACAACTCTTCTGAACCATGTAGAGGTGGTTAACAAACCTGGGCTATAGGTAGCCACCGTTGCGCCGGCAATATCTGACCATGTGCTATTATCAGTACTGCTTTGCCATTGATAACTGTATATGCCGTTACCACCCGCAGGCGTAGTTGCTGTAAATGCAGTGGGGGCTGTACCGGTACAAATCGTTTGAGCCGAACTGATCGTATTATTGGTGATTGACGGATTTATAGTAACCACCACCGGTTTAATATCATAACAAACAGGTGAAGTACCCACTCGTATATAATATGTTCCCGATACAGTAATAGCAGAAGGATTGCTTAAAGCAGTAGTAGCCGAAGCATTTGTCCAGTAAGTAAGACTACCACCTGCGAGATTGCTTCCTGCGGTTACAGCCGCTGCTGTTATATTTACGGAGGCCGGCGCACATACTGTAGCAGGATTGGATATTACCAATGCAGGTTGCTGATTAACTGTTAGTGAAACCGTATTGGAATTAACAGGGCAAGGTCCCGCCGTAATAACACACATGTATTGATTGGTGTTCATAGCAGTAGTAATACCACTTAGCGTAAGCGTTGCCGTTTCGGCACCACTGTATACAGCTCCGTTCATAATATCTGCAAAACTACCTGAGCCCACTTTTTCACGCCACTGGTAGGTAAGCCCGGATCCTGTTGCTGTAACAGAAAAGCTTACGCTGCTGCCTGCACAAGAGTTTACATTAGACGGCTGAGTTGTTATAATACCAACTGGGTTAAGCGTAAGTGTTGCTGCATTAGAATTTACAGAAACCGGAGTACAGTTACCCGAAACAATACATCTATACTGGTACCCATTCATTGCATATGGTGGTGCAATTACAGTAAGCGTAGCAGTTGTAACGCCTGCATACTGCGTACCATTGCTGATATTGGCAAACGTGCCTGAACCGCTCTTTGCCTGCCATTGATAGCTCAATCCCGTTCCTGTACCAGTAACAGCAAATGTTGCATTTTTTCCCGCACATAAAGTTGTATCTCTTGGATCTGTAGTACTTGTGGCAGGATTAATGGTAATTAAAACAGATACACTGTTATTGGCCGCGCATGCACTTCCGCTGAATACCGTTCTTAAGAAATAAGTGGACTGCGTGAGCGCGCCTGGCGAATAGTCTTTACCGGTAGCGCCGCTAATATAGCTCCAGCCACTGCCGGTATTTTGCTGCCATTGATAAGTATAGGTTCCATCACCACCTGTTGGAGTGCTTCCGGTTAATGGTGCCGGAGTTCCCGCGCACAGGTTTTGATTATTACTGATAGAATTATTAGCAATAGCTGGGTTTATAGTTAATGTAGTAACGCCTGATGTAACCGTAAAAGGACTACAAGCACCTGTTACTATGCAACGGTATTGATAACCTGTCATAGCCGTGGTAACACCTGAAATATAGAGTGCAGGTTGCGTTACATTAGAAAACGCACCATAGTTTCCAAGATTAGCCCAACCACTTCCGGTGTTTTGCTGCCATTGATAACTAAGTCCTAACCCGGTTGCCGTAACAGGAATAGTTATAGTGTTACCGGCGCAGGATGTAATATCCGCGGCTGTGGAAGTTATTGCCGGTCCGTTTGCAGTTGTTAATAATGCGTTAGACGAACTTGCATAGTTAGCATTACAACCCGACGCGTAAGCACGGGCGTAATACCTGTAATTGTTCATAGCAAGTGTAGCACCGGTAATGGTAAGCGTGGCCGTAGTAGTACCACTGTATAACCCACCATCCGCCAATGGCGTCCATACGCTTCCGTTATATTCGTACCACAGGTAGGTGATTGTGCCGGGACCGCTGGCACTGACTGTATAGGTGGCTGTTCCTCCCGCGCATATTGACTGTGCGGTTGGTTGCGAAATAATATTTAAAGGAGTTGAATTTACTGCTATGCTTACTACATTACTGTAAGCGGAGCAACCAGCGTTGGTGACTAATCTTCTATACCATGTGGTTGCAGTTACAGGGTTGGGATTATAACCTGATGCTGTGCTGGTTCCTTGTGCGGTAACAAAACCGGCAGACGCAGAAACTGTACTGCTTTGCCACAAATAAGTATATGCGCTGCTTGAAGTACCCGTTAATGCAGTACCTGTAAAATTAGAACAGATAGATTGATCTGCGCTGATGGTATTGCTTATAGCGGCTACGACCGACAACAATACCACATTGCTGGTTAATGTACCTGAGCATGATGACGTGATTACACAACGGTATGAGTAGTTATTCATACCGGTAGTAACTCCTGTTAATGTGAGCGCATTGGTATTAGAGCCGCTGAAAACGCCCCCATCAGTAATATCTGTATAAGCTCCTGAGGCGGGTCGTTGTTGCCATTGATAAACCAATCCCGATCCGCTGGCAACTACATTAAATGCAACCGACCCTCCTGCGCAAGCAGCTTTACTAACAGGCTGTGTGCTGATAGAAGGCGTAGGTGTTATTGTTAAAGTAGAAATATTTGATGTAACGGAAGGTGCACAACTACCTGCAATGATCACCCTGTAAGTGTACCCGCTCATACCGGCGGTAGCGCCGGTAATGTTTAATGTGGAAGCCGTAGCGCCCGAATACACACCTCCATTAGATACATTACTCCATGTTGAACCCGTGTTCACCTGCCACTGGTAAGCAAGTAAAGTACCTGTAGCCGTAACCGTTATAGATGTATTATCGCCTGTACAGGCTGTTGCATTGTTGGGCTGGGTGGTTATAGTTGGCAACTGGTTTACAGTAATAAGAACAGAAGGTGAACTTGCTGAAGGAGATCCGCTGCACGACATCGCATTTCTTCTGAAATAAGTTGTAGCAGTAATAGCCCCCGGCATATATGTTGCGGCGGTTGCTCCGCTGATGTTGCTCCAGCCTACATTGTCTGTGGATGATTGCCATTGATAGGTAAACGTGCCGTTTCCACCTGTTGGAGCTGTTATGCCATTAAGCGTAGCAGCGGCAGTTCCATTACAGATCGCTTGATCGGATCCGATTGTACCGGCCGTAACAGTTGCGTATACATTAACTGTTATCGTATTGGAGTATGCTGTAACACCACAACTGTTTGTAGCCATTCTGCGGTAACAGGTTGATGCGGTAAGCGCAGATGGAACTGTGTAGGCTACACCGGTAGCTCCGGCAATATTTGTCCACCCTCCTGTACAACCTGTTTGATATTGCCACTGATAATAAATATAACAACTACTTGTTGCAGAATCTACATTCGCAAACGCGGCAGGTATCGTATTACTGCAAATGGTTTGTGATGCACTAACAGTGCCTCCTGTAATAGTGGTAGAAGGCGTAACCAATGTAAAATTCATCCCCCCGTTAGAGCCTCCCCAAAATTCTCTCCATAAAAACTCTACTTTATCGGTGGCACTAAGATTACCCGTCCATATATTAGTATGCGTATCACAGCAAGCATTATGAGTAAACACAAGCGTTCCGTTCACATACACATACACCGGATCATCATGAGTAGTAATATCCAACTGATATATACCCGGTGTAAAATTCGTACGCCTGTAACTCACCCAATGGTTATCGGGACTTACCTGGCAACCCAAATACCCCGATGCATCCGAAGGCGTTCCACTACTACCCCAGCGGGTAAGTGAATTGAACGACAACAAAGGTTCTGTATAATAGCCCATGTAAACGGCATTGGCAAATGGAGTACCATTGGCGCTGAATACATATGCATTCCATTGTCCGTTACCATACACGGAGGTATCTCCCTGCGCACCTGCCCCTATAGTAAAGCTAACAGGCGTTGTATACGCAACTGACCCGCATACATCTGTAGCTACCCTTCTGAACTGTGTGTTTACAGTAAGACTTGTGGCAGCAGCATAAGACGAACCTGTTTCTCCAGGCACAGCAGCCCATGTACCACCGCCATCGGTTGAATACTGCCAGGAATAATTTACATAACAGGCACCACTGGCCGCAGTTGTATTCGCTACAACCGGAACGTCTGAAGAACAAAGGTTCGGGTTGGTGGCAGTGATCACACCGGGGTCGAGCGGCGTAGTGCTCACCAGGGTAAACCTTACACCGGTTTGCCCTGGACCTGCATTATTTCTCCATCTTATTTCTATCTGGTCTGATGGAGAAAGTGTTCCGGTCCATACATTATTTTGTATAGTGGGATACGTGAGGCTTGACACCAGCACTCCATTGATATAAATAAGATTATAATCATCATCTGCCGTAACATCTATCTGGTATGTTCCCGCGGTAAAACCGGTACGTTTCATACTTACTGAATAGTAAGTATTCACCAACTGGCATCCAAGATATCCGGAAGCAGAAGAAGGTGTTGATGTAGAAGGATATCTTGATGTAGTAGCGAACGTAAGCGATGGCTCAGTATAATAACCTGAATAAATAGAATAGTTTACATCCTGGAAACAATATACATTCCACACTCCGCTGCCATAAAGGGCAGGATTTCCCGGCGCGGAGTTATTCATAAATATAGTATCGGGCGTTGTAGTGGCCGAATTGCCGCATACGTCGTATACCGTTCTGCGATACAGTGTTTGTGTATAAATGCTTCCCGGAATAGTATAGCTGTTTGCAGTGGCACCGGAAACCATTATCCAGCTTGCGCCATTATCCTGCGAATATTCCCATCCGTAATTTTTTATAGTACAGCCATTAGCTGGAGCTGAAGCTCCTGTTAACGGAGTTGGAGGAACATTACCCGCGCAAATGGTTTGGCTCGGTGTAATACTTCCCGCAGTTAAGGGCAACGGCGTTACTGCTGTAAACGTAAGACTACTGTATGCACCGCCTGCACCCTGTAATACGCGCATTTCAATCTGATCTGTTGCGCTTAAAGGTCCCGTCCATATATTGGTGTGTGCATCACAACAGCCCACATGCGAAAAAATGAGAACCCCGTTCAGGTATACATATGCGTAATCATCATGCACAGGCATATCAATCTGGTAAATACCTGCTGCAAAATTGGTTCTTTTATAAACAGTCCAGTGGTAAGATGGAGCCACGTAACAGCCCTGGTAACCCGATGCCAGTGAAGGTGCGGTTCCGTTAGCCCACCTGGTAGTTGAATTGAACGACAGCGAGGGCTCAGTATAATAGCCTTTATACGTTGCCGCACTAAAGTTAGTATTGCCCGCAGGATATTGATACAGGTATACATTCCATGTGTTATCACCAAACACAGCAGTATCTCCCGGAGGTACCACATTTACTGTTACCTTAACAGGAATAGTTGCCGCTGTATTAGCGCACGCGTCAGTTACCACTCTCCTGTACCATTGGGTTTGTGTGAGAGCAGCGGTTTCTGTGTAGGTAAGCGCTGTGGCGCCTGCAATATTATTCCAGGCAACACTATCTACAGAAATCTGCCACTGGTACCCATAAATAGTACAACCGCTTGCTGGCGAAGCAGTATTTACAAAACCGGTAGAAGGCGCTTCGCCATAACACACTGATTGATTATTACCAATAACCCCTGCCACTAACGGAGAAGGTGTAACCGAAGTAAAATTAACACCAAGCCTTGAACTACCGGTTAACTGAACCCATCTTATCTCTACCTGATCTGAAGCTCCCAGAGTTCCCGTCCAAACATTGTTGATAGTTGCAGGAGGCGTCACGCAGCATCCTCTCGTGTACACCTGCACACCATTCACCAGTATATACACATTATCATCCAATGCTGAAAGATCAATCTGGTATGCACCCGGTGTAAAATTGGTGCGCTTCATGCTCGCAGAAAAATTGGTAACCGGTACAACACAACCCTGGTAGCCTGAAGCATAAGACGGACTTTGGCTGAGCGTATACCGGTTGGTTGTTAAAAAAGATAAAGCGTTCTCCGTATAATAACCCGTATAAGTAGTAAAGTTATTATCGGAATACGCATATACGTTCCACACATTGTTTCCAAAAATAGATGGATCTCCCGGCGCAGTATTAAATACCGTTATTACAGTTGCTGCCGAAGTATCCGTACACCCTCCTGAAGTAACGATGCGCCGGAACCAGGTAGTTTGCGTTAATGCCGCAGGAGAATAATTTCTGCCGTTGGAAGTACCAGTAGCTGTAGCGAATCCTGAAGCAGCGGAGGTAGTGCTGCTCTGCCATGCGTAATTATATGTGCCCGTGCCTCCAGTAGGCAAAGAACCTGCAAATGCCAGGGGTGTTTGCCCTGAACAAACAGATTGCTCCTGTGTGAATGTATTACCTGCAATAGGTGTAGTAACGGTAATTCTTATAGAAGTACTACTGTGAAAACAACCACCCGAGTACACTATTCGCCGGTAGTATGTAGACGCGGTAAGTGCACCGGGATTATAACTATCCAAAGTTGCACCGGGAATAGCTGTCCACGTACTGTTATCAGCGGATGATTGCCATACATATGTGTACATTCCATCACCACCGGTAGGCGAAGTGCCTGTAAGTGTGGCGGGAACAGCACCGGAACAAATAGTTTGTGCCGCGCTGATAACATTCGACGCGGCAGTAATTACAGGAGTAATAGTAATTTGAACAGCACTGGAGGTATCTTTTTCAGCACCCGACGTTACTATACGCCGGTACCATCGCGTACCCGTAAGTGCGCCCGGCGCATAGCCTTGAGCGATAGCGCCGGAAATATTAGCGAACCCCGCAGTAGCCGATATAGTGCTGTTTTGCCATTGATAGGTGAACGAGCCGTTGCCACCTGTTGGAAGTGAGCCGGTAAGTGCAACCGGTGTTGTGTTATAACAAATGGTTTGATCAGCCGCAATGGTATTATCTGTTATAGCCCAATGTGTATTGAATCCTGATGTGATTTTAGACTCGTCTGAATAAACAGGCGATATCCTGGCTGTACCATCAATACCGGCTAAAGCATCCTGCGATTTATATAATAATATTGTGTTTGACGCTAAGTTGTATGCAAAGGATTGACATTGAATACCTGTAATACAGGTAAACGTCATAAATATCAACAGGGTTGACACAAAAATCTTCTTCTTCGGAATATTGGACATTCAATTAACGGTTAGTTATTCTGTTTTACTAATGGTATCGGATATTTGTTGTAAACAGTTATCTACTTCTATACACACAACAATACTTAAGCACTATTTCTACAGTTGTACATCATTGTTTACGTTCAAAAAACACTAATCGAAAATTAACTAAAGGTATTTTCTGATTTTAGATGAGTATATTAACTTACGATATAGGAAGTTATTGCCTTGCAACTGATTTATTTTGAAGCAAAACAGTAGATTTTCATTAATTCTGATGTGTAATTGGGTACAGAAGAATTACTACTGCAACGATTTTATTATAGAAGAAATTTTACACATTTTCAGTAAATGGTAGAGAGATGGATACCAATTGCCATACGTTGAGAAACCAACTGATATATATCTATTTGCCTTGGCTATGATTATATACACGGTTCCCGGATAAATTTTTTAATCCTGATACAGATTCAAAGAAGAGACAGGAGTTATGGAGAGTATAGCTATAAAGCAAAAGCCGCCCTAACCAGGCGGCGCTGCAAAAATTATTGTATTAGTGGATAATTATTTCGTCGCGAACTATTTCCCCCCTCCCGTTTCTTCACCTGGACGCCAGATTGTTTGTTCCATTAGCAATTTTCTGTTCTATTAACAAGTGCATCTAAAAAGTAAAAGGTTCAGTGCGATAGCAAAATCTTGAGTATCCATTTTCTTATTGCTTACACTTATATCCTAACATTGATGAAACGGTAAGCGGTAGAAATGCGATACAAACAAAAAGGGTGCATAAAAATGCCCCCTGATTTAAATCCACGATCCTTAAAAAAACCAGATCAAAATAAAAAGAATTACTCCCGGTGTTTGCCAGGCAATACCAAAGGTTTTACACGGAATAGATTACAACAAGCACAATCGTTTGAGGCTAATAACTGTAAACAATACAATAATGCGTATTAAGCGGTGAAGAACATTGTGAGGTTAGATGTATAGTTGAGGAGCAGGATTAAAAGCAGCAATGATGCTAGTTGCGGCTATGAGGATAAAAAGAATTTCAAAGGTTAGCAAACTAATGGAAAAGATCCTTGTCTACTTGATGCCTTCAGAGGTTGCATGTGTTATTGATACGATGCAAAGTAACATCACTCTTACATTACAGTAAATAGTACATTATACTTTTGTGCTGTCACAAGTAGTACTACAATGCAGAACCAGGCAATAGGTGTTTTCCCGTATCACGTATATGTCTATCCGTTGTATAGTGCTTAAACAGCACATTAAATTATTTAAAAATCGTAGCAGTATTTTAAGAATACAATCCGTTATATTAAAAATGCTCTGACAAAGATTTTCAGGAGATGAATGATAAGTCTAAAAATATTAAAATTATTGATAAAAAAAATGCTGCACCAACTGGTACAGCATGTTTCGCAATAAGTCTGCTTTTTATTAATCCTTTGCAAATTCAGCGTTGGCCGTAATCTCAATTTCATCACTCACTACACCACCTGGTATACTGCCACCAATAGCAAAATCTGATCTTTTTATAGTACCGCTTACCTTAAAACCAGCTACTGATTTTTTGGTGTATGGATGTTCAATTGTTCCATTATATACCACATCAAGTACTACTGGTTTTGTAACGCCATGCATTGTAAGATCGCCAGACAATTTGTATTTCTTTCCGGAAACAGGCTTTAAAGATTTTCCTTTAAAAGTTAAAGTACCATATTTAGCCGCATCAAAAAAATCAGCACTCTTAAGGTGCTCATCTCTTTTATCATTATCAGTATTAATAGAATTGATATCAGCGGACAAATCAACTATCGCATCTGAAAAGTCGCTTTTGGAGGATGTGATTTTAGCATCGAAAGATTTAAAATTTCCTTCTACACTTGACACGAGCAGGTGTGTTGCGCCAAAACCAAGTTTAGCATGCGCCTTATCTAACGACCAATTCTGTGCTGACAATGTAATTACCGACGTTAAAAACAAAAACGAGAACGTGATTTTCTTCATAAATGATTAATTAAAATGTATAAAACAAAAGTGAAAAATTTTATTTCCCCGCACCATAAACGGCTTGCAGGTATTCTTTAATAGTTACAGGCTTTCTGCCTAACAATGTTTCCAGATCTGTGGAGGTAGCATCAAGTTCTCCTTGCTTTGTTGCTTCGGCAAAACCTGCAAATACTTCTATATACTCAGCCGGCACATTAGCCCGCTCTAATGTTTCTTTATACTCCGCTGCCGAAGGATTAATGAAAGGAACTGTTTTACCTGTGATTGTACTCAACAAAGTGGCTACGTCCTGTAACGAAAAACTTTCCGGAGAGCTTATATGATAATCCTTGTTTTGATGCCCGCTGCCAGTTAACACATTAGCCGCTGCTTCCGCCATATCTTCCCTGGTTACTGATGCTAATTTTCCATTTCCTGTTGGCCAATAAACACCCGTTTCTAATACCTTTTCTCCAATAAACTTAGGCACATAATCCATGTATAAATTATTACGAAGAATGGTATATGGAATACCAGACGCTATAATATTTTTTTCTGTCGCCAGGTGCGATTGCGCTACCAACACGATGGGAGAACTTTCTGTTTCGTTTTTCCTTTCAAAACTTGTGTACAAAATATGTTTAACACCAGCTTCTTTTGCTGCCTTTACAGCAGCGGCCTGTTGTTCTGCGCGGTTAGCTATATCATTTCCTGAAACCAGGAGTAACTGATCTACATTTTTAAAAGCATTTACTAACGATACATAATCATTATAATCTCCTGTCTTAATATGTATTCCTTTTTCTTTTAAACCACCCGCCTTGTCGGGATTACGGACAAGACCTGAAATAGCAGCGGGTGAAACACCCTTTTTGAGTAAAAAGTCAATAACAGCTGTTCCGAAATGCCCCGTTGCTCCAGTAATTAATATCATCTTCAAAAATTTTTAGAATCACAAAATTATATACCTTTGATATATAAAGTATAGTACTATACAAAAGTATAGCGCTATACTTTTGTATAGTCATCTTAAAAAAATGTTATGGAAAAAGTAATGACGCTGAAGGAAGCCAAATCATGTTCATCTCAATTTATATTAGCACTAAACGATACAATGAATGTTATGACCGGCAAATGGAAATTGCCCATTATCGGCACCTTGCTTTTTAAGAAAGGGAGATTCACTGACATTCAACGCAACATCCCTAAAATAACACCGCGCATGTTGTCTAAAGAGTTAAAGGAATTAGAATTAAACGGTATCATCAAACGCACCGTATACGATGCTGTACCGGTTATTATAGAATATGAATTAACCAATTCAGCAAAAGCGCTAAGCGATGTAATGGATAAAATGGTAGAATGGGGATTAAAACACCGAAAAGTTACTATTGCAAGAAAAGAACACCATGCTGCTTAATACCCAACCAGCGTATTGGTAATAATGCATAGAACAACACAAGCAAAAGTAAAAGCCCCTATAGAAATAGGGGTTTTGCATTTAATTGCTGTAAAGTTGGACAATAAGAAGTATTATTAAGTACGATAAAAATAGCTTAAGAGATAGCGTTTAAGGTTAATTAGCGTTAAAATTGTTGTAAGCATCAGTTTAGTAACGCTGAAATTTACTGATGTTTAAACAACAGCTTAAAGGCACTCATCAATAAAAAATATTTTCATCTGAATATTTTGCTCTAATGCCAGATAAATCTTCAAATCATATTTTTACCATTGTCGGTGTAGTTATCGGCTTTAGCTCCTGTGTTATGCTTAAACCATTGCCTTTAAAGCCAGTTGACAATAAGGAGCCGATCCAGATAACGGAACAAAATAACCTTAGACAATTTAACGGCGTTTATGAATTACATTCCATAGATTCAAATACTACCCTGGAATATACTTTTACTTATAAATCTTTATTTAACCGGCAGCAACTACCAGGGTTTAACGACTACATGCAGTTGTCGGCAATTGATGAAAAGCATATGTCAGCAACATTATTTGTAAACAACAAGATTGTAAAATCGAAAAAGATAAAAGGGAAAATAAGAAACAATTATTTCGAGTTTCACTCCAGTTGTTTTTCCTTAAAATATGTTTTCTTCTTGTACCGTCAACAAACAAACCGGCTTGCACTTTCAAAGGAAGGCAATTTACTTTTAGATACTAACAAGGGGGGTATTGGTTTCTTCCTGATTCTTCCGGTACCTTTTTCAGGTTCATCTATGGATGAATATAACCTGCAATTCAGGCGAAAGACCAATTGGCAATAGTGTTCGATAGTATACAAGATTAGTTTATTCGTCATTAACATAATCATAATACTACAAGCTATCTTGACCAAAACAAATATGCAACATCCGGCGAGGAAATAAGTCCTTACCGGTATGAACACTTCAACAATATACGCTGCCGTTACCTTTTGCTGCATGGTAACACTTTATGGCATACAAGCACAAGACAGCAGCAGAGAAGGTCACAGTACCGGTAACGACTACCCTGCTTATTTTTCAACCATCCCTCACGTTAACGCATACATGGCAAAAGAGGAACATGTGTATCTCAACAGCATCAGCACAAAAGCAGTAGCAGACTTTAAGCAACGATATAAAAATGTTGATGATGAAATATGGTACAAAAAAACCAGGGGATTTGTTGCATCATTTAAAAAGGATGGTATTTCCTGGATAATCAGTTACGATCAAAAAGGAAAATGGGAAAGCTGTGTAAAGGGTTATGCTGAAGACAAGATGATTTTTGAAGTACGCGACATTGTAAAGAGAACGTATTATGATTATTCCATCAGCCATGTTGACGAAATTGAAACATTACTAAGCAATGGTGTACCCACCTATCTTGTATACATCCAATTCAGGAATGAAACGAAAATTATCCGTGTAAAAGAAAATGAAATGAGTATATGGAAAGAAATGAAGGATCTTTAAAAGCAGTAATCTTACTCAGGATCCAAACCAACGGTTAGATGCCATAATAGACGCATCGTTTATTTTTATCATAAGCACCTGCGGTTCTGATCTAAGCTGAAAGGTATAATATCCCTCACAGGTGGTAATAGCAAGAATATCTTCCTGGGTAACCTTGATTTCCTGTTGTTCTGTTGTAATTAGCCTGGTTTCCATTTATACAATCTTTTAAAATAATAAATCAAATAAAAGGCCGTATTTCCAGGAATTACCATTTTAAAAAATAAGCAGAATTTAATATGTGAAACAGCGAATGGTAATTATCTTTATATAACGGTTACTCACAAACGATACTCATCAATAACCGTAATCCATCGCTATGCTGCAGGTCATCATTTTATCATCCATTACTGTACTATGCATAGCTATTATCATTTCGGTTATCTTAAAGATCCATTGCTGGAGAAAGGCAGGCAGAGAAAAAATGGCTGGATTCATTTCGAGCTATTTCAGGTGGTATAATGTATATAAAGTTCAAAGCACCACCAGCCGCAGAAGGCAGCAGTTTATGCGGGATAATAACCGCATCAATCTCACCATATGGAGTATTATTTCCATCACAGTTTTTTTCATCTTAATAATCATCCTCGAACTAAACTAACAAGCCGGCACTGCTATTTGTACTAATGTGAAAATTAATAAACGGTTGCAAGACGATACACGTAAACTTCCGCTACTTTGTACGCTTGTTTTTCTTTGAAGAAACCGCCTTTTCATTAAACCTCAGGCAGAGTTTAACCCAAAACTCAAATTCTTTTTTTGTTTTAAACCCATCCGGGCTAACATAACAGTATCCGTCAAGCGCTTTTCCTTTCATTATCATAGGATGAAAACCTCGCTTTTCAGCAATTTCTTCCTGCAATTGTGGATCAAAGCGGCACATCATATTTTCACCACTTACGTTTATACACATTTTACCATTTACCATAAAGGCAAGTCCGCTAAACATGCTCTTCTCCTCTATTTGCAATGCCGTTATAGCAGCCAGGTATACTCTGATTCTATCGGCGAGGTTTGTATTATAAGCCATAAAAACTTATGCACGTTAAATACTTATCCTTTAAAAATCCCATTATTATGGATTCCCTATTAAAATTACGTTTCAATCCTGCATAACCAACATCAGTATGGGGAAATATTTACTCATCCATGATATTCTCCTTATAAAATTTGTACTTACACTTCCACGCGTTGGCTTTAAAATAAATCACATTGTTATATATACCAAAAATGCATCACCGGAGTGATGCATTTTTTCTGAAAGTTGTATAACTTATTTCAACTTTTTTTGAATAGAATCTGCCATCGCAAGATGCGCTTCAAGCTTTGGAATCGTATTGTTCACAAACGATCTAACATCAGCATCAATATCATCGTTACTTGCGCTTTTAAAAAGATCAATGGTCTTCTTGTGATCAGACACCATCATATCCATAAAATCTTTATCAAAATCTTTCGGTTTTTTCTCACTCATATCATCGGCTTTTTTCCGATTTTCATCGGAAGGAGCCGTCGGAATCGTAACATTGAGTTTAGCGGCCAATGCCTTTACTTCCTCATTAACAGCGCTATGGTCTTTTACCATATCTGCCGCAAAACTCTTAACTGCTTTGTTGGTAGCTTTTTCTTCACCCAATTTTCCCGCAGCCACTTCAGCCATTCCTCCATCTGCTGCTTTAACCAGAAATGCGCTGGTATTTTCTTTTGATTTTGATTCAACAGGCGCAGCGTCTTGCTTTGCCTCGTTAGTGGAATCTGCTTTTTCTACCGGATCAGAAGCACTGCTGTTGCATGCAAATAATAATGCAGTAACAGCAGACAATAGTAAGGTACTCTTTTTCATGATGATTGTTTTTAACCAGGAATAAATATTGTTAAGCCTTGGATGAACCTCCTATAATGCGAAGGAGAACCAGTATGACTGCTATAACAAGCAGCAGGTGAATAATACCTCCGGCTGCATAACCAAGAAATCCAACCGCCCATCCTATAACCAGGATAACAGCGATTATGTAAAGTAAGTTGCCCATAAAATATATTTTTATTTGTTGACGATGGTAAAGCCTATTCAAATAATCGAGCCAGTTTACTAATGCGTGATAAATGAAGTTTACCATAAATATTGGGCAAGAAAATGGACATTGGTGGCACAAGTCACCACATACATTGCTGTAGCGGCAAAGTTTACACCTGTTAGTACCCTAACCCTTTTGACGAATGACCTGTTTCCTGGATCCATTACCTGCCTGACATTACCTACACCCATTCTAAACTGAGACGTGGCTATTTTGATATGCACATTAAAGATTTTAAAAGCAAACCAACCGAAAAAGAATTATATGATTTGTTAGAGAAATGGAATTTTAATTTTTACAGAGGAGATGTAAAGACAATTGAAGCAGGAATAGACGAAAAGCTGTGGCTTGAAGTATTTGGTTTTGATATTGACGCAAAAAGACTTACAACTAAAAACAATGAACAACACAACTAAAAAAATAAAAAGCGTAAGAACTTTTTTGCTTTCGCAGATTGCGGAGCTTACAACCGAACAGTTGAATAAAATTCCCGAACGATATAATAACAATATCATCTGGAACCTCGCGCACCTGGTTTGCGCACAACAAAGCATTTGTTACTTAAGAGCCGCGCAACCTGTAATTATTGATCAGAAATATATAAAACCATTTACTACAAACACCAAACCCGCTGAGTTTATAAACAAAGCGGAGATTGAAAAGATTAAAAAGATTTTTACAGATTCAATAGATCAATTACAGATTGATTTTGACAAAAAGATATTTGACCAATATACTCCTTCGGAAAATATATTGAAAATTTACGGAGTAAGCCTTATGACTATAGATGATGCTTTGGAGTTTATCCTGTATCATGAGGGTTTTCATACGGGTTATATTATCTCGTTAAAACACCTGGTATTGTAAAGCAGTGAACTACAGTAAAATAAAAAGAAGATGATTAATCCAACAATTAAAGTGAAATGAGGGAAGATGTTTGGCATATACACAAAAAAAAGAAGGTCTCCTGTAGAAACAGATGACCTCTAACGATTGCTTGCCATATGAAAAATCTTAAAAACCTTTTTCTGAAATGATTACATTTCTGTAATCGTCATAATACTTTACTTTATCCTCGTTTTCTTTCTCTTCTTAGTATTTTACCCTCTTATTCCGTATCACAAGACAAAAGTAACACCAACCGGAAAGGCATGCAACACAACTTACAGAGGATTTTATCATGCCTAAACGCCACACAAACTTCAAAACCCTTTTCAGGATTGAGTTTCAGGTATCAGGCATGATGATGTCCAAGCGCAAAAAAAGATCTGTTTTAAAGTTGTTTTTTTAAAAGAAAAAACTATGCAAACGTTTGCTTTGTTGCACCTCCTAACTATACATAAAGGATGAATACTGGATTAAAAACATGAAAGTACAACCCGTTAGATGAAAAGCGGAGGATTCACTCCATCGTTATATGACTACTACACCTGTAGCCCCATATTAATTTATAAATTAAGGCTTTGAGTTTTGATGTGATAGGATCGCTATTGCGGAATTAACATTCGATATATCTGCAATGAGAAAATCCGTTTTATAAGAAGCAAGGTATCTGCCAATAGACATTGTATTTTCCCCACGTAATAACACCATCCTCCTCATCGCTTTACTAAACTAACTCTAACGAATACCTGCACAACATGAGGATTTTTTTTCACACCTTTCTGTATTTGATACTTGCTGATACACATTCATCATTAAAACGTGTACAAGTAAACTCCTAAAAACAAAAGGCATTGTTTTGGATGAAGACTTCTGTATTATGGAAAATACTCACTTCAGTATAGACGAAATATTGATAATGCATGCAATAACTCTACAATAAATTATTGAAACAATTCATCTTTATCACAAACCATAACTGTTATGATTAAGGCTAAAGTTTTATTTAATATTTCCTTTTCATTTCTATTACTACTGCATTCAAAAATTATCGCGCAAAATCTTATAGTCAATCCTTCTGCTGAATCTGTTCCTACATCTAATGGCTGGACAGCAGTATCAACTGGTACAACATGCAACGGCGGCAGTGGGTGGCGCATGCAGGGCAGCCAAACGGGATACCCTGTAGCTCAGAGTGGGAGTTATTTTTTTAACCCTGGTTGCGGGGGCACGGGCACAGGAACACAATACGAACTGTATCAAAATATAAGTGTTTCAGCGAATGCCACTGATATTGATGCGAGTGCTTATACCGTGAATTTTTCAGGCTATATGCATTCCTTTAATCAAAGTCCTGCTGACGAGACACAAATTATTGTTGAATACCGCAATGCTTCCAATACAGTGCTCAGCTCCTACAATACCGGCACCATTACAAGCACAGGTGGGTGGACATTATTCAGTAATTCCAGGACAGCTCCCGTTAATACAAGAGCTATCCGCATAAGACTAATCGCTACCTCCAGAAACGGGAATGCGATTGATTCCTATTTCGATAACCTCTCACTAACAGCAACGAGTACACTCCCTGTAACATTTATTTCTTTTTCCGTTAATTATTCAGCTACAGGAAATGAACTGAAATGGCAAACAAGTGATGAAATAAACAATAAAGGCTTTGATGTTGAAAGATCTTCAAACGGAAATACATGGCAAACGATTGGCTTTGTAAAAGCGGCCGGCACAGGCATCTCTTCTCTAAATCAATACCGATTTACAGATGTTGATCCACAAGGAGGAATTAATTATTACAGGTTGAACCAACTTGACCTGGATGGCAATTCAACATATTCCACTGTTATTAATGTGCGGTTATCTGCTAAGGATAAAACTATTTTGTTTCCAAACCCGGCCAACAACTTTATTTCTATTATCACAAAAGAAAACAATTTTACCGTTGAGATAATCAATATAGCGGGGAAGTCTGTAGCAATATTCAATAACCAGAAAAACCTTGATATACAATTTCTTGCAAAGGGAATGTATTACCTTAAACTGATCGGCGCTAAAAGAACGGAAAGTTTTAAATTCTTGAAAAACTAAGAAATAGGTAAAGAAAACGTATGGCAGAGGGCAGTGAGGGAACACTACTCTGTTGTCTAACATCAACCTATTGTTGTCATTACCTTTGCTGCCTCAAGATTCTATACGACAATGGAGTACGACATTGCATACTATGCAACATCATTTCCTTCAAGTATAGCATGCTTCATGGTGGTGTTGGAATTCCACTGATGAAACAGTTGCTGCATGCGCGTAATTTAAACATCTATATCAATGCCCGAATTTATATCATTTGCACTTACATGATAATCACTGTCAGCCGCTCTGAAATTAATAGCCCGGGATGTTTTTTCAGTATTGGCAGATTCAGGTTGCAACCAAACGTAAGCAACAATTTTGAGACTTGTATCTTTCCCGTGCATAGTATCGTACAATAAATTAAACCGTCTTATTTAATGCGCATGTATAGCCGCATTATCTCCGTCAAACAACACTTCTTCATTACCAATCTCAATATCTTTAATGCTGTAAGACCTGAAGTGACCGTTATCTGCACATTGTTTTCCTCCACCCGGTATTTACCCCTCCATTAAAATTCTCAACCATGTCTCCTTGTCCTTAGGTGTATCCAAGCTCATTGCTGGCAATCAACCTTCTTGTATTTGTGCCTGGAATAACAAAAATACTTTTATTGCGATACGCCCTTTGACCAAACCAATAGCAATATACTTTTCGATTCGCAATAGTTCACTCCTGATGCTGGTTTTTCAAAACTTTCTCCTGCAATCTTCTGATCATACAAGCCGCCATGTATTTCATTATTCACATCTTCCATGCAGGAACCATATAAAGCAGCAATATTGTATTAAGCACTTTATCTGCAACAACAATATCATCATCATGTGATTGATTGCGAAACAGGCATTATCTTCTTAAAAAATAAGTACGAAAATGCATGTGTGCCTATTAAGGTACTACTGTTATAAAAAGGTACGTAGCCAGAATAACCAATAGCACAACGCCCTGTAAAACGTTGGTACGTCCTGCGCTAAACGATATACTTATGGTAAACAAAGAAAGTAGCAATAGCAGTATAGATTTTGTGTCAATACCAAGTGTAACCGTAAAGCCGGCAAAGTAAGCTACAATAGCAACCGCAGGAATGGTTAAACCAATACTGGCGAGTGCAGAGCCGAGCGCAAGGTTAAGACTTGTCTGGAGCCTGTTTTTTTGCGCGGCTCTTATTGCGGCTACTCCTTCGGGAAGAAGGATAACCGTAGCGATGATAATACCTACCAGGCTTTTAGGAGCACCCATACCAACAACAATGGATTCTATAACAGGCGACAATTTTTTTGAAAGCATTACTACAGCGGTTAGCGCTAATAATAAAAATATCAGGCTTACAACAGTAGTAAGATTTGTTGGAGGCGCGGCATGCGCATCTTCTTTAGCAACATCATCTTCTGGAAGAAAATAGTCTCTGTGGCGACCGGCCTGTACAACTATGAAGGCAATATAAAGCACCAATGAAATAGCGGCAACAAATAACAACTGGCTGGTAGAGTAAAAAGGTCCTGTTGCAGTTGTTGTATAATTGGGCAATACCAGCGTTAATATAGAAATAGCGGTTAGGGTTATTAGTGAGGCACTTACTCCACGCTTCACAAACAACTGCTCTCCGTAGCGGTAACCGCCCAATAACAGGCACAATCCAATGATTCCCGTAAGGATAAGCATGATAGCCGCAAACACTGTATCTCGCGCAAGGGTTGACCCCTGCTGCCCCTCTGAAAGCATAATAGAAACAATCAAGGATACCTCTATGATGGTGATAGCCAATGCAAGAATAAGTGTTCCGTAAGGTTCTCCTACTTTGTGCGCTACAACTTCCGCATGATGTACCGCGGCCAACACAATACTTATTAATGAAATGCCCATCAGCGCATAAAAGAAACCGCTGGTTTGTGTGGCTGCAATAAGCAGTAAGATTATTCCAATGAATGGGAATACAACCGTCCAAAGTGGCAATCCAACCTTAAACCGTTTATATAGATAATAATTATTCGGCATCGTATTATAATAGTATGCGCAATGTACTCTTTTTACTATAGATGGTTACCATCGTTTGGCAGTTCATTGAGGTTCTTCTATACATTTTCCACACGTGGCTCCTACAGCGCTGATGTCTCTATCGGCAATTTGCTATAAAAACAATGCTCCAGCGGAGCAAGTTCAGTGTGGCAATTTCCCTAATAAACAACAGAAACTTTACCTGAAAACAGTTCAGTATTTACTCTGCTCATGAATAGATTATATTCGTCTGTGCAAAAAATTAAACACAATACCTCTTCGTCCTAAATTCAGTATACCAATTTTTCTACAACAACAGAAATTACACCAGATAATAATTCAAAGTGTTGCTTCGCTCCTGAAGAGTACCATGTTCATAGGGAAATCATAATAGCAATAACGACAGTGCAATTTTTAAGTACGATATCAAGACCCGGAAGTTTTAAAGCCGAATACTGCAATAACAATACTTACTCCATAGATTATTGAAAAAGTAAGCCCTCCAAAATTTCCCTGCAGGCCGTAAGACGTTTTGCCAAACAAGCAAAAAACAGTGATAAGCATACCAACTACAGCAACAGCTAAAAGAATAAACTTTAGTTTAATATCAGCAGCGTTTCTTAATTTTTTAAATGCTATGTAAAAAACAATAAATGTTGGTATAGAAGCTGCCAATCCTGTAACAAACATCACCAACAAAAACATAAAAAATCCGTTATCAAAGTAAGCGGTCTTTGAAAAAGAAAGAATGCCAAAAATGAATGGCGCTAAAATTTGAGAGCATATCCAAACTTTGAGAGGATATAATTTATTCAAGGTATTGCTCATTTCTAAAACTCATTACCGGAGGCACTCTTTTAAAATAATATATACATCTCATTATTTTGTTGATGATACCGTTACTTCTTTTGCTATAGCAATGGCATTTTTCCTTATTTCATCTACATTACATCCCACCGCATCATACGCTAATGCCACTCCCATTCTTCTGTAAGGACGTGTAAAAGGTTTTCCAAAAATGCGTATATCGCTTTTTTTATATTGCATCGCTTTTTCTAATCCATTATACTGAGGGTTGCTTCCATCCTGTGCGGCGAGTATTACAGCACTGGCACCTGCGCGTTCTAATGTAATTTCAGGAATAGGCAACCCCAAAACTGCGCGGGCATGCAATTCAAATTCTGAAAAATTCTGGGTTCCTGCCAGTGTTACCATACCGGTATCGTGAGGGCGTGGCGATAACTCAGAAAAATACACGCCATCATCCGCAAGAAAAAACTCTACTCCCCAGATCCCCGCTCCCGTTAGCGCCTTCGTAACTTTAGCGGCCATTTGTTGTGCTGTTTCAAGATGTGTTGTATCTATTTGCGCCGGTTGCCAGCTTTCCTGATAATCACCCCTCTCCTGCCTGTGACCAATAGGCGGGCAAAAAAGCGTATTCCCGTTTTTTTGTGTAACAGTGAGCAGCGTTATTTCTGAATTGAATGAAACAAAAGCCTCCACAATCACTTCGGTGTAATCGCCACGCTTGCCTGACTGGGCGTATAACCAGGCTTTTTCTATATCGGCTGGTGTCTTTATAACACTTTGCCCTTTACCGGAAGAGCTCATTAATGGTTTTACTACACAAGGAATTCCCACCACGTTAACAGCCTGGGTTAATTCCTCAAGGCTGTTCGCATATTGGTATGCCGCTGTTTTTAAACCCAGTTCTTTAGCGGCCAGGTCGCGTATGGCTTTACGGTTCATCGTGAAGTTAGCCGCCTTTGCGCTTGGCACCACGGTTATTCCCTGTTTTTCGTAATCATAAAAACGTTCTGTGCGGATGGCTTCAATTTCAGGTACAATAATATCAGGAGCATGTTTAATTACAATACGATCAAGCGCTTCGCCATCCAGCATATTGATCACTTCTCTTTCATCAGCCATCTGTTGGGCAGGTGCATCATTATAGCTATCTACTGCAATAACGTACTGCCCTAAGCGCTTCAACGCAATTACCAATTCCTTTCCTAATTCACCGGAACCTAAAAGCATTATTTTTTTCATACTAAAAAATTACAGGTATTATCAATCATCGTTATGGTGTCAAAAATACATTACTGATTATATGTCTCCGCTTTTTATTGTTTAAAAACTTTAAGATAAAGGCTTTCCCTTTCCCGGCATTCAAAAAATTTATAGTGCGGCAGGTGGCAGTACTGAAATATTTTTATAACTTAAGCAAATTAAACAACCTGGAAAAGCCCACCTGATGGCTAACACCCCTATTGCAAACTCCTAAGCAGCACCATATTTCTAATAACATCTTTTGTGTACAGTAAGTATACATGTGTGTCTCTATTAAAGTAATGCCTATGATTTTGCTAAAGCACTTCTTCTTCTTAAAAAAACAACTGCTTTTTTGTATTGCCATATTTATATATGTTCTATTAAACAGTTGCAATCTCTTTACTAAAGATGAACATCCTGAATATTTTCAACCGATCATTACTAAACTGCAAGACACAGACCGGACGCATAAAGAAGCGCTGATAGCATTTATGGACTCCGTTTTTTATGCCTTTTCAAACCCAGGACCAGCCGATAAGATTGAACGTTATAAAATCAAAGTTGATTTTTACCAGGATGTAAAAAAAGATTATCCTAAAGCGCTTTTGTTTATAGACAGCATTCTCAGGCTCACCGAAGGAAAATTAAATAAGGAAAAATTTATTCTATACAGAACAAGGGCATTATATAATAAGGGAGAGATTTACATGTTGCTGCGAAACTATGACGAAGCATTGCATTATTTTGTATTGAGCAAACAAACCGGCACGCAATATCTTAAAAACGATTGCAGCTATCTTGCCTATAACGGTATAGCAGACCTGCTTTTTAAACAAGGAAAATACCTGCTGGCTGCTAATCATTATCGTGAAAATTTTTATTTAGAAGAACGTTGCGACAAAGACAGGGTGCTGAAATTTGCTTACATGCAGGGAAATTTAAACAGCATTGCTTCCTGCTACGAATCAGCGGGAATGCTTGACAGCGCCCGTTATTATTATGATAGTGCGCTTCATTTTGTTACAGATAACGAAAAAGATTACCCCGAGAAAAAAACATATATACAAAATGCAAAAGGGGTTATTTATTATGGCCAGGGTTGCGTTTTTGCTAAAACAAATGAATTGGAAAAAGCGAAGGAGCTATACCTCAAAAGCATGGCAAACACTAAAGACGACTACAAATCTTTTACACTTACAACCATACTTTCGCTTGCCGCTTTGTATGTGCAAACTGATGAGCTGACCAAAGCAGATGAATTGATAAAAGAAGCAAAAGCCTCTATTCAGGAATATGGAGACGATATTTCGTTTCAACGCCTGTACAAAGTGCAGTATGATTATTACACTAAAACGGGCAATAAAAATATAGCTTTCGATTTTCTTAAAAAATATATTGTAAACAAAGATTCAGTTGAAGCAAGGAAAAAGAAATTTATTTCGATGGATGTAAATCATGAGTTTGAGAATAGGGAGCACAAGCTGGTAAATGAAATGCTTAAAAAAGAAAACCAGGTAAAATCCTCTCAACTCACAGCCGCTATTTTAATAGCCATACTCGCCGTTGTTATCGTATTATTTGCATGGTATAATTTAAGGCGTTCAGCGAGGCATGTACATGAATTGCAGGATCTAAATGCAGAAATACATTTAAAAAACAGCGAACTCCGTAACGCTTTCGAATCTCTTGAACAAAGCCATATGGAAAACACCAGGATTACAATGGCAATAGCACATGACCTTAAAAATCCAATAGGTGGTATTCAAACACTCACACAAACATTATTAAGAAAAGAGCAAACGTCAGACAGCAAGGAAATGCTTGAACTCATACAAAATACCTGCAAAGAATCCATTACTTTTATTAATGATATACTTGCACAAAGATCAGCGCCGGCAGAGATAAAAAAAGAGAAAGTTGATATAAAAAAATTACTTGGTTATTGTGTTGAGCTATTGCAAACAAAGGCTGACGAAAAAAATCAACAGTTATTACTGGATGCAGATGCTGTTACGGTATTGCTCGACAGGCAAAAAATATGGAGGGTTACCAGCAATCTTCTACACAACGCAATTAAGTTCAGTCCTCCAAACACCAATATAAACATCACTTTAAAAGAGCATTTAAATAATATTCTTTTATCGGTGGAAGATAAAGGTATTGGCATACCCGAAGACATCCAGGACAAAATATTTATTCAGCAACCTGAAGCTGCCCGAACAGGTACTGCCGGAGAAGAATCGCATGGACTGGGATTATACATATCAAGAAAAATTGTAGAAGAACATAACGGCAGACTATGGTTTGAGAGCAAAGAAGGAAAAGGCAGCACATTTTATGTTGAGCTTCCATTAGCGGGCTAAATAATGAAAATGCGCTCAAGATAAATTTCATCTTGGTTCTTCATTTACAAATCTCCAGTACCATTAAAATATGGGGGAGTATTTTGAATAATATTCCGGCAGTATTTAAACGTTAATGTATTCTGAAAGTAGGTTCATTTTTTAAAAGCAGGAGATTACCTTTAAAGTTCTAAAAACTGAAAGTTATATAATGCAGGCTGTTTTACGACTACAGGCGTTCTTCCAAAATGCTGACGACCTTGCCCGACCTGACCAAAATAATCTCACTTTCTAAATAAGAATAAGAAACATCCCAGGACCTTACATAAAAAATCCGGCATGATTTTATTTACGTCAAATTAAATCAATAGCCTCTTTTATGAAAAAAACAAGTTTAATAATTGGTTTGCTCTTAACGGTTTTTGCCTGCAATAATAATGCTGATAATAATACCAAGATGTTTGATTCATCTGCAAGTAAAGAAGAGATAGCTACGCCTCCGGGTTTAGGAAGTGATCCGACAAGAAACGACGCTTCCAAAATTAAAACTGAAATAATTGATTCATCCATTCATGATAATAACCCAGGTGCAACACCGGGACTGGGAAGCGACCCTACAAGAAATGATGCTTCGAAAGCGAGGACAGATACGGGGTTGAAAAAAAATTAATACAAAAAAAGAAGGCCTCCTGGAAAGGAGACCTGTAGCGTTTTTAAGCGCTTTACATGAGAAAACTTCTTTTATAGATATCCCTTTCTAACACCAATTATGTTAGGAGAGCACGGCATACCATTTTATTATTCCGTCAAGGAATGAAAGTTGCATTTCGAAAAAAAATAATGGTGTATGCTAATAAATATATCCCTAGCAAAACAGGGAATAGCCAGCGTGCTTTTTTTTGCCCTCTTTCTTTTATAATAATAATGATCAATAACGCTATTATTGCACCAGCAGTAATCATAAAGCCTGTTGCACCTGCCCTTTAAAAATAACACCACTCATTAAGCGTGCAAGTGCGGGCTCAATAAACACAATACCTGTTACAACCATTGCTCTTGCATGCATCTGCACATGGCTACGATACCACACGCCAATGGTAAATGCTACCGATAGCAAGAAATATGTCTCTGACGACAACCAAAACATTGGAAAAAGTACGTTGTTCTTCGGTTACCTGTTTAAGTGAGTGATTTAAAATCAGCAATACAGATAGAATGCAGTATTTAAAATCAGCAACATCAGCAACTTTACCAAGTATTTTGTGAATGGCTATCTTTTCTTCCTGATCAGTATAGGTTGAACAATGAGCATGCTAACCCACAGCAGCGCTAATGTGGCATGAAAATGAAAGTAAAAATTGTAATCATTATTGCCCGTAAAGAATTTAGAAAAATAAGAACGCCAAAAACCTGCGAACACAATACAAGCTAATCCAATAAAATAATAACCCGATTTATCAAAACGATTTAGCAGCAGACATCAGCATATTGAATGCTTCTATATATTTCATATTGTTTTTTATTAAACGGGTTACAAAATATATAACTGAAAAAAAAAGTATAAAGATGGCGATAGCAATAATTTCATTTCTGACTAAATTAGAAAGCAACCACATAATTGCTGTTGTTGCTATTAATGGTACAGCCATTCCACCGGGCATACGAAACCCGTTTTGGGAGTTGAATTGCGCTGTTCTTCGTAATTTAAAGCAACTGAGTACCACTCCTAAATAAAGCAATAGTGAAGAAGCACTTGCTATAATAGCCAATTGTTTAAAGCTGCCAGACATAGCAATTATAAAATCAAAAGCTACATATATTATAATGGCTATGTAGGGTGTTGCGAAACGCGGATGTACTCTGGCTAATGATTTTGGCATTAAACCATCTCTTGCTTCAGCAAATAACATCCTCGGCATAGACAAAATGGCACCGCTTAAAGAACCCAGTATAGATAACAGGGTTACAATAATTATAAAGATCATTCCTGGTTTACCCATGGTTATATTAGCTACCGCCGCTAATGGCGCTTCTTTATATTTAGTTAACGCACTCCCTAATGTGCCCTGTGTTACCAATTGAATAGAGATATAAAGCACGAGAATAATGGAAACCCCGAAGAAAATTCCCAATGGAACAGTACGCACAGGTTTTTTTATTTCACCTCCATTATTTAATGGTACTTCTATACCCAAAAAAGCAAAAAACAATAACAAGGAGGCGGATCCTATATTGGATACTGTAGGTTGAATAACCCAGGTAAGATTTTTCGCATTCATATGAGGAATAGCCAGCGCTATCAAAAGTACTAAGGGAATTAATTTTGCGATGCTTGCCAGTGCCACAAAGCTTATCCCGTTTTTCACACTGGTTATATTTAACCACGCTAATCCACCAAAAAGCAACAGCATAAAAATCATCCTGTACATTTCAATTCCCAGTGAAGGAAAAAAATATTGCAGTGTATCTGCCATTGCGTTAGCTACGGCAGCATCCGAAACCATACTACCTCCAAACAGGTATATGTTCCCCGCTAAAAAACCAGCAAATGGGCCAAAGGCTTCTTCAATATAAGTGTACGCTCCCCCACTGCGGGTGTTTCTACTCCCCATTTCTGCAAAACAAAGCGCCAGTAAAAAAATCATTATACCACACACTAAGTAAGCCGCAATTGCCGTTGCCCCTAAGCCTTCGGCAACAATAGCAGGCAATACAAAAATACCTGAACCCACAACCATATTTACAGTTGCTAAAGCCAGTGAGCGTGCGCCGATTTCCCTTTTCAGGTTTTCATCAGTGGTATTATGGGTCATCAGGGTTGAACTACAATTCTTTTAATCGTGAAAAGGTGAAGAGAGCCGGGAAAAATCTATGCCATCCAATATTAGTTTCGCACGAATTGTTCCAGCGATATTATTTTACCTTCTTTATTAAATCCCCATACCTCATGTACTTCTGTGGTATCTGTTACATTCTTTTTATCTGTTTTTATTTCTCTTCCCCATACCAATACCCAATCTGCTTTTTTATCTGTACTCGTGGTTGACATTACAACATCCACACTGGCTTTAACGGAATGGTATAAGTTTCTGTAAGACTTTATTACAACAAAAAAGCTATCGCGGCTTGCCCGGAGTTTCATGCCGGGAAACTGCATTTCCACAGTATCTGCAAACTTGTCTTTCGACAGATCAAGCGTATTATTGTCGAAGTCTTTCCATGCATCAAGTACCGCTTTGCCTTTTTCGGGATCGGCATATTCAAATTGTGATGAGTAATTAATAGTATACGGATAAGATACTTCCTTTTTACCAGCATCTGTTTTGTTACATTGCTATCTGTTGATCGTTCACTATTCAGGAAACAATAACCAAAAAACAATAAAAGAGATAAATTTTATCATGATTTTACATTTTAAGTTTATTGCGAAAATCAATTATCTATAACACACGTCATGTGTGTTTATCTCTAAACTGTACTACAAGTGCCCGTAAAACATAGATTACGGAGCACTCGTGGCCATCTATTTTATTAATGGTTTATTGATATCGCCGGCATTTATTTAGCCAATACAGTTTTGCTGTAATACACGATTTCAGAAACGATTTTTCCATTTTCATCAAAACTGTCGCTGATATGCATTGGCAGGATGATGGCTTTTTTGTCTGATTTGCGCACCAGGTGTAGCTTCCACCAGGATAAAACTTCACGCCCTTCGTTCATTTCATATTCCAGGTAATCTGGATAACCAACCATTTCGATAAATTTCATATCAAAAGCATCAAACAGTTTTTGCCAGTCGGCCTTTATTTCTGATTTGGTCAGGAATTTCCCATATTCATCATTGATGTCATAAAATCTCGCAGCATCACTGTAATCAGTAAGCGCTTTATCAAAATCACCTTTTTCATATGCATACAGTGATTTGCGCACAGCATTAATATTTGCATGGTGATTGTAGATTTTGCCATTTGTCCTGTTGTCGAAGCTGGCAACTATCTCATCAATTACGCTCCCGTTGGCGTAGTTAATAATGGCCTTGATTTTGCCTTCCTTGGTTAATTCATACAGTCTGTGTGCCGCCGCGTCTATCTTAACACCAGTAATTTTGTGTACGCCTTTCAAAACGCTCCAAACCTGCACAGTAACCTCAGCATCCTTATTATCTTTTTTATATTCCAGCGCATCGGGGTAACTACCAGGAAGCGGTTCTATTGTAAAATAATCCAGTTCGCGGCTGTACCGTAAAGCATTTTTTATAAATGCAACTTTGTTCATTCCTGAGTCTTTATAAATACTGCCCGTTCCGTTATAGGCTTTAAACCCTTCCGTTAAAAAGCCGGCAATTTTTGCCGAATCGCCTGCGATGGTTGCCTTAACAAACTCATCCACCACTTTAATAGCAGGATGTTCAATATACAATGTGCCATTTTCTTTTTCTGGGCAAAAAGGATAGCGTTGCTAAAGAAAACGAGCGAAAAGAGAAGTACTGTTTTTTTCATTTTACCAGGGTTTAAATGTTGAGATATAAATAGATGATATTTTTTAATGCGTACTACTGGTGGTTACATAGCAGAATGAAATTCATAGGGTACGCTACACAGGTAGTAATACTACCTGGAAATATAAAGATTGAAAAAAATACAGGGGATAATTTGGTGTGATCCGGTGAGCTGGGAGTGGTGCATTTACTGGTGACCTAAAGTTCTCATGATTACATACATTTTGTGAGTAGTTTTCAGTCATTCAGGCGTATAGTTCAGGCTTTTATCAGGACATATTGTGCATCAACCGGAGAAATTCGTCTTTCTTGCTTATTTTCCAAGAAAAAGTATGCTTTACTGTTAGGCACATATATTCCTGGTAAACTATCTTTATACAGATGCCCATACCCGTTAGTAAACTTTTACGCTTTCTAATATTTCCTGTGCTTATTTGCAGCACTGCGGCAACTGCTCAAACCAATGCCGATCACGAAGTCATATCCACCGCACAAGGACTATCCCAGGGATTGATTAATGATATGATTCAGGACAAAGAGGGATTTATATGGATTGCTACCAAGGGAGGACTTAACCGTTATGATGGATATAGTTTTAAAGTATTTACTACCGATCCTCAGGATTCCAACTCTATAAGCAGTAATGCGGTGAGTAATTTATTAGAGGATAGCAAAGGCAGAATATGGGCAGGCACTTATGATGGAGGTGTAAACGTATATGATAAAAAGACCGGGCGATTTTTGCGCATCACACAAAAAGAAGGTCAAACTTCAGGACTTTCCACTAACCGGATTGAATCTGCCATGATAGAATTGCCTGACGGGCGGGTACTTGTATGCCCCCAGGGTGGAGGACTTAATATTATATCATTGACCAATAATGATACTGGTACATTTTCTATTATCTGCAAAACACGCCGCAAAACAAACAGGTATTAGGTATAGGCAAAGATGACAAGGGATATATCTGGGTAGGCTGTACCGATAAGAGTATATATATTTTAAACCCTGCAACGCTAAGCTTTGAACTATTGAGTGATGGACATACCTTCACTAACCTCATTGAAAGATCGGGCAAATATTTGTCATCAAGAGCAAGCCAGGTATTTTTTTTAGAACCGGTTCCCCTTAATCCTGTTGTTTTGATTGATTCTACCGGGCAGATGCAACCTGGCGTATTAACTGCCGGCTCAGGTGGAGATTTACTCATTAAAAATCAATTCTCTTTTAAACCAGGGGAGTCAGGCAACAACTTTTATGACTTCAGCAATTTAAAAGCGGGAGCTAATATTACTGATGCCCGAACCTGTTATTTAAAAACGGATGTAAAGGATCAAACCATTAAGTGCATGTTGATTGACCGGTCAGGCGTTTTATGGGTGGGTACGCTTGGGCACGGCATATATAAATACCGCATCCGTAGCGATCGTTTTAAACCGATTGAACCGAATCTGAGTTTACAACGCATAACGATACTCAATAAAGATATTATTTATCTCCAGGGATGGAAGTCAGTTAAATCAGTAACAGCTACAGGAATCGAATGTACCAGCCCAATTGAAACTATTGTTGCTAATAATCCTGCTACCGTTGTATTACAAGCGCAAAACGGCGACTACTGGCTGTGGTCATATAGTGAGAAAACAATATTATGGTATACAGCCGGTTTAAAACTAAAAGGCAATTACGTGTTGCCTGTAAACACAACATCAACCGAGCAGTTACAGCCACTCATAGAAGATAGCAGGCATAACATTTGGGCGTGTGGTTCTAATGGCACACTCGCAAAACTAGACCCTGCTACCGGCATCATTGCAAAATTTACAATAAACATTAATCAATATACAGGTACAACTGCGCTTACACAAACCAATGCATTTTACGAAGACGCGCAAGGCATATACTGGTTAGGAACTGAACATGGTTTTGCAAGGCTGGTATTTAAGGTAGATACAACTGCGCCTGAAGTAAGGTGGTTTAAAAACATTTCGGGAAATAATAACTCACTCAGTTATAATTATGTTTCATCATTTATGGATGATCCTGTTAATGCAGATTATTTATGGATCTGTACCAAGGGTGGCGGACTTAATAGAATGGAAAAATCAACGGGCAATTTTATTCGTTATACTACCAAACAAGGTTTACCCAACGATGTAGTGTATGGCATATTAGCAGACAAAGCTGGTAATATATGGGGAAGCACTAACCGGGGATTATTCTGCATGCTGGCAGCAAAAGAAAAAAAAGATGAGCAACCCATATTCAGAACATTCAGTACAAGCGATGGATTGCAGGCTGATGAATTTAATACCAATGCATTTGGCAAACTTGCTAACGGTGATCTTGTTTTTGGCGGCGTAAATGGGATAAACATTTTTAACCCGCAAAAAGTATTGTCCAGCAATTATTCGCCCAATGTATATATTACTGCCATATTAATTGGGAATAAAGTAATAGCGCCTGGCGACGAAACTGGTGTGCTGAAGAGAACAATTGAGCAAACAGCATCTATTACCCTTAGCCATTTGCAGGATGTAGTTACGCTTGAATTTTCTTCGCTTGATTTTAGCGCACCGCAGCAAAATAAATATCGCTATCAATTGTTGGGCATTGACAAAGAATGGGTAGAAAGCGGTACGCGCCGAACGGCAACTTATCTGCACCTGCCGGCGGGCACGTATACATTTAAGGTGCAGGGAAGCAATAGCCAGGGCATTTGGAGCGATAAAACAGTTGAACTAAAAATAACCGTGT
>JBGALP010000336.1:0-4514 GCA_044223805.1 Agriterribacter sp.
CCCAGGATATAACTTTTCGAGATAAGTCATTTAATTACGCTCCGGAGCCCCAAAAAGGAATTGATAAATCTAACAATAATACTTTTCGCTGGGAGTTAAAGGCACTTAAGTCTATCGAAAGAGAGTTTGCCATTCCTACATGGGATTATATTGTACCCACTGTATATACTGCTCCGAATAAATTTCAGCTTGATAGATATGAAGGCAATATGTCTACGTGGGAAGAATTTGGAAAGTTCAATGCACAATTAAATAAGGGACGAGATGTACTTCCGGATAACATTAAGCAAAAAGTGCACGAGTTGGCGGATGGATTAAAAACGGACAAAGAAAAGATTAAGGCCCTGTATGAATATATGCAACAAAATACACACTACATAAGTATCCAGTTAGGTATAGGTGGATTACAGCCATATGACGCAACTTTTGTTGCTACCAAAAAGTATGGTGATTGTAAAGCGCTTTCAAACTATATGTATTCCTTATTGAAGGAAGTGGGTATTAAATCATATTATACATTGGTACGCTCAGGACGAGGGGCAAAATATATGCTTCAGGATTTTCCTTATGATCCCTTTGATCATATAATTCTTTGTGTTCCATCACAAAAAGATACTGTTTGGCTAGAATGTACCAATCAAACTAAACCTACAGGATACTTGGGTGATTTTACCGATGACCGATATGTGTTATTGGTTGACGAAGCCGGAGGCAAGCTTGTAAAAACGCCCAAGTATACCATGCAACAAAACTTACAGGTTAGAAAAATTGATGGCAAAATAGGAGAAGATGGCACGCTTACTATGAATATCAATTCTACCTATCGTGCTTTGCAGCAAGAAACACGACATGGGATTTTTAATTCTCGGTCAAGAGATAAACAGATCGAATATTTAAAGGAACAGATTGACTTACCTCATTATGATGTTGTAAATTTTGACTTTTCCGAAGATAATGCTGCTTTACCCACGCTTTCAGAGTACCTTGAAATAAAAGCTTTAAATTATGCTTCTCAAACAGGTAAAAGATTATTTATTCTACCGAATATCATTAACAGAGCGCATATAAAATTAAGCGCCAATGAAATGAGAAAATATTCTATTTCCTTAGGAGCGGATTATATAGATGTTGATAGTACGGAATTGGAAATACCGCTTGGTTACACAATTGAAGCAGTTCCTTCCAAACTAAATTTAGAAAGTAAATTTGGTAAGTTTCGATGTTCGACAGAGTTAAAAGGAAGTAAGATTGTTTATTATAGATATATAGAAAGAATTGGAGGCGAGTTTCCCGCAACGGATTACAATGATCTCGCAAAATTTTACGAGCAGATTTATAAGGCTGACAGAAGCAGGATTGTGCTGGTGAAAAAAGAGTAGGATTTTACCTTTTTAAGAAACTTTTTAAGGGCTATTGCGGAATGCAATAGCCTTTTTTTGTGTTTTCCCTAAATCTTCATTATTTCCTTTTTCCACCCTTTTTTGATTGTATTATACATTATCTTTAGCCCCCAAAAATCAAGCTGTAACGATTATTTGTTCAAACTAAAATGATTCTACTATTATGAGCATAACAAAAGGCAGTAAAGAATATTTTCCCGGTATAGGAGAAATTAAATATGAAGGTCCTCAATCAGATAATCCACTGGCGTTTAAATGGTATGATGCTAATAAAGTGGTTGCCGGCAAATCCATGACCGATCATTTCAGGTTCGCGGTTGCCTACTGGCATACCTTCTGTGGTACAGGCGCTGACCCTTTCGGTCCTGGCACAAAACTTTTTCCATGGGATGCAAGTACTGATGCAGTGCAGAGAGCGAAAGACAAAGCTGATGCTGCTTTTGAATTTATAACCAAACTGGGTGTTCCCTATTACTGCTTTCACGATCTCGACATAGTAGATGAAGGGGGCTCTGTAAAAGAGTATGAGTCGCGCATGCAAACCGTGGTTGACTACCTGAAGGCCAAACAAAAGGAAAGCGGTGTCAAACTGCTTTGGGGAACGGCGAATGTGTTTTCCAATCCACGTTATATGAATGGTGCATCTACCAATCCTGATTTTGGAGCAGTGGCGTATGCAGGCGCTCAGGTAAAAAATGCGCTTGATGCAACAATTGCGCTGGGTGGAGAGAACTACGTTTTCTGGGGTGGGAGAGAAGGTTATATGACCTTGCTGAATACAGATATGAAAAGAGAGTTGGATCATCTTGGTCAGTTCTTAACCATTGCCCGTGATTATGCCCGCAAAAATGGTTTTAAAGGCACTTTCTTTATCGAACCCAAACCATGTGAGCCAACCAAACATCAATACGATTATGACAGTGCGACTGTAATTGGTTTTCTCCGTCAATATGGTTTAGATAAAGATTTTAAACTGAACCTTGAGGTAAACCATGCTACGCTTGCCGGTCATACCTTTCAACATGAGTTACAAATAGCTGCTGACAATGGCATGCTGGGAAGTATGGATGCCAATCGCGGCGATTACCAGAACGGATGGGATACCGATCAGTTCCCTGTAAATATTAATGAGCTTACGGAGTGTTTGCTTATCATTCTGGAAGCTGGTGGCTTTGCTGGAGGTGGTGTAAACTTTGATGCAAAAACTAGACGCAACTCTACCGATCTTGAAGATATATTTCACGCGCATATAGGTGGTATGGATGCTTTTGCAAGAGCGCTGGTAACGGCCGATAAGATTTTGCAGAAATCTTCGTACAAAAAATTCAGAAAAGACCGTTACGCTTCTTTTGACAGCGGTAAAGGAAACGACTTTGAAAAGGGAAAGCTAACGCTGGAAGATTTAAGGAACTATGCTGAACAAAATGGTAATCCAAAACAAATCAGCGGAAAGCAGGAATGGTTGGAGAATATCATCAACCAATACATTTAATCGTATTACCAGTAATAAATTTTTTTACCGTAGGTTTGCTGGCTTTTTTAAAAAGTAATCATTCACAAAAACATTGTATATAAATGCAACTTTCATCGAGGTTACAAAAATTTAATGAACCTGAAACACTGAAAATGGCCAAACTGGGCCGCGAGTTAAGAGCCAAAGGAATTGATGTAATAGATCTGAGTTTGGGAGAACCTGATTTTGATACACCGGATCATGTAAAGACCGCTGGCAAAAAAGCGATTGATGATAATTATAGTCACTATACACCGGTGGCGGGTTATGCAGATTTGAGGGAAGCGGTTTGTGTAAAATTGAAACGCGATAATAACCTGGATTATAAACCTGAAAACATTCTGGCTTCAACCGGAGCTAAACAAAGCTTAGCTAATCTTATTCTCGCCATTGTTGATGTTGGTGATGAAGTAATTATTCCCACACCATTCTGGGTTACCTATTCAGAGCTGGTGCGCCTGGCAGACGGTAAGCCTGTGTTTGTACAGTCATCTTTGGAGAGTGATTATAAAATCACCCCAAAGCAATTGGAAGATGCCATCACACCAAAGACAAAATTGTTCATGTTCTCTTCGCCTTGTAATCCTTCAGGCGCAGTATACAGCAAAGAAGAATTAAAAGGATTGGCAGATGTATTCAGCAAACATCCTGAAATACTTATTATTTCCGATGAGATTTATGAGTATATCAATTATGGAGGAAAACATGAAAGCATTGCACAGTTTGCAGATATAAAGGATCGTGTAATTATTGTGAATGGCTTAAGCAAAGGTTTTGCCATGACCGGCTGGAGGTTAGGCTATATAGCTGCGGACCCGATTATAGTAAAAGGTTGTGAAAAATTACAAGGTCAGTTAACCAGCGCTACCTGCTCTATTACACAGCGCGCTGCTATTGATGCTTTAACTGGAGACCTCACACCTTCACATGATATGCTGAAAGCGTTTACAGATCGCCGTAAGCGCATTTTGGAATTGCTTAAAGAAGTTCCTGGAATTAAGTGTTCAGAACCAGATGGCGCATTTTATGTATTTCCTAAAGTAGATGCTTATTTCGGTAAGAAAGATGGTGATACTGTTTTAGCCAATGCAGATGATTTGTGTATGTATCTTTTGAATACGGCGCATGTATCAACTGTTACGGGCACTGCGTTTGGTGAGCCTACCTGCATCCGCATGTCGTTTGCCAACAGTATGCAGAATATTGAAAAGGCAGTAGCAAGAGTAAAAGACGCTTTAGCTAAATTGAAATAGAAGAAAGCATATTGAAATATTTTATAAGCCTCCCTGCATGGGAGGTTTTTTGTTGTGCATACGTTATTGAAATGAATCCATAGAATTCAAATGTTTTGAATAAGCTGTTGAGATTGACATTCGAACCCTTCGGGGTCGTACGCCATTTATTATCGGATTCTATAAACATGTAATCCCTTCGGGATTAGAAGAATTCTTATTGGATTTTATAATTGGCTAATCTTTTGGGTTCTAAGAAAATGTTACAGCAATGAATTCATAGGATTCAAATGTATGTAGATAAGCGGCTGAGATTGACATTTAACCTCTTCAGGGTGGCGGCGCATTATTATCGGGTTCTATAGGCAT
>JBGALP010000337.1:0-4465 GCA_044223805.1 Agriterribacter sp.
TCTTCCGAGTACTTTGCATTAGCCTGCTCTGTTTTAATCAATTTCCTGTAAGCATCATTCTCACCGAGTACATTAAGAATCTGAAGTAAAATAATTATCCTGTTTAACGGAGTGGCTTCAAAAATTTCTTCTATCATAGGAATGATGATTTCCTTTGCGGCGCCCTCTATTGACAATCCCATACCTGCAGTAAAAATCAATTGTTGTATCTCCCTGAATTCAGCACGCGATAATGTTTCATTGCCAAGAAAATTTTCATGAAACTGTAATACCATTGCCAGCGCTGGCGTATGCTTTTCCTGCAGAAATTTTTCTTCGTGCAGAAATGCGTGTGGAAGATTCTTACCGATAAGGATAAGATCGTTATGCTTAAAATTTTCTACACTGGTACCAATGATCCTGGTTCCTGCTGAGTTTTTTACCAGGATCAATTCGATTTCAGGATGATAATGCCACGCATTGGATAAACTATCGCCACGATCTATTTTGGCATTGAAACAACTATTGGTATCCCAGATAACATGTTTAAGAGAAGGCTTTTCGGCTTTCAACATAAAAAGGAGTTAACAGAAGAATAATATACGTTTAGGAAATCGATTTCCTAAATTAAAGATTATATCGCAACGACGTTCAAATCATTGGAAATTTTTTATTCTTAATTATATACCCAATAATTGTTTCCTTCTGTAGATCGTGCGTAATTCAGCTATAGTTACACATAATAATTTACTATTTAATAAGTTGTATTGTATTTTGACCACGCTGATTATCCATGTTCTTCTTAAAAAATCATTTTTTTAAAACGATACAATTTGTAAGCTCCATGAATGAGGTATTGAAAATGGATAAAGAAGATGAAAATATTTCAAAATAAAAACAATCGGTTTCCTTAATTAGAGGCATATGAATTAGTTTTGGTATTGATGGAGCATACTCTGTCTTTTGGTGCACATGGAAATCAACAATAAAAAAGGAAAAAGAACGACTATATATGACATTGCCAAGGAAGTAGGTATAGCGCCATCCTCTGTTTCAAAGGCGTTGAATAACCTGCCATCGGTAAGCGACAAAATAAAAATGCTGGTGAAAGCCAAAGCCAGTGAACTGAATTATAAGCATAATTCAAACGCTGCAAATTTGAGAAGAGGTTCTTCAAGAACGATTGGCGTAATTGTTCCCAAAATAAATGTCGCTTTTTTTTCGGACGCCATAGCGGGTATGGAAGAAGCTTGTTTTGAAAATAATCACCGCCTTATTATCTGCCAGTCTGATGAGTCGTATACAAAAGAAGTGCAGTGTATTCAAACGCTTATACACCAGAATGTGGATTGCATTATTATTTCTCTTTCACAAGAAACAAGATCAACACAGCATTTGTTAGAAGTTAAAAAGCATCATATGGAACTGGTGCAGTTTGACCGGGTAGACGAAGATTTCGCAAGCCATCGCATTGTAAATGATAACAGCAAAGCTTCTTACCAGGCTGTAAAACATTTAATAGAACAAGGCTATAAAAAAATCGCTTTCTTTGGCGGCTCCGATCATCTCGCTGTGTACAAACAAAGAAAACAAGGATACCTGCAGGCCATAAAAGAAGCTGATCTTACCATTCCCTACAACTATATATTGGATAATGCATTAAAAAAAGAAACCGCTTCAAAAGCCGCCATTGAACTGTTAACCTATAAAGATCCGCCCGACGCTTTTTTTACAGTTGCCGATCATGCAGCCCTTGGCGTTATGAAAGCTGCTGCTTCATTAGGGCTGCGGGTTCCCGACCAGGTGGGCATTATGGGTTTTGCGAATGAAGCTTTTACTGAATTTACTTTTCCAACACTTTCTTCTGTTGCCCAACAGAGCAGAACGCTGGGCAAAGCCGCAGCTAACGTATACTTTAATCATGTGCTTGCGTCAGACGAACCTGGTAAAATTGCGCATGATTTTGAGATACAGGTAATTGAAAGTTCACTTGTTATAAGAGAATCGTCAAACAGGATGCATAAAGCGCAGCAATAGACTTTAATCTTTTTACACCACAACAACCCCAATAGTAAGCAGAATATTAGCAAATCTTGTTGTTTCGCCTGTAGCAATTGCGAGGCATACATCAGGAGAACCTGCCGCTGTGTAAAAATCAAAACGTGTTAGTGACTGAATGGATACTTTTTCACTTAAGATTTCCCTGAACTCCGCATGTATGGGCTGCTGAGCGCCGTCTGGCGGAGTCATGATGATAGCAGACTCCACAGGTATTGCTGTTGTAATTACTTTCAAAACTTCAGGAACAGTAAGTAAGCCTGGTGCCAGGTTGAGAAATATTTTTTTGCAACCGGCAGGAGGTTGTGTGGAAACAGGAAAGTTTCCATCAGCTATCAGCACCCTGGAGCCATGCCCGTTGGCTGCCAATGCGTACAATATTTCAGGATGTAGCAATTGATATTTCAACATATTCGGTTTCTATCTTCTTATTGAGTTAATTCATTTTCCTGGTCAACATATTGTTGCAATGCCTGATTTTTTTCCAATGGCCCCAACAGGAACAATACAATGCATACCGCAATTAATGCAAGGGCTCCATATCCTATAAAAACGGTATGATAAGCAATAGTATAATTGTATTTGGCTGCGAGTTTCTCAATGGAAATTCCTGAGAGCGCCTGGAATACAGCGCCTCCCAAACCTGCACCTACACTCGCAATGCCCCAAACAGAAGCAGTGGCATTCAATGGGACTACGTCAGCCGGAAAAGCCATTGAGTTAGCTGTATATGCGGCATAACCAAAACCGGCTATACTGAGTACTACAAGCGCTGAAGTTGGCGAATGGATCACGAAAGGTCCGAGTATAAGTGCTAAAGCCAGTAACGATCCAAATACACCGACAGCTATTTTTCTTGCTTTAGGCACCGGCGTTCCGCGCCTGATGATAAACTGTGTAAAAATGCCACCGAGTATATTGCCGATATCCGCAACAATAAAGGGAAACATAGCGAACCATCCTATTTTATCCAACCCCCATCCATGTACGTCTACCAGGTATCTTCCTATCCAGAATGTAATAAAATACCATACAGGATCCATAAAAATTTTAGAGAAAGTAAACCAGTATACAAATGTTGTTTTTATCAATTTAAGTGGTGGAACAGCTCTTGCTTTTGATTCTTTTAATGCCCGCTCTGGCGTGTAATAAGTAAACCAGAATATGGCCAGCCATATATATCCCAATGATCCGATAATAATAAAAGTTGCTTGCCAACCATAATGTGTGCCCAGCCAGGCTATGAGCGGCGGCGCTACTACTGCGCCTATTGCCGCGCCACTATTAAATATTCCGGTTGCAGTTGAACGTTCTTCCGGCGTAAACCATTCGCTGGTGAGCTTTATGGCCGCAGGCCAATTGCCTGCTTCGCCAATACCGAGCAAAAATCTGCAGATGCCGAAATGAAAAGGTAACCGCGCAAGCGCATGAAGTAATGAGGCGGTTGTCCAGAAAGCCATACAGATAGCATATCCCAGCCTTGTACCCAGTTTATCAATAATAAATCCGGAAACAAGATTGGATGCCATATACGCGACAAAAAAAGCAGTAGCTATATAACCAAATGCTTCATTAGGTATGAGCTTTCTCAATTCTCCGTTTGCGCTGAGGTAATTGAAAGCAAGCCTGTCCACATAATTTAATACGGTTGCCGCGAATGCAAAAGATAACATCAGCCATCTTACTCGTGGAAGATTTAAAGATGTATTGCCGGCAAGTAGGTTATTGCTCATTGTTACAATTGTGCGAGTAAAGATTGAGCTAATATGGTTTCACACACTTTCATAGTTTTTAATGCATCGCTGAATGGTGAAGATGTTTTTTCTGTTCCTGATAAAACAGAATTGATAAACTCCCGGTGTTTATTTAAAAAACCACCGAATACAAATAGTTCATTGCTTCCTGCAATTTCTTTGCTGTCGTACCTTATTCCGTTGTAATCTCCCTCTTCATACAGGTATGCTTCTTTCTCCAATTCCACTTCAGCACATATGCCGGGTGCATGTATATCTACTTTAAATACTCTTCTTCCTGAACTCCAGTTTCCGATGGCATAACAGGTTGACCCATTATCAAAATGCAGCGTTGCGCCAATCCAGTTAATATCAGGTACGCCTATACGCTTGCAATGCGATTCAATTTTAACCACCTCTCCCCCACATACCCACCTGGCTGTATCTGCACAATGACTGAAATCATCCAGCATCCTGTCCCTCGAACCGAGCATCGGGTTGATTTCGTATTTATTGAATTCCACTACTGCATGCGTAACGGAACCTTTCTTTATACATGCCTCCTTTATTTGTTGCAAAACAGGCGAACTCCTTCTTTGAAAAGAAACCTGTGTAATACATTTATTTTTTTTTGCCAACCATGCCAGCATGTTTGCCTGGTGCAAGGTTATTCCTAATGGCTTTTCAATGTATAA
>JBGALP010000338.1:0-4457 GCA_044223805.1 Agriterribacter sp.
ATATTCTTGAGGTAGATGGCGAACGTGTAATATCCGCAGTGCCAACGGTTGGCTTTATTCATCGTGCGTTTGAAAAAATTGCTGAGCGTCGCCCTTTATACCAGATTACACCCCTTACAGACAGGTTGAATTATTGTTCCAGCCCAATTAATAATATGGGTTGGCACATGACCTGCGAAAAATTATTGGGCGTAGAAACACCCAAACGCGTAGACTATCTCCGCGTAATTATTATGGAGCTGGCAAGAATAGCCGATCATGTAATCTGCAATTCTGTAATAGGTGTTGATACGGGCGCATTGTCAGTGTTTTTGTATGTAATGCAATACCGTGAGTTGATCTATGAAATTTATGAAGAGATTTGTGGCTCACGTTTAACCACCAACATAGGTAGAATAGGAGGGTTTGAAAGAAACTTTAATGCCACCGCATGGGAAAAACTGGATAAATTTCTGAAAGATTTTCCAGACGCATTAAAAGAATTTGAAAACCTGCTCCAGCGTAACCGCATATTTATGGATCGTACCGTAGGTGCAGGTCCTATATCAGCCGAAAGAGCATTGAACTACGGGTTTACAGGTCCTAACCTACGCGCAAGCGGCGTAGATTATGATGTGAGAGTACATTCACCTTATTGCAGCTACCAGGATTTTGATTTTATCGTGCCTGTAGGAACAACCGGTGATGTATATGACCGCTGGCTGGTGCGTAACCAGGAAATATGGGAATCATTAAAGATCATCCGCCAGGCTTATCAAAAAATACAGGATATTAAAGGTGCGGATGCGGAAGTATTTCATGCCAATGTACCCGAGTATTATCTGCCTGAAAAAAAAGACGTATACACGAAGATGGAAGCCCTCATCTGGCATTTCAAGATCATTATGGGCGAAACAGAAATACCTGCAGGTGAAGTATGGCACAGTGTGGAAGGTGGAAATGGAGAATTGGGGTTTTATTTGATCAGCGATGGAGGAAGAGCGCCTTACCGTTTGCATTTCAGAAGGCCTTGTTTTGTGTATTACCAGGCTTACCCTGAATTGATTAAAAACGCCATGCTGGCTGATGCGGTAATAGTAATGAGCAGTTTGAATTTGATTGCTGGTGAAATGGATGCATAATGCAGAACATTAGAAAGATACAACCTGTTGTACGCAAGGTTACATTTACAGACGCTGAAGAGGCAGATAATGCTTATTGGGCAAATGCCACTCCGGTTGAACGATTTAATGAACTGGCGAGCTTGCGAATGATGGTTTTTGGGGGTGACATACTTGAGAAAATAGAAAAAGTTGTTCAGAAAAGATCTTTGCATGAACAGACAGATTAACCTCGAAAGGGATTTTCTGGATTTCATTGCTTTATGTAATAAGCATGCAGTTAAATATTTAGTGATAGGTGGTTATGCTGTAAGTGTACATGGTTATCCGCGAAGCACAAAGGATATGGATGTGTGTGTAGAGATGAGTGTTGAAAATGCAGAGAAAATGATAGCTGTGATCAAGGATTTCGGATTTGAAAGTGTAGAACTGTCTGAATCTGATTTTTTGAGTAAAAACTTTATCACACAATTAGGTTATGAACCATTAAGGATTGATATTTTAAATGATCTTGACGGAGTTGCTTTTGCAGAGGCCTGGGGAAATAAAAAAGTAGTTATTATATCAGAGGTTGAGATAAATTTTATAGGATATAATGAGTTGTTGAAGGTTAAAGAAAAAGCTGGGAGACCCCAAGATATAGCAGATATCAGTATGTTAAAGAAGAGGAATAAATCGAAATAAATGAGTGTTCAGTTTTCAGAAGAAAAATTAAAAAGGGTCGGTGACATCATCGCCCGCTATCCCGAAGGGAAACAAAAGAGTGCGCTGCTGCCTGTATTGCATCTGGCACAGGAGCAGTTTGGTTGGTTAAGTGCGGAAACAATGGATTATGTAGCTTCTTTATTGAGCATTGATCCTATTGAAGTGTATGAAGTGGCTACTTTTTACAGTATGTACAATTTAAAACCGGTTGGTAAATATTTGTTTGAAGTGTGCCAAACCGGCCCCTGTATGATAAGAGGTTGTGATGACATTATTGCTTATATACATGAAAAGCTGGGCATAAAACCTGGAGAGACAACCGCAGATGGATTGTTTACTTTAAAAACAGTGGAATGCCTTGGTGCTTGTGGTTATGCACCTATGATGCAGTTAGGCAAATATTTTAAAGAGCATTTGACCAAAGAAAAAATTGACGCGATTGTTGATGAATGCAGAAATAATTCAGCTATTAATAACTAATAAATGCGTTTCCTTTTTACAATAGCATTATTTTTTTCAGGATTGGTTGTCTTTGCGCAGGCAGACAGCATAATCATAAAAGCGAATATGGAAAAGCTGGACAAAGCTTTTCTTGAAAAGAATTACGACCTTATTAAACAATTAGTGAATAGTGATGTGAGCTATGGACATTCTACCGGGTGGATACAAACAAAAAAAGATTTGACAGATGATTTTGCCAGCGGTAAAATCACCTACAAAAAAATAGAAAGTACGGAATTGCATTTTACAGGGTTGCATAAAAATTGGGCAACGGTGAGATTGAGCACTGCTGCGGAAGGTGTGGCAAACGGAAAAGAGTTTAAAGTAACCATCCAGGTACTGCAGGTGTGGGTTAAAGAAAATAACAATTGGCAGTTGGCTGCAAGGCAGGCCGTGAAACTTGCAGAGCCGGCAAAGTAACATAGTAAAATAACAAACAGGCGCAATGCCCTGTTACGTAACATAAATATGGCAAGAAAATTATTACTGGAACATGCAGGTGTAGAAGGTATCCGCTATTACGATACCTACAGGGCCAAGGGAGGGTATGCCGCCGTAGAAAAAGCGTTGAAGATGACACCCGAAGCCATTGTGGAAGAAGTAAAAAAAAGCGGGTTGCGTGGTCGCGGTGGCGCAGGGTTTCCTACAGGAATGAAATGGAGTTTCATTGCTAAACCGGAAGGCGTTCCCCGCCACCTGGTATGTAATGCCGATGAGAGTGAGCCCGGAACTTTTAAGGATCGCTACCTGATGGAGTTTCTTCCACATTTATTGATTGAAGGCTTAATAGTAAGCTCTTTTGCATTAGGCAGCAATGCTACATACATTTATATACGTGGTGAATATGCATGGATCCCTGACATATTAGAACAAGCCATCGCAGAAGCAAAAGCCAATGGTTGGTTAGGTAAAAATATTTTAGGTAGTGGTTTTGATTGCGAAATATATGTGCAGCGTGGCGCTGGCGCTTATATCTGTGGTGAAGAAACAGCATTGATTGAATCGCTGGAAGGTAAAAGAGGCAACCCGCGCATTAAACCTCCGTTCCCCGCAATCAAAGGTGTTTGGGACAGGCCAACAGTGGTTAATAATGTAGAAACATTGGCAGCGGTAGTGCCTATTATGAATTTAGGTGGTGAGGAGTATGCTAAGATTGGAGTTGGTCGTTCAACAGGAACAAAATTAATATCCGCCTGCGGCAATATTAATAAACCTGGTGTGTACGAAATTGATATGACTATAAGCGTGGAAGAATTTATTTACAGTGATGAATATTGTGGAGGTATAGCCAATGGGAAGCGCCTGAAAGCCTGTATTCCTGGTGGATCTTCCGTGCCGATATTACCCGCTAATCTTTTATTGAAAACAGCCAAAGGAGAAACACGGTATATGAACTACGAAAGCCTTAGCGATGGTGGATTCGCTACTGGCAGTATGATGGGTAGTGGTGGCTTCATTGTATATGATGAAGATCAATGTGTGGTTAAAAATACATATACGTTGGCCCGTTTTTACCGTCATGAAAGCTGCGGACAGTGTAGTCCTTGCCGTGAGGGAACCGGCTGGATGGAAAAGATATTGAAGAACATTGATACAGGGAAGGGAAAGATGAGTGATATTGACCTGTTGTGGGACATCCAACGCAAGATAGAAGGCAATACGATCTGTCCGCTCGGCGATGCGGCAGCATGGCCTGTGGCAGCAGCCATCAGGCATTTTCGCGATGAATTTGAATGGCATGTGCTCAATCCTGATGAATGCCAGAGGCGTAACTATGGATTAGCACATTATGCAGATGCAAGGGAAGTGGTAGCGTAGGAGGGTTGACGCAGCGTCCACTACGGGGCGGCGATATTGAAGTGAGGAAATGAAGAAATCTTAAATACTTGAGGATTTCATACAAGTATTGAGTAAGGATAATTTATAATAAAGCGCTGCGTCGTTATATCATGGCGGTAGCTGCGAGAAGAAAGCTAACTTATGACCGAAAACGAAATTGCCACCAAAGCTCTTGACATTGCGTTTCAAATTCACAGGAAATATGGACCTGGTCTGTTTGAAAGTGTATACGAAGAAGTGCTTTGTTATGAAATAAGTAAAACAGGAATGCATTTTACCAGGCAGCAAGGCATCCTTTGGTTCATGAAGAGA
>JBGALP010000339.1:0-4442 GCA_044223805.1 Agriterribacter sp.
AAAGTTGCATCAAGCAAAGTAAGTAACATTAAGGTGTTTGCTTTGCACCGCGTCTCTAGGTACCGCCAACAGGCTCGCCTCGTATGGTTTTGTCGCCGCATCTGGCGACAAATAAGTCAACCTTCATTTGTAACCTCAACCCCATATCGTATTGCCGCTTCCAGTATATTGATATTTATATCTTTCAATGCTTTGAACTTTATGCAATAGCCGGTCACCTTTGCCTTGCCTAATTTGTTTCCATACGTTTTAGCTAAGTATGTTTTATCTTTTATACCAAGAATATATACAGAAATGCCGGTTTTGTTTGCGCTTAACCCAATCTGGTAAAACTCCCTGGTTGTTTTATCTGCATATTGTATAGTGTGAGATCCATATCCGATATTGGGATTAGAAACAGTTTTACCTTCACTGTCTTTACCATCAAGGAACCATAATTTACATTCCGGCATAAGCTGCTGCATACGTTGGTGTAGCGCCTGCATATCTGTACGCTTAGGTTCTGGTTGACTGGTTAGATATGCGTCAATCTGTTTTTTTATATTCATTGGCATCTCACTTTATTAAACACAAACCTGCTCTCAACAGGCAGATTTGTGTTTATATAGTAATCTATTACTTTTTAGATAAAGTTGCCAATAGCTCGTCAAGGTTTATCAATGATGCTGTCATTCCTTTTGTAAAGCCATCCAGGATCATTTCCAGTCTTTCTAACGATTCATTATAGATAGAGATCTTCACTGTTGTTTTTCCGTCTTGTTCGCTGAAAGTATAATCCCAATCAGAACCATACGCATCACGGTTTTCATCCGCGTCTGTAAAAACATTAAATAGTTTGAAATTTGTTTTCGGTGTAATAGACTTGTATTCCTGCAGTGCCCAACGCTCTTGCCCGTCGGGCATTATCATCGCGTAAAATCTTTTGCCGCCCACTTTAAAATCCATATACTTCGTTTTAGCTGTCAATGGTTTGGGTGCTACCCATTGATCAAGAAATTCCGCTTTGGTAAATGCATCCCATACCAGGTCGAGGTCGGCATCAAACTCCCTTGTGATGTATACCATTTTTGTTGGCTTGTCAACCGTAAAGTCAAATAACAGATTGTTGCTCATCTTTTTTGTTTTTTCATTGTTGATAATAATGTATCGAGTTGATTAAACTGTGTCTCCCAGCTTTTTCTCACCTGGTTTAACCATTTATCTATTTCTTTCATTTTATCTATTTCAAGTGAATAATAAATTTCCCTGCCTTGCTGTTCCTGTTTTACCAGTTCGCATTCTGTCAATATCTTAATGTGTTTTGATACAGCCTGCCTGCTGGTATTGAAATGTTCCGCAAGCGCATTGGGGGTCATCGCATGTATCGCAATGAGGGTAACAATGGCCCGCCTCGTCGGGTCGGCAATAGCCTGAAAAATATCTCTCCTGGTTTCCATATTGAATTGTTTTATTGCAACTATGTGGTTGCAAATATAAGTGCAATTATCTGGTTGCGCAAGTTTTTTGCACTGATTTTTTAAAAAATAAAATTCTACAGAATTAAAGGAGGTTGGAGTGAGATAGAATGATCGCTAAGTAACCGACTTCGTGTGAGTGGAAGATAGGAGTTGAAAAATATTATGCATCCATTCCATCACTCCGTTCGCAACGACTTCACCGGGTTTGCTATAGCTGCTTTAATGGACTGAAAGCTGATGGTGACTAACGCAATCAGAATTACTAATAGACCTCCGGATGTAAACAAACCCCAGCTTAATGTAATACGGTAAGGATAGTTTTGCAACCATTGGTTGGTTGCCACCCATACCAACGGTATTGATATGATGAGGGAAACAAAAATCAGTTGTAAAAAATCTTTAGAAAGCGTAAATACAATGTTGCTTACAGAAGCGCCCAATACTTTGCGCACGCCAATTTCTTTTATTCTTTTTTCGGCAGATAAAACAGATAAGCCAAACAAGCCGATACATGAAATAAAAATGGTAAGTATAGCGCTGAATAAAAGAATCTGTTTCCATTTTGCTTCTGCCTGGTAGCTAATGGCATTTTGTTGATCTTTAAAATTGTATGCGAAGGCATTTAATGGAAACATATTTTTAAATGTATTGGCTATATACTGCAGGCTGGTTGTTTCAGTGCCGGGTTTAATTTTTATATACATCATTCCATAACTGTGCGCAGGGTCCATAGTAAAGATCTGCGGTGTTATTTTTTCTGTAAGTGGTTTGTAATGATAATCCTTTACAACGCCTGCCACCGTATACGTTTGGTTATTCTCATAACTGGTTAATTGCTGACCTACTGCTTGTTTCCACCCCGCTTGTTGTACAAATGCTTCATTTACTAAAACGGAGTGTGTTGAATCGGATGGGAAGTCGGCGGAAAAATTTCTCCCCGCTGTAACAGCTACTTTAAGTAATGGCAAATAAGCCGCGTCAATCGTTTCAATAACTACGTTCACATCTTTATCGGCATTTGCTTTTACAGTGTTATTATTAAAACCGGCACTTTTGGGGGCAACCCCAACAATGTCAGGATTTTTTTTCAATGCCAGTAAAAACAAAGTAGCTTCATTGCGGGTCATACCAGGCTTATTAACTGTAATCAAATTACTATCATCGTAACCCACGCTTTGCGTAGTAAGATAGTTGAACTGTAAGAAAATAGTGAGTGTGGCGATAATTAAAAAAGATGCTAGGGCGAATTGAAATACCACCAGCGACTTCTGCAGATAGTTTTTGCCTGCAAGATTAAAACGGCTGTATAATGTTTTAACCGGATTATAATCAGACAGCACCACCGCGGGGTAAAACCCTGCCAACAACGCGGTAAAAACGAAAAGCGCGACATAACCAATCACCATTTTAGCGTTGAGTAAATAAATAATCGAAAGGGCTTTATTAGACAATTGATTAAATGTTGGCAGCACAGCTATTGCAATAATAACAGCAAAACCGAAAGCAATAAAACAAAGGATAAACGACTCACTGAGAAACTGGATCATCAATTGTTTGCGGGTGCCGCCAATTACTTTGCGGATACCAATTTCTCTTGCACGTTTTACAGACCGTGCAACAGTAAGATTGACGAAATTGATACATGCAATCAATAAAATAAAAAGCGCGATCGCGGATAGTATATAAGAGAACATAGGGTTGCTCCTGTTGGCAAGTATTTCATCTTCATCAGGCACCATCTTACCAAGATGAATAGAAGTAAGCGGTTCAAGCGCAAAGGAAATGTTGATATTGGTAATACCATACCTGCTTTGCATATCACTGATAGTGGCGCTTGCATCAGCCTTAAACACCTTATCCATTTTTGCATGTGTGGCTTTAATATCTGCACCTGGTGTTAATACAACAAAAGTGGTAAGAAAATAATTAAACCAGTTTCCATTATTGCTTTCATCCGCAGCGGAAACCTGCAAGGGCAGCAATACCTGGAATTTAACAGAGGAGTTTTCAGGACAATCTTTTGCAACAGCAGTTACCACGTGAGGAATAAATTTTCCACCTTCATTTACCAACAGCGTTTTACCAAGAGGGTCTGCATCGCCGTCCGCAGCATCCTGCGGAAAATATTTTTTAGCTGTTTCTTGCGTAATTACTACAGCATTTGGTTCTTTCAATGCAGATGCGGCGTCACCACTTATTAATGGAAAGGAAAATATTGAAAAGAAATTCGCATCCACAAAACTTACAGCCTGCGATTGCACATCCGCTCCCTGCTTTATATCAACCTGGTCGGGTTTAAACCGAACAAAACTTTGGATCTCCGGTATGTTTGCCTTAAAACGCGGTCCCTGGAAATAGCCGGTATAACTGCCATAATGGGCGCTGCCATTCTCTTTCATATTCTCTTTATCTATACGATAGATCTGGCTCACGTTTTTATGAAAGCGATCATAGCTTAGCTCATCGTTTACATACAACATGATAAGTATAGCACAAGCCAATCCAATGCTTAGCCCTGCGATGTTGATAAAAGAATACACTTTATTGCGCAACAGGTTTCTGAATGCGGTTTTTACGCGGTATCCCGGGGAGAAATAGTTTTTAAACATGTGAAGTTGAATTAGCGTTTCAAAACACTAAAAAAATGCCAGTTTATTATATTTATGATTATCAACTCATTGATAATGCAACAATAAATGCAGCGTACGTTTTTGATACAATGGGTGTTTGATTTTGAAGAAGGATGGTATGTATACCTTCTGCTAAATGCTTAAACATTTGCATGAATGGACAGGATAAAATAAATTGAAACAAAATATTGTTACTGATAAAAATTAGATCACAATAATTGGCTATTTTTCAGCCGAAAGAAGACGTATGAAGAAAATAGGATTTTTATCGTTCGGACATTGGGCTAATCATCCTGCCTATAAAACGCGCACAGGCGCTGACACTTTATTGCAGTCTATTGATCTGGCTGTTGCC
>JBGALP010000340.1:0-4439 GCA_044223805.1 Agriterribacter sp.
ATTACAACTGCTATCAAAATCATCACACGGTTGTATATATATTCGGGATCCTCTCCAATAGCCTTATTTGTTCCGAAAATTTTATTGATAATAGGAAGCGAAGTATAAAAAGTAATATATGCTGCTGAAATACAAAACACCAAAGCGCCAACAAACATCCAGAATTCTCTTGATGATATTTCTTCTTCTTTTTTTACTACAGGTATTTCTTTGCTGCGTTTAAGATATAACACCACAAACAAAATGGTGAATGTTGTCATTAACGTTATCAAATGCCAGAACAAAGAATTTCCTTCTCCGGTAAAAGAATGTACGGAAGTATCGCCTAACACGCCTGTACGGGTAAGAAAAGTAGAATATATAAGTGTGAGAAAATTCAGAAACAAAAACCAATAGGCTGCTTTGGACGAGTACCCTGTTGATTTATTAACCAATAATATGTGCACACCACCAACCAATATTAACCATGGTACTAAAGACGCATTTTCTACAGGATCCCATGCCCAATAACCGCCAAAAGTAAGTGACTCATATGCCCAGGCAGCCCCCATCATTATACCAACACCCAATAGAGCGGTACTGAACAAAGCCCAAGGCAGCACAGGTTTCACCCATTCGCTATATTGTCGTTTCCATAAACCAGCAAAGGCAAATGCAAAAGGAATAGTGGTTGATGCAAAACCCAGGAACACGATCGGCGGATGAATTACCATCCAGTAATTCTGCAATAAAATATTCAGTCCATTGCCATCGCGCAAATATTTTTGCAGGTATGCAGGGTCTTTAAAAATAGGCGCCCACGGAGTTTCATCGCGCATCAGCACGTAAGGACTGCTACCTATCTTAACATCAAAAAAATAAATGCCTATTAAAAAAGTGGCAAGAAAAACCTGTACGAGTGAAACAATGGTCATTACAGGATTTTCGAATTTTTTCGCGGTCTTGATAATGATAGCACCTAATACGCAATGCCAGAAATCCCATAATAAAAAGCTTCCCTCCTGCCCTTCCCAGAAACAGCTCATCAAATATTTTACAGGCAGGCTGCGCTTTGAATGCTTATAAGCAAATTGATATTCGAAGTAGTGATTGTAAATGATGGTATACAGGGTAACAAATATGGCTAACACAGAAACAATTTCAATTACAAAAGCCGTTCGTGCAAGTCGCTTCCACGAAGCTTCTTCATCAGGTAGTGTAGATTGTGTGGCTTTGAAATAAGAAAAAGTAGCCACCAAAGAAGCTACAAAAGATAACAGAACAAAAAAGTATCCAATTTGGCCAATCAGCAAATGTTCACCCAGGTAATTCATGTGTAGTTAATCCCGCATTTTATTTTCTAAAGCCTTTTCCTGTTGCGCTTTATCGTCTTTATATTTGGAAGGACATTTAAGCAGAATTTCTTTGCATTCAAACACCTCACCATTCATCTTGCCTTTTAATACAATTCTTTCACTGCTTTCCAGTTCAGGTGGTTTTGTGCTGTGATAAACTACTTTTGTTTCTCCTCCCAAAGAGTCAACTGCGTAAAATGCTAGAAAATTTGGGTCGTTTACGGGATTGTATTCAATATCTTTTGTTCTGTCTAACTTGGCTATTAAGTGGATGTATTTGCCTTGTTTCTGACGGGCTGAAGCAATGGTATCGTACGTAGTTAAATCTTTCGACATCGTAACCAGCATGTAGGCTATAGCTACAGCAATCAAAACCAATGCTATAATATGAGTTCTTTTCATAATGGAAAATGCGGTTGAACAGCACAAAATTAGGTCAAAAATCAACGCGTATTACATTTGTTTATACATAATACCACCGGCGTGTGTTAAAATATGGCAGTAACCAAAGGAACATTTACTTTTGTGCATTATAATCTATGCGTCACTATCGCTAACACCCGTTATTTTGTATTAAAATAATCATACCGCTTGCAACTTTCTTTAATCATTAAACGTTCTATGAATAACCTTTCATGCTAAATAGAAAAACGTTCCTAACTTGCATCGCTTTTTGAAGTTAAGATACTTACATCATGGACCTTTCAAAATTTGACCCCAATTCATCGGGTAACCCCAATTACAATATTTTCGGCTTACCTTTTTCGGAAGAAGAAGCAAGACTGGTAATATTACCTGTTCCCTGGGAAGTAACGGTTAGTTACCTTGCCGGTACTGCGCGTGCGCCTGAACGGATACAAAAGGCAAGTTTGCATGTAGAAATTTTTGATGCCGATGTACAGGATGGATGGAAGCAGGGATTTTATTTAAGAGAGCAGGATAAAAAGATATTATTGAAGAGTGACTACCTGCGTAAAGAATCAGAGTTATACATAAATTATATATCACAAGGTGAAAAAATTGATGACAACCGCTTTATGTGCAAAACGCTTAAAGAGGTAAATGAAGGAAGTGAGTTTTTGAACCAGTGGGTATACGAACAAACAAAAGCTTTACTCAATAAAGGAAAGCTGGTAGGTTTATTAGGTGGCGATCATAGCACACCCCTTGGTTTTTACAAAGCAATAGCAGAGCGACACGATGATTTTGGCGTTTTGCAGGTAGATGCGCATTGTGATCTTCGCCAGGCTTACATGGGACTAAAATATTCTCATGCATCTATTATGTATAACGCTTTAGCTGAAGTACCTCAAATAACAAAACTGGTGCAGGTAGGTGTAAGAGATTTTTGCGAGAGCGAATGGAACTATATTCAGAACAGCAACGATCGTGTAGTTACCTATTTTGATAAACGCATCAGAGAATTACAATACGAGGGACAAACCTGGAATCATATTGCACAACAGATTATTGAAAACCTTCCTCAAAAAGTATTTATAAGTTTTGATATTGACGGATTAAACCGAACACTTTGCCCTCATACTGGCATGCCCGTACCGGGAGGTTTTGACGTAGAACAGATTTACTACCTGTTGAAAAAGATTTTAGATAGTGGTAAGCAGATTATAGGGTTCGATCTTTGCGAAACCGGGGTAAGCAGCAATGAATGGGATGAAAATGTGGGTGCGAGAGTGTTGTTTAAATTATGTAATCTAATGGTGGCAAATAACTGATGGCTGACAGTAAAAAACAACCCGATTTATTTCAGTATGTTCTTATCATTAAAAAAGAGAAGCCTGTAAATATTGACCTGATCAGTATTTTACTTTGTATTATATCTTTCTTTTTTTTCATTTACTATTCCTTCGTTCAAAATAGCCTGAATATAATATTACTGCTGGTGAGTGTATTAATTCCGATAGTGTTAGCATATACCATACAATCAAGAAGAAAATTAAACGCTAAAACGAATTTCAAACATCCATTGCTGGTAACAGCTTTTGTATGGCTTTTTGTACCGGGGCTTCGATGGTTTTTTATTTTCTTTATTTTATTTGTACTGTTTGATCACCAGGCGCGCCAGCCACTTGAGATTGGCGTATCGGATGAAAAGATCGTTATTAATACTTTTTTCCGAAAAAAGTATCAATGGAATGAATTTACCAACGTGGTTTTAAAAGACAATTTATTTACGCTCGATTTCAAGAACAATAAAATACTGCAGAAAGAAATTGAACCGTATGCAAGTGAAGTAGATGAAAAATCATTTAATCAATTTTGCCTCGAACAAATTGCAGATCACCAGGGCGATACTCCCGAAAGCATTTAGAACATTACCTTTGCCCAAATTATAAAACAGGCATGCAGAGCGAACTAACGAATGTTTTTGAAGAAGGTAAATTGTTGCTCATCAATAAACCTTTGCAATGGACTTCTTTTGATGCCGTAAGGAAGATCCGCTATCTTATTAAAGTAAAGAAGGTAGGACATGCCGGCACGCTCGATCCATTAGCTACAGGATTGTTGATTATATGCACAGGTAAGTTCACCAAAAAAATAAATGAGTATATGGCGCAGGAAAAAGAATATACAGGTTCTTTTACTATTGGCGCCACCACGCCTACTTACGATCTTGAAAGTGAGCCAAAGGATTTTAAATCGTACGATGATATTACACCTGAAAAAATACAGCAGGCAATTACAATGTTTACAGGCGAAATTCAACAGGTGCCACCTGTACACTCGGCTATAAAAAAAGATGGCAAACCGGTTTATTTAAAAGCGCGTAAGGGCATTGATGTAAAGCTTGAACCCAGAACCATTCACATTAAAGCATTTGAAATCACTTCTATTTCATTACCCAATCTGTATTTCAGAGTAGTTTGTACAACAGGAACGTATATACGCAGTTTGGCAAACGACTTTGGAAATGCATTAGGCTGTGGCGCCTATTTAAGCAGTTTATGTCGTACCCGCATTGGAGATTTTACGCTAGAGAATGCCATGACCATAGATGCATTTCAGGAAATGGTAAAAGGCAACCATACACATAACTAAAACGGATACCCTATACCAAATTGAAAGGACGGCGTTCGCATATTGGTT
>JBGALP010000341.1:0-4215 GCA_044223805.1 Agriterribacter sp.
AATTTTTTTCCTGATCATTCCGTTGAAGAAAGAAGAAAAAATTTGAAGATTTTCAAAGCTTGGAAAAATAAAGCGCGTAACTGATATCATTCTGAAAATCAATTACGTGGCATTTTTTATATAGAAGGAGAAAACACAACGCTTGAAATATATTTCACGCTCACGCCCGAACAACCCGCACTGATACAATACCTTGGATGTGAGTGAAGTAAAAAATAATCAGTTCAGCCGTTGTGCTACCGGCTTTTCCTGTGTAATGGTTCTGCCCGATTTGCCGGAGGCATCAAATGTTTGAATTTAAAAGTAGCGGTTGCGGGAACAGGTTCATTATATACAGGCGATTGCAGTGTAGGTTCTGATCCATCCGTTGTATAATGAATGCTGATGCCTGGCAAAGCTACATTCGCTTTTATCATTCCATTTTCAATAATAACTCCTGCCGGTGGTACGCGGTAAGCATAACCTCCATTTATACGCGCCAATTTTGGAAATTCTTTTTGGGCTATAGTGTTGGCAAAATGGTTCCAGCCTTCATCAATGCTTTTTAAACGCTTATCGTGATTGGCTTCTGTTTCCCATTTTCTCTCGGGCGACCATGCACTTTCTGAAAAACCAATTAATTTGGGCAGCATGTAATATTCAATCATGTTTCTACCCTTGATGGTTTCGCTCCACAATTGCGCTTCAACGCCGCGTATATTTTTACGGGCTTCCGGTTTTAATTTTTCCCAACGACTATCTGCTTTATCCCAATCCAACACCGCGCCCATGGAACTTTTGGGGGTAGTGTTAAACATATTAAATGGCGCGAATGCCCACGCATTTTTTGTATCAATAAATCCTGCCCAATATAAACCAGGCTCTGCGGGATCATTACTATACGCCAGATCAAAATAAAAATTAGACACGTTACACAGCACGATATTGTAGCCTTCATTTGCCAGTTTGTAACCAAGGTCTGGATAGTCAAACATGTTATTCCAGATATAAGGCACTACTTTTTTATGCGCAAACGTCCGGGTTAGGTGCCAGCTTTCCTGTTGAATCTTTTATTAATGCCACTTCTTCCCATCCATGTACTTCTATATTTCTTTTTTCCATTTTATTTACCAGCTCACTAAAGAAATATGCCTGCAGATTTTTAGGATCTTTTATTTCAGGATGTTGTTTCATCAGCGCCATTGCGTTGGGCGATTTGCTCCATGCACCATCCGCTACTTCATCGCCACCTGCATGAAACACCGGCATGGTTAACCCTGCTTCTTTATACATCTTTTCAAATTCATCAACAACCTTCTCATAAAAATGAAATGCAGATGGGCGGGTAACATCAACTACATTATCACTGTACATCTGCGCCGACATGTAAACCGATTTATCTTCGGGATCAACCAACCGGTATTCATTGGCTTCCGCTTCTTTTCCTTCTTTCATCAGTCGCTGGTATCTTGCTTCCATTGATTTGATGGCGCTCTTGCATGTCCCGGAAAATTGAGCTCAGGTATGATGTTTGATATGTCTTTTAGCGGCGTATTTCAATATCTCAATAAAATCGTTGCGGGTATAAAAGCCGCTTCCATATTTTCCTTCGGCATTGGCAAATGGTCCTGATCCATAACCAGGATGCAAAGCCGGCGCTTCTTTGCCGCTTACATGCGCACGATGAGCGCCTACTTCTGTAAGCTCTGGTAAGCCTGGAATCTCAATGCGCCAGCCTTCGTCTTCTGAAGTATATAGTAAAAGGTGGTTGAGCTTGTATTGAGCCAATACATCCAGTATTCTTAAAATGGTTTCTTTGGTTTGAAAGTTCCGGCTAACGTCTACATGTACACTGCGAAAACCAAAACGTGGTGCATCATCAATGGTAACATAAGGGAGTGCAATATCCGCAGTTTTTCCAAGATAGGTATCGGCAGGAATCAAAGCCAGCAGACTTTGTATACCATAGAAGGCGCCTGCCGCATCATAGCCCGTAATGGCAATGCCGTGCTCGTTTATCACCAGGCGGTATGCTTCCTTTTTTTTTCTGTAACTGCATTTGGGTCAATAGAAATGGTGACGCCCTTATCTTTTGATGTTCTCTCGTTTAATGAGAAATTTTTTCCTGAAACTTCTTTCAACTTGTTGCCAGTATGCCCGCTTCATCTTTTAAATCTTTCGAAAAAGTAATGGCTGTTTCAGGAGTAAGTGCAAACGAACCTTTAGAGCCGGCAAAATGCAAAGGAGTCGGAATGATGGGTAAAAGCTGATCTGCAGGTAATAGCGACAATGCAGCATTTTCCAGGTACGTTTTCTTTGCAGAAGCAGGCATTTCTTTATCACCTTTTCCTCTTAATAGCTGTTCCTCCTTTGTATAAGGTATCAGCGTATAATCGTCAATGTCGGCAATGCGTTCTTCTTTTCCATCTTTATCGTAAAACACAATGTATATGCCTAATGGTTGATCTGTATTTTTAATAACATAGCCTGTTGCACGGTATTCAATATCTATTGAATCGCCTTTGTTTAAGGTAAAGCCGGGGTTGGGCGAAAGTTTAAACCAATCGCCATTGATGTGCTCCAGTTTTGCGGGTTGATTTTCTGAAGGAAGTATCGGGCTTGGTGCAATGGAGAAAAAGATCTTCCAGTTTTTATCCGTTAATGGCGTTTCGTCTTTATTGATGAGTTGTATACGCGCTTTATAACCGGAGTCTGCAAAGTTGGTAAGCAACTCCCACTTCATGGCAATCGCCGAATGTTCATTTTGTGGTGAAGTAGAAGTTTGCTGTTTACAGGAAGAAATATGCATGAGCAGGGCGAAAAAGCATAACAACGATAATACACGCATGAGACAATATGTTTTAATGATCCTGGTTTAGTAGTAACTGTATGAGATAGTGGCGATGCCGCGATACTGGCTTTATACCATTTTTAACCAGCTATAAATTTATACTTGCTTTTGAGATTCCCGGCTTCCTTTGTACAGCTCATATTCCAACAGACGACAATCGATAGTGCTGTTGTAAAATTCAATTTTTCTGCTGGCTCTCAGCCCCATTTTTTTGGCAAGATTGAGGTTGCCTGTAAATATATAGCCATAATATCCTTCGCAACGCTTTTTCATAAAATCTCCGATGCGGGCGTAAGTTGCTTCTAATTCCGCGATCTGCCCAAGCCGTTCTCCATATTCAGGGTTCAGTAATACAACACCGGCCTGATGAAGTGGCACTTCTGTATCCGCGAAATCACACACTGCAAAATCAATCAGCTTAGCCACACCAGCCGCTATGGCATTTTTTTTGCATTTTCTATCGCCCTTTCGCTATAATCTGTGGCTATAATGCGCAAACCAGGCACGTCTTTAATTTGTTCTTCCAGCAGGCTGTCTTCTTTAATGTACACACTATCATCATACCCACGTAAATGCATAAACGCGTAATTGGTTCTGAATAATCCAGGGCGACGGTTGGTAGCTATTAGTGCAGCTTCAATGGCAATGGTCCCGGAACCACACATAGGATTTATAAAAGGAGAGCTGCGATCCCATTTTGTAGCATAAATAGCAGCAGTTGCCAACGCTTCCAGCATAGGTGCAAGACCGGGAATTTTTCTATATCCATGTCGTGCAAGCGAGTTGCCGGAAGTATCTATAAAAATTTCCGCTTCATGTTGTTTCCAGAATAAATTGAACACAGCTCCCGTGAGCTCAGATCCACTTGCCGGTCGTTTGCCTGTTTTATCGCGCATTCGGTCAACAATACCATCTTTAACTCTGAGGTTGGCGTATAAGTTATTATTAATGGTATCGTTACTCACATTGCTGGTAATAGAGAAGTAACCATCGTCTGGCAAAATATTTTCCCACGGATAATTAACTACATTCTTATAAATATCATCCCCATCACTTGCGCTGAATTGTTTGATGCTATACAATACCTGGCTGGCACAGCGGAGGTTGAGGTTAAGTTTAATGCACTCATTAATACTCGCATGTATGCGAACACCGGTTACAAATACTTCTTCTATTTCAAAGCCCAGCGCTGTTACTTCCTGTTGCAGGTAAGTTGCAATGCGTTTATGGCAGGTGATAGTAACAGGGGCTTTATCGGTAAATACATTCATTGCCGCTAAAGGTAAGTGTTCTGCTACTATCGCCTGGAGGAGATAAGAATATTGTATGAGGCGAAGACGCCTCACACAGCTCAGAAGGTAGGCAAGAGCTCTTACACAACGGCG
>JBGALP010000029.1:0-32717 GCA_044223805.1 Agriterribacter sp.
CTGGCACATTGCCAGCTTATTTTTTTGCAGGTACAATAATCTTTAGGATGTACTATTGAATAAAGTAAGGCAACGATAAGATGGCAACTTTTCCATTACGCTGTTTTCAACTTACATTTGCAGAATAAAGCTGGACTTATTTATATGATTTACAGGAGCAAAGCACCTTTACGTATTGGACTTGCCGGTGGAGGAACAGATGTAAGTCCTTATTGTGATTTGTATGGAGGAGCCATTTTGAACGCTTCGGTCTCATTGTATGCTTACGCTAATATTGAACCGGTAGATAATAATACAATTGTATTGAAAGCTGCAGACAGAAATGAATCCCTCCGTTTTGACTGGAACAAACAATTGCCTGTTGATGGGACGCTGGATCTTTTAAAAGGGGTTTACAATCGCATCAGCACTGACTATGGCGTTCCTCAAAAAGGGTTTACGCTCCACACTTTTGTAGATGCCCCGGCTGGTTCAGGATTGGGTACATCTTCTACTTTAGTGGTCGCCATCGTAGGTGCATTCGCAGAAATGCTGAAACTTCCTTTGGGCGAATATGACATTGCACATTATGCCTATAAAATTGAACGTGAAGACCTGAAACTCGCAGGTGGGCGACAGGATCAATATGCAGCTACATTTGGCGGAGTTAACTATATGGAGTTTTATGAAGATGATAAGGTGATTGTAAACCCCCTGAGAATTAAACCGGAATATTTGAGTGAGTTGGAAAATAACCTGGTGTTGTTTTTTACGGCTACCAGTCGTGAGTCTGCAACAATAATAAAGGAACAGCAAAAAAATGTGGAAGAGAAAAAGGATAGTTCAATTGATGCAATGCATCAATTGAAAGAACAAAGCCGTATGATGAAAGAAGCTTTATTGAAAGGCAGGTTGAATGAAGTAGGAGAGATTCTTGATTTTGGATTTGAACAAAAAAGAAAAATGGCCGCAAATATTTCTAACAGTAAGATTGAGGAAATATACGATGCGGCAAAAAAGGCCGGCGCCACCGGAGGTAAAATATCAGGAGCCGGAGGAGGTGGATTTATGAGTTTCTATTGCCCTGGTAATACAAGGTACAACGTGATTGAAACATTAGAGCGATTTGGTGGTGAAGTGAAACAGTACAGTTTTACAAAATATGGCTTAACTACCTGGTCTATTTAAAAGGGGTATGGTATCAGGTGTAAGGTTTAGGATAAAAGAAAAAGAACAGTCGGGGTGAAAAGTATTATAATATGATGCAAAGAAAAATAAAAGATTTAGTAAGCGCTTCTATAGCAGTAAAACAACAGGTTTTAACTGAAGAAAAATTATTACAAACAGTTGAAGCAGTAACAGAAAAAATAATTGCCGCCTTTCGTTCAGGTAATAAAGTATTATTTTGTGGTAACGGAGGTAGCGCTGCCGATGCACAGCACCTGGCGGCTGAATTTAGCGGTCGTTTTTATATTGTCAGGGATCCATTAACTGCTGAAGCATTACATGTGAATACGTCTTATCTCACAGCGGTTGCCAACGATTATAGTTATGATGTAATTTACGCCAGGCTTGTAAAAGGCTCAGGTAAAAAAGGAGATGTGTTGATTGGACTATCAACATCCGGCAATTCAAAAAATATTCTATTGGCTTTTGAACAAGCTAAACAAAATGGTATGATAACTGTCGGCTTTACCGGTGCATCCGGTGGAAAAATGAAAGAATTGAGTGATTATCTTATCAACGTGCCATCAACAGATACACCACGGATACAGGAGTCGCATATTTTATTGGGACATATTATTTGCCAGTTGGTAGAAGAAAAATATTTTAATGCCTGATATAAAAGAAGCGATCATACTGGCAGGAGGTTTAGGTACACGGTTAAGAAGCGCTGTGCCCGATCTTCCTAAATGTATGGCCCCGGTTAATGGAAGGCCTTTTGCATCATACGTTACCGCATACCTGAAGCAGCAGGGGATAAAACATTTCATTTTCGCGTTGGGATATAAAAGCGAAGCATTCGATAGTTTTCTGCAGGAGTATTTTCCTCAAAAGAATTATACTTTATCCATAGAAAATGAACCGCTGGGAACCGGTGGCGCTATTCAATTGGCATGCACACATGCTAAAGGTGATCATGTTTTGGTTACGAATGGTGATACTATCTTTAAGACAGAGATAGCTGCTGTTAATACTTTTCACATACAATGTAATGCCGAATGCACACTGGCCCTGAAGCGTATGTTCAATTTTGACCGTTACGGAATGGTAATGCTGAAAGATGATGGCGTTATAAATACATTTAAAGAAAAGCAAGCGGTTGATGAAGGACTCATTAATGCTGGCTTGTATATACTGAATGTTTCTGCATTCAGGCAAAGGCAATTGCCTGAAAAATTTTCTTTTGAGAAAGATTACCTTGAACAGTTTTGTAAAGAAGGGAAATTTTTTGGAACAGAGCAGCAGGGATATTTTATTGATATTGGCATACCCGAAGATTACAGCAGAGTACAGCGGGAATTAATATTTGTATAGTTTTTAACATGGTTGATTTAAAAAAGATAGATAAAACCTGGACCTTGTTTCTTGATCGTGATGGTGTAATAAACCACGAAACGGTAGGTTCATATATAACGAGGTGGGAAGATTTTATTTTTTATGAAGGAGTGCTGGAAGCAATAAGCATCTTCACTAAAAAATTTGAACGGGTGATTATTATTACCAACCAGCGTGGCGTTAGCAAAGGATTAATGACAGAAGATGATCTGAATATTATTCACGCAAATATGCGGCAGCAATTGAGCAATAACGGAGGTAATATAGATAGTATATACTATTGTATAGATATGGACAATGAAAGCTCGAACAGGAAGCCTAATCCTGGTATGGCTTTCAAAGCAAAAAATGATTTTCCCGAAATAGATTTCAATCGCACGCTCATGATTGGCAATACGATGGGCGATATGAAGTTTGGTAAAAATATCGGTGCTCAAACTATTTTTATTCCCAGTAACCGTACCCCACCCCAGCTCCCTGATCCTTTTGTAGATGCTATATATCCATCGCTTATTAGTGTAGCACAAGCTATGTAATCAGTATAATAACCTTACCGTGCGTTATCTTTGCAAAAAAAATATTAAATGCCTAAAGAAGAGGAATGGGAAAACGAGTTAGAAGATGGAGATGGCAACGAAGCCAGGTATGAGCGCATGTCCTTTAAGGTGGATAAAGGACAGGAACCGCTGCGAATAGACAAGTTCCTTATCACCAGGATGGAAGGTGGTACAAGAAACAAATTGCAGCAGGCAATTGAAAAAGGATTTGTATTGATCAATAATCAACCCGTAAAGTCAAACTATAAAATAAAGCCGGGTGATGATGTAATTGTATATTCTGATACTTCACCTGAGTCTACCGAAATTGTTCCTGAAAAGCTGGAATTGAATATTGTGCATGAAGATGAAGACATCATCATTATAAACAAAAACGCGGGAATGGTTGTACACCCTGGCTGTGGAAATTATAGTGGTACTATTGTAAATGGAATGGCCTGGCATCTTAAGCAGCAGAATCCTGCTTTAGCCGAAACCGAATTGCCAAGGTTTGGATTAGTTCATAGAATAGATAAGAATACAAGTGGTTTGCTGGTGCTGGCAAAAAATGAAAAAGCTGCTCTTTTTCTTTCAAAGCAATTCGCGGAGCATACCGTGCATCGTAGATACATTGCCCTGGTTTGGGGAGATTTTGAGGAACAGGAGGGTACCATTGTAGCACATATAGGCCGTCATCAGCGTTTCAGGAAAATAATGGACGCCTATCCTGAAGGAGAATACGGCAAAGAAGCCATCACCCATTACACTGTACTGGAGCGTTTTGGTTATGTAAGCCTGGTAGAATGCCGCCTGGAAACCGGGCGTACACACCAGATACGTGTACATATGAAACACGCAGGACATCCGTTGTTTAACGATGAAACTTATGGTGGCAACAGAATTGTAAAAGGTACTGTATTTACCAAATACAAACAGTTTGTAGATAATTGTTTTGAACTGTGCCCCAGGCATGCACTACACGCTAAGTCGCTTGGCTTTATTCATCCTTCTACCAAACAACCTATGCATTTTGAAAGTGAATTAGCCAACGATATGCAACTGGTTATTGATAAGTGGAGAAGATACAGCAACGCTAAAGGAGTTGTGTTAGAATAGTGTTGTCTTAAGAATAATTCACCGCTCATTTTGGTGAGAAGAGAGACGACAATCGTGAGATTCTCACACTGTCTTCTGCCGTTTCACGCTTAATCCGGTATTGGCAAATCTTAGACGTAAAGCCTTCACCTAAGTGTATTCGTTTACTCTTCCCCGTTCAGCAGTTCCCGCTCAATTTCTTCCATTTGTACAATGTCCCACGCTTCACTTTCTGTAGGAGTATAATTTATTACATCGAGTAGATCCAGTTTTTCGAAGACTTCTTTAACAGAGGGTTGCATCTCACATATTACAAAAGAACGTCCTTCTTCCACAGCCATAGAATATTGTTCTGCTATAAAACCGGCTACGGTTTCATCAATCTCTTTTACATCTTTTACATTCAGAATGATATGTTTAACATGATTTTGTGTAACTTCATCAAGCCATTTACGTAGATATGCTGTCATATTAGCAGATAATGAGGATTCTTTTATCGTAATGACATGAAATTTTTCCTTGGTATCTAATTTGACATTCATAAACGAGTTCTTTTGATAGATGGTTAAAGAGCATAATAATTTACCGCTATTCCTTCTTGCCAGAATATGTAAAGGGTGATACAATAGTCCGGGCCATTCTTATTTCCGGAAAACAAATTTAGTTAGATATACACTAACACAATAATTCACTCACCTCCAATGTTCTAGTTATCAGAAGTCAAAATTATTCGTTATTATTGTACAGATCATTTTTAAATTTTATTAAATGGATAATAATTTTTCTACCCAGGTAAAAGAAATTATTTCGTTCAGCAGGGAAGAGGCTTTAAGGTTGGGAAATGATTTCATCGGAACAGAGCATCTGTTATTAGGATTGATCAGGGAAGGGGAAAATATGGCGGTAAAGATTCTGAAGAATTTGAATGTTGACCTCTATGAACTTCGCAAAGAAGTAGAGCTTGCGGTTAAAGATAAGACGGGCAAAAACATAGCTAACATCAATAGCCTGCCGCTTACAAAGCAAGCTGAAAAAGTGATTCGTGTTACTGTGCTGGAAGCAAAAGCGCTTAAAAGCCCCACGGTTGAAACGGAGCACCTCATGCTTTCCATACTTAAGAATAAGGAAAATATTGCTACGCAAATTTTAAATCAGTTTGATGTAGACTATGATCTTTTCAGAAACGAATTAGGCATGGTAAAAAGCAATGATGTACGCAGCGAATACACTGATGATGCCGATGATGATTTTGATGATGAAAAGAAAAGTTATCAGCAAAAATCCAAAGCCCAGCCAGCTAATGCGAAAAGCAAAACTCCGGTATTAGATAATTTTGGACGCGATATTACCCGCCTCGCGGAAATGGGTACTTTAGACCCCATTGTTGGTAGAGAGGAGGAAATTGAAAGAGTGTCGCAGATTTTATCCCGTCGCAAGAAAAATAATCCTATTCTTATTGGTGAGCCAGGTGTTGGTAAAACCGCGATAGTTGAGGGTTTGGCTCTAAGAATTGTACAGCGTAAAGTTTCAAGAGTATTGTTTGATAAAAGAGTAGTTTCTCTTGATCTTGCAGCGTTGGTAGCCGGTACAAAATACCGTGGTCAGTTTGAGGAAAGAATGAAAGCTATAATGAATGAACTGGAAAAGAATCGTGATGTGATCCTTTTCATAGATGAAATTCATACTATTGTGGGCGCCGGTGGAGCAAGTGGTTCATTGGATGCATCCAATATATTTAAACCCGCTTTAGCACGTGGCGAACTCCAGTGCATTGGCGCTTCTACATTGGACGAGTATCGCATGTACATTGAAAAAGATGGTGCATTGGATAGAAGATTCCAGAAAGTGCTGGTTGATCCGCCAAGTGTAGATGAAACCATCCAGATTTTACAGAACATCAAATCCAAATACGAAGAGTATCACAACGTAACTTATTCTACCGATGCTATAGATGCATGTGTGAAACTGAGTGACCGTTATGTGACTGACAGATTGTTGCCTGATAAGGCGATAGATGTGATGGATGAAGTAGGAGCAAGAGTACACTTAAAAAACATTAACGTTCCTAACGATATAGTAGAACTGGAAAAGAAGATTGAAGACATTAAGCAGGAAAAGAATAAGGTAGTAAAAAGTCAACGTTTTGAAGAAGCGGCTTCTTTACGGGATAACGAAAAACGTTTACAGGAAGATCTTGAAAAAGCGAAAGCGCATTGGGAAGAAGAAAGCAAACACAAACGGTATCCTATAGATGAAGAAGCTATTGCTGAAGTAGTAAGTATGATGACGGGTATTCCTGTAAAGAGAATGGTGCAGGCTGAAACTGAAAAATTACGCCGCATGTCAGAAGACCTGAAAGGCGCCGTGGTAGGACAGGAAGAAGCGATACAGAAGGTAGTAAAAGCTATACAGCGTAATCGTGTAGGTTTAAAAGATCCAAAGAAACCGATAGGAACTTTCATATTCCTTGGTCCTACAGGGGTTGGTAAAACAGAATTAGCCCGTTCGTTAGCAAGGTACATGTTCGACTCAGATGATGCTTTAATCCGCATTGATATGAGTGAATACATGGAGAAGTTTACCGTAAGCCGTTTAATTGGTGCGCCTCCCGGATATGTAGGATATGAAGAAGGTGGTCAGCTTACAGAAAGAGTACGCCGCAAACCATATTCAGTAGTGTTACTGGATGAAATTGAAAAAGCGCATCCTGACATTTACAATATTTTGTTGCAAGTGTTGGATGATGGGCAATTGACAGATGGTTTGGGAAGAAAAGTGGATTTCAAGAATACGCTTATTATAATGACTTCAAACATTGGTGTACGCCAGTTGAAAGATTTTGGAGAAGGCGTAGGTTTCGCAACCGCAAGCCGTCAACAAAATGCTGAGGAAAATAATAAAGCGGTAATTGAAAAAGCGTTGAAACGTACTTTCAGTCCTGAGTTTTTAAACAGGATAGATGATGTGATGATTTTCAACTCACTTACCCAGGATCATATCTTTGAAATAATAGATATTCTGATGAAAGGAGTAATGAAGCGGTTGAGCAATCTCGGCTTTTCATTGGAACTTACAGAAGAAGCAAAGAAGTTTATTTCTGAAAAAGGATATGATCAACAGTTTGGTGCACGTCCATTACACAGAGCTATTCAAAAATACCTTGAAGACCCGTTAGCGGAAGAGATTTTGAATATGCATGTGAAGGCAGGTGATGTGTTGATTGCAGACCTTGATGCGGAAAAATCGCTGTTGAAGTTTTCATTGAAAGAAGAAAACAAAATAGAGCCAACAAAAGCATAATAGTTTTTGAATAATTTGAAATGCCGGTCTTTAAAAGACTGGCATTTTTTTTTGCATTATTCAGCATTGCCTGTTTTTTCAGACATCAACTGCAGGTCAATTTTATTCTGATTCTATTCTTTTTTTTCAAACAGTATATATAATTTGCAGCAGTAATCATGAAAAAAATTATCATAGCAATTGATGGCTGGTCTTCCTGCGGCAAAAGCACATTGGCAAAGCAATTGGCAAAAACGTTGAAGTATACCTACGTTGACAGTGGCGCCATGTACAGATCCATAACGCTTTATTTTTTGCGCAACAGCATAGACTGGAAAAAAGAAAAAGCAGTTAAAGAAGCCCTGGAGAATATTGACCTTCATTTTTCAACGGATGAAACCAGTGGAAAAACGTCCATCTATTTAAATAATGAAAATGTAGAGTACCTGATAAGAGATTTGATTATAGCAGAAAAGGTGAGCGAGGTAGCCGCTATAAAAGAAGTGCGTGAATTCGCAGTAGCTCAACAAAGAAAAATGGGAAAGAAGAAGGGGATTGTAATGGATGGACGTGATATAGGTACTGTAGTTTTTCCGCAAGCGGAGTTGAAAATATTTATGACTGCGGATAACGCAGTAAGAGTGGAAAGAAGGTTCAAAGAATTATACCAGCAAAATCCCAACATCACTATCGAAGAAGTAAAGAACAACCTGGAAATGCGTGACTATATAGATTCGCACCGGGAAGTAAGTCCGCTACGCCAGGCAGAAGATGCATTGGTACTTGATAACTCAAATATTACTGAAGAGCAGCAATTGAAAAAAGCATTGGAATGGGTGAAAGAGAAGAGTTAAACATCTGTTTTATAATATTATTTCGTTTTTAATTTTCGATAAAGAAAGATGAGAATATTTATTATAGTAATGATGATGGTTATTTCAGTAAGAAGTTTAGCTCAATCTTATATTCTTCCTAACGAACAAAATATATTTTCGTTTCAAACAGTCGGTGGCAAAAAAGTAGTAATGGCAAAAGATACCAGTGACAAGTATATCGTTTATAGATTTGGCACCCTTGGTAAAATTGAATTCGAATTTCCAAAGGATAAAATAAATAGCTGGAGTAAATTTGAATATTCATTCTATTTTCGTGGAGGTGGTAAGCAAAATGACGGCATGGAGTTGAACTATCTTCAATTCACAAACGAAGGATATAAATATGTTATTTATAGTAAATACTTTGCTTCTGGCAATCAAAGTAAAGTGGGCGTTAAAGTGATTCAGTTAAATAATGAAAATGTTATAGATATTAAAGGTATTGTAAAATCAAGAAAGGGGAGTCTGGTCGAATTCAGAGATGATGAGAAAATCTCGAGAAGAAACATTTGATTAATAAATCGTTTTTTGCTTCGAAGCCATTATCCCCATTTCCATTATCTTCACCCAAAAACATTTTCATGGCTCAGCAAAATTAAAGGTTGGTGTAGTTGGCTTTGGAATTTCCGCAAAGTTTTCATCTTCCTTTTATTACAACCTTGCCCGAACATTTTGAGTTAAAAAGCATATTACAAAGAAAAGGGTAATGAAGCGCAGGAAGCTTATCCTGATATAAAGACTGTGCGTTCTATTGAAAGGCTGGTTTGCCGACCCTGAGCTTGATCTCATCGTTATTACTACTCCAAACGATACGCACTTTCCATATACCAAACTGGCGCTGGAAGCTGGAAAAACATGTGGTATTGGAAAAGCCTTTTACTAATACTACTGCAGAAGGAAAGGGTTGGTGAAAATTGCTAATGCTTCAAATAAAGTATTGAGTGTATATCAAAACCGCCGATACGTAAGCGATTTCAGAACCATTAAAGATATACTGGACAAAAAATTACTTGGAGATATACACGAATTTGAAGCCCATTATGATCGGTATCGTGCTGAAGAGCGGCCTACTGCATGGCGTGAGGCGCCATTGCCGGGAAGTGGTATTTTGTATGATCTTGGGGCGCATGTTATAGACCAGGTGTTGTATTTTTTCGGAATGCCAAAATCTATTACTGCGGACATAAAATTGCAACGCTACATGCAGGTAGACGATTTTTTCAATATCTGGCTCGACTATGGTTTTAATAAAGTTATTCTGCATGGAGGGATGCTGATACGTGAGCCAGGGGCCAAGATATATGATCCATGGAACCAAAGGATCTTTTATTAAGTATGGTGAAGATCCGCAGGAGGCAAGGCTGAGAGCCGGAGAACGGCCCAACAGGCGAAGATTGGGGGATGGAAGCAGAATCCATATATGGAACCCTACATACGGAGATTGATGGTAAAATAATAAAACAAAAATATCCCTCTCTTAAAGGAAGCTACGCGGACTATTATCTTGATCTGTACAATAGTATTGTGAACGGTAAACCTGTAAAGCAAAAACCTGAACATGGTTATAATACTATCCGCATAATGGAGTTGGCCATACAAAGCAATGAAGAAAAAAGAACCATCGCATGTACTGATCTTATGGATGTTCCTTATTAAGGTTGTTTATATAATCCTATTTCAGATAATGCCGGATTTAATCTTGACGCAATAATTTTTAATCGGGTTTCTTTGCTTTTTACAGGTGTAAAACGCAATAATCTTTTATAACCTATTGTTGTGCCTTCTGTAGCGGTTTTCCATGTATCGCCATCTTTATACTCCAACGCGAATCTTTCTACCCGCTGACCTACTGCAATATTCTCCTGTAGGCTCAATACATCAAAAGTTTGTGGTTGCGTGAATGTAATGCTGATTGTTACCGCTGTATCTTTAGGTGAAGTGGTGAAATAAGTATCATATTTTCCATCTGCCAATGCTGCTATATTTTTCCCTTTGTTTGCTGAAAGCTTTGCCTGTTTGATTAGGTTATTGGTAAAAATGGCATCCCGTTTTTCTTTCCAGGCTTTAAGATTTGTCGCGTCATTTTCCTGTATCAGTCCACGCTTATCCGGTGGTATATTCAATAACAATACACTGTTTCTTCCAACGGAACTGAAATAAATATCCAGCAAGGTTTCAGGCGATTTTACTTCATTATCTTCTTTTGAATGATAAAACCATCCGGGACGAATAGATACATCTGTTTCTGCAGGATACCATACCAATGCTTTTGCTTTTGTAATTTTATTCCTGCTTCCAAGATCATCAGCCATCATATCAATATCTGGCTTAAACGCTACATCTGTTTGTGAACCGGCAGCTATTTTTTCCTGGCTTATATTATCTGCGGGCACTACACTCCATTCTGTTTCCCGCCCATAGCCACTCTCTGTACCTACCCATCTTACATCAGGTCCCATAATGGCCATAGTAGCAGCAGGTTGTAGTTTTCTTATTAAAGCATACCAGGCGTTAAAATCATACACCTGCTTTTTGCCGTTGGGACCTTCACCATTGGCGCCATCAAACCAAACTTCGTCTACCCGTCCATAATTACTCAATAGTTCCGTTAATTGGTTCATGAAATATGCATTGTACTTAGGTGAATCACCATATATAGGACAATTGCGATCCCAAGGTGAGAGATATACGCCAAAGCCGATGCTATATAATTTGCAGGCTTCCGCTACCTCTTTTACCACATCTCCTTTGCCATTTTTCCATGGACTGTTTTTTACGGAATGTTCAGTATATGCGCTTGGCCACAAACAAAAACCATCATGATGTTTGGCGGTAAGAATAACCTGCTGTATTCCTGCCTCTTTTACTGTACGTACCCATTGTTTGGCATCCAGTTCTGTTGGGTTAAACAAAGCGGGATCTTCTTTTCCTTCTCCCCATTCTTTATCGGTAAATGTATTTATGCCAAAATGAAAAAATGCAGTCAGTTCGAGCTTTTGCCAGCGCAATTGTCTTGTGGTTGGTTTAACGTTCGCGGCTTTTTGTATGATGGAAGCTTCCGTATCAGCGGGTGTTATTAGAACATAGTTGTCTGTATTCTTTTTAACCTGACTCTTCGCAAGAATAACGCAGCAAATAAATATAATAGCTAAACTGATCTGTTTCATGAAACCGCTTTATAGTGTTAGGGATAAAAATAACAACAAAGCGGTTAAGCACAAACGAAAATATATGTCTGTATTTTTTTGCTAAAAATTATACCCCATTGTAAAGAAAGGTTTGTTGCCATAAGGTGAAAGTTCTTCCTGCAAGACATCATATTGCATCATCAATAGTAATGCGCCATTGCGGGTGCCCATTGGTATAGCAGCACCACCACCGATCAATAATGAAGGAACAAATTGACCGGGTAATCTTTCCTTGGCGGTACCATCGTAAAACTTTCTGCTACCCCAGCTATAATTCAATTCTGGTTGTGCCTGTATTATGATAAATTTTATTGGAAAAACGCGACCGAAGACATTTAATCCGGAATAGCCAAGGCTTTCTCTATAAAGATCAGATCCGTCGTAATTATAATATTTGTAACTGTAATAATTAAAATTCACACCTACACCCGCAGCTAAATAATCGTTGAACCTGTATCCTACCTGTGGTGAAACATTTACAAAGGTATTGGTACCAAAGCCTAGCCCGAAATTGCCGCCAAAGAACAGCTTCGATTTATCAAATCCCTTCTTTTCTGGTTGTTCAGGTTCATCCTGTGCTTTGATGCTTTGAGCTGTAACTACTATTGCCATTAAGACTAATACAAACTTTTTCATGGGATCTTTTTTATACAATAATACGCTTGCAAAATAAAACTTATCTGCTATCTCAACGTGTTAAATGTTCTCTAATGGAAATTAACGGGTTACTAATGCACAAGCTGCAATTATTAATATAAGCTGAAAAGTGAACAGGATTTTGGAATTACGAAATATATCGTATTTTTATACGAAATATATCGTAATTGTAAATCTCAAAACTATTATTGTATGACTAAGTTATTTATCAGCAGTAGAATAGGAGTAGCACTATTTTTAACCACACCCATTGTTTTTTTGTCGGCATTTACCGGCATTAATTCTTTGGTGGTGAATAAATACGCAAAGCAAACAGCTACTTCTGTATGTGATACTTTACCACAGAAGTCCCCAAAAGTGCAGATTGAAAAAGATGTTCAGATAAAGATAAATACGGACGCAGTTGAAAATGCTATACGCGAAGTGGAGAAAAGTATGAACAAGCTAAAGCTGGAGCTACAGAGTATTAACCTGCATGAGCCTGTTGTGCGTATAAATAAAAAATTGGATGATGTAAACTGGAGGCTTATGAATGATGTTTCACAAAAAGCGCTGACGCAGGCTCAGGAGCAGCTTAATCTTGCCAGGCTTAAAAACCAGTTCAATATTCAGAATAATATGAATTGGGATGATGTAAAGAGAAGCATGGAACTTTCAAAATTGGCATTGCAGCATAATAAAAGAGAGCTGCAAATGGCATTTAACATAGCCAGGGATAAACAATTTAACAGGGCGAAAATAAACCTCTTTCAATTGGATGCACGTTGGGAAAAGTTGAATGAATTTAAAGAGGATCTTGAAAAAGAGGGGTTGATTAAAAAGGGAAAGCCTTATACTATAGAAATAAAAGAAGGTATTTTGTATATAGATGGAGATAAACAATCGAAAAAGATAAACAGAAGATATAAGGATAAATATCCTTCCTATTTTGAAGAAGACAGCCGCTTCAAAATATCAAACGACGGAAATGAGCAACCGGTTGTGAGCGATGATGAAATGATATAGCGCAGCATCAGGAGAGCGGATGCTCGATCAAAGGATTCGCTCTCCTGATTAAATTAAAATCTTGGTACAGGGCACTGTGTCTGTCGGAGATTCTGATTAAACTGGTTATAATATCCCTGGTAAATTAAAGCGAACTCAGAAGCGCCCCGCATGTTGTTATAATTTTTTAAGGAAGATGTGGTGGCATCATACGTAAAAGTAAGCCGTACTGATTTCCATTGAAATCCGATCATCGGTATAACCGCATCTGCATAACGGTAATACAAACCCCCGATAACCTGCATTTCACCATCACCTGATAAGTTGTAATTTCCGTGCATCCCCAATGTGAATTCACTTGCTTTAGCCTGCGTAGTATAATAAGCAGCAGGACTTACAATAACCCTGTCGTTCACTTTAAATACCGCGTCTACAAAACCAATATACCGGCGTGAGATAGTATTATCATAGCCAGGTGTAAAAGCAAAAAAAGTCTCTTTTGGCGCGTTTACATGTTGTACAGATGCTCCCGCATGAAAGTAAACATTGTCTGAAGGGAAATAAGCATAATTAACGCCAACCTGTACATCAAGATAGTTGATATTGGTAGCTGCAAAACTTTCTCCGCTCGGGGCATTAACATCAAAAAACTTACCATTCCATTGATTGTCGTACGTAAATTTTGTAACATCTACTCTTTTATTTGCCCATCCTAAATTAAAACCTACCGAAAGTAACCCGGTGCTTCCCAACATCTGGTGATAAGCCGCCGACCCATATACTTTAGTTGATGTAAGATTTCCGCTGCCAGCTACATCGCGCAAAATAACGCCACCTAAACCCACCCAGCCCGTTTCAAATTTATCTCTGAAGGCCTGCGCATCTCCAAAAATGCTCATGGTTTGAAATTGCGCAGGAATACTTAGCCACTGCTGCCGGTAATTGGCTCCAAGCCGGTAATCATTATCAGGCAAAAATCCGGTATTGGCAGGATTTGTTGTAAGCGGTGAATTAAAGAATTGGGAGAAATGAAGATCCTGTGCGTTAAGCTGAATAACACAGGTACTCATTACCAATATGAAAAGAAAATAGTGGCTGTGTACAAAAAAATGTTTAGCACATTGCTGCTTAACAGTGTGTAGGCCCATACTCTGCTTGTGGCTGGTGAGCGCATTGGTTGAGTCAGGTAAAAATAACTTTTCCATAATACCTCCTTTGAATGTCAATAACCCTTTCTAAGCAGTTAATCTGATCTTTCTGTACCTTAATATACGCTATATTATTGTCATCGTAACAGCGTTATATCTCCTTTTTTGTTTGCCTTGGTTCCGTCCGTAAACTCTACTTCCAGCGTATATGCATAAGCATCTAAAGGTTGCAATACTCCTTTATACTTACCATCCCATCCTTCAGAACGGTCTGACGTTTGAAACACCAACTGTCCCCAACGGTTGTATATTCTGAAAACTATTTTAGCGATAGCATAACCCCTTACATATACCTTATCATTAACACCATCTCCGTTAGGAGAAAACGCGTTTGGCACCGCTATTACAGGTGAAACCAATGCGGAAACAAACTGGCAAACCGTATCGGAGCAATTAAACTGATTGAATGCCATAAGGCACGCATTGTATTCCCTTGTTGCATTATACTGATGAACCGGGTTGACTACGTTGGACGAATCTCCATCTCCAAAATCCCAATGGTAACGGGTAGCGTTAATGGACGTATTTGTAAAGCTTATAGGTACGTTTTCCTGCGGTTGCACGGGGCTGAAAGTAAAACCTGCCGTTGGCTTACCGTGCGTGCTGATGGTAAAAGTAGTAGAGTCGCTTATATTGCAGGTCATAGAATCTACTACTACTAATTTTACTGTGAAATTACCTTCCGTAAGATAATCATGCGTAGGAGAAAAATCAGTAGAGGTAGTACCATCACCAAAATTCCAGAAAAATTGTACCCCGGCTTCGGAAGTATTATCAAATAAGGCGGTATGCGGAATACAGCCATCGGGATCTGTTGCAAAAGATGCTTTTACATTAGGCGCTACACGCATAGTTAAATGCAGTGTGTCTGGCCCATTGCAATAATTCGTGTCTACTAAAGTTAATTTTACATTGTAAGTACCCACAGATGGAAACTCGTGCGTTACACTATTTAACCCTGTGGTTACAAGAGGAGATCCATCATCAAAATCCCAGGTAAACGAATCATTTTTAAAGGGCTTACCTGGAGGTGCTGTGGAATTATTAAAGAATTGAAAATTCAAACTTTCGCATGGGGGTAACTTTGCATAAGATGCAGCAAGATTTGCTTTATCCTGCCGTACCCTGATTTCTGTATAGGAAGTATCACTCATGATACATTTGCTTGAATCTACGGAAATCAGCGTTACAATGTAATCGCCTAATTGTTGGTAAATATTACTGCTTTGTGGTGTGGTAGTTGTATCCTTATTACCGTCACCAAAATCCCATAAATACAATGTGCCTTTTCTGAGGGTATCTAAAAAGTCTACCTTAAGAGGAACACATCCATATTCTTTGTAAGGGATTCCATTAATCGAAGGCCGTACGCCATTGGTTACGCCGGAAAAATCCATTTCAATTTTTAGCGCGGCAAGATTACACTGCTGAGGTGCTCCTGATACAGGACTATATACGCCGGGTGTTGTCGGATATCTTAATCCTGAGCCCTGTATAAAGCAGGCGGCACAAATAGCCTGGTAAATAATTCCTTTAGAATCAAACCGGCTCGTACCTCCATCCACATGATCTCCATAACCGCCTTTTAAACCGTAAAATGATCCAAATAAAATATCTTCAGCATTTTTCTTCAATACAAAAAAGTAAAAATCCCTTCCATCTGTGGTACAACCGTTAGGAATGGAATTACAATTTTTGGTTGGCATGCCATTAGTGCCTGATGTTTTAAAAGGATCACTTGTATTAGGTTGCGCGGAACCTCCCCAGCCAGAAACGTAAACATTTTCACACTTATCTACGGCAAAGGCAACCGGTGATATATTATAACTTAACGAACCGCTGCCAAATACCGTTGAATATACAGTTGCTGAAAGGTCTGGCTGAAGTTTTGTAATAAATTGTTTAGAACCTGCATTACTGTATACACCCGGAGTAACCGGCCAGTTACCCAGCGTTACACCCATTACATACGGAAAACCTTTTTCATCGAACTTCAATCCATAAATGGCATCCATTCTATCTGTACCCAAATAAGTAGCTTTTTGAATAACACCTGAACTGTTAAAAACAGCTACAAAAGCATCTGAAACACCGCCTCTGGCGGAGCTTGCCACTACGCCTGATGATGGCACACCAGGCAGATCGGTACTTTGTGTAGAACCACCAACATAAATATTACTTGTAAGAGGGTTAATAGCCAAAACAAAAGTGCCATCGCTTTTACTACCTCCATATAAAGTACTGAATATAACGCTGCCTACATCAGGCGCTATTTTTAATAACACACCATCCTGCGAGCCTGATAGTGTTTTTTGAGAAGCGCCTGCGCTGGTAAGAAAGTCTTTTGATTGAGTGCTGGTGGTGATATAAATATTATTGCTGCCATCCAGTATTACTTCGCTCCTGGAATCATCACCATAAAAAACATATAAATCTTGTGGCCCATTACGGGTTGTTTTTGTATTTACAGCATCTGCACTTGTGCCACCTATTCTCATTGAGCCTATTAAACCCGTACCAGCAGCATTTATTTTAGTTACAACTATATCAAAGTCGCCGCAAGGTCCATACCTGTTATTGGCAGGCGCTAAAGGGTAACCAGAGGTCTTTTTAGGATCTCCAAAGGTTCTTCCTAATATTACCAGGTTACCCTGGCTGTCTTCTATTAAACTGTGCGGCTGATCTTCTCCATCGCCTCCTACATATGTTGCATATAATCTTTGTTTGCCGCTTGTATTAAATTTCATAATACCAATATCAATTTCACCGCCTCTGAAAACCGTTTGAAAAGCTCCGGTTGAAACAGGAAACCCATTTCCAAAAACAATACCTCCTGAATACAGGCTGCCATCCGAACCATAAGTAGCTGTATATCCCCATTGACTTGCACGGCTGCCGGTAAATGTGGCGAAAATAAGTGTGGGGTCTATTACAAGTGTTTTTGAAGAATTGTAGTTCTTTACTTTAAATTTTATGGTATTCTTTCCTTCTGCAGTATATCTTACATCTATTTCCTGCTTACCTGTTTGATCGTTTAACTGGTAAGAATAGGGAGATAGCTCTACTACATCACTTACCGAAGTTTTTATATACAGTTGCTGATTCTTGATCTGCAACTTATCGGCGCCATCATATTTCATCACAATATCATCAGCATTACCGCCGGGATAAACAATAATATCGTATTTCAACTGATCTCCCTGCGCGTAATATCTTACATCTATATTAGGATAAACATTTTTGTAAGTGATGGCCTGGTAAATTTTACAATCAGATGCCCATTTAGAAGGATCATTTCCTATAAAATAATTCTCATATGAGATGATAGGTTTTTCTTTAATGATTTCAGGATTTGGGTTACTGCCTGCAAAACTCATAGTGTAGGCATGTGAGCGAAGTAGCATACCTGATGATGTATCGGGATCGTTTCCATGAGCAGGACGTGGATATGCTTTTCTGCTGCTTACATTATTATTTTCCAGCGCATGTGCATGACTGTCTTCTGATATGCGTTGCATATCATCTGCATTGTGCAGTAACACTGTAAAACCATTATGCTGAAGAAAGAATGCTCCGTTGCTGATTTCGCCTTTAAATAAAACAGATTTATCCCATTGCCCTTTGTTCTCCGTAAATTCAACCGTTTGTTGAGCCGAAGTGTATAGAGCGCCTGTCAATAAACCCAGTAAAAAAAATATTTGGAGTATAAATTTCAAACTGCTGCCCTTCATTAAATGTACAGATTTACAACGAAAATAACTTTAGTATTATATATTACGATATCTTGCTCCACAAGGTTTGTCCTTTTTGCTGTTGCAGATAACTTTTTAACTTCAAATTAACCGCAAAAGACAAATCAGGGTCTTCATCCAGAATATTTTCGGCATATTTCTTAGCTAAATCTACCAAATGTTTATCCTGTACTATACTTGCCAACTTAAAATTAAGCATTCCACTTTGCCGTGTTCCTTCAATATCACCCGGTCCTCTCAATTCAAGATCTTTTTCTGCGATAACAAAACCATCATTGGTTGCGCACATCATTTTCAGCCGTTCTCTCGCATCGGCAGTTAGTTTATTTCCCGTAAGCAGTATGCAATAACTTTTTTCACCCCCTCTACCCACGCGTCCACGCAACTGGTGTAATTGTGACAGACCGAATTTTTCAGCGCTTTCGATAACCATTACTGTGGCATTGGGAACATTTACGCCTACTTCTATCACAGTAGTTGATACCATTATCTGAGTGTCTCTTTTTACGAAACGTTGCATGTTCAAATCTTTTTGTGCGGCATTCATTTTGCCATGTACCATACTTATCCAATAGGGAGGTTCAGGAAAATAAGCTTTCACATTTTCATAACCTTTCATCAGGTTTTCATAGTTCATTTTCTCACTTTCTTCAATTAACGGGAAAATAATATATGCCTGCCTGCCTTTAACGATCTCGGACTTTATAAAATCCATTACCTGCGAACGAGCACTTTCATAACGATGCACTGTAGTAATGGGTAGTCTTCCGGGAGGCAATTCATCCATCACACTATAATCCAGGTCGCCATAGGCTGTCATAGCGAGTGTTCTGGGAATTGGTGTGGCCGTCATTACCAGCACATGGGGCGGCACATGATTCTTGTTCCACAATTTTGCTCTTTGCGCTACGCCAAACCGGTGTTGCTCGTCTACAACCGCCAGTCCCAAATTTTTAAATTGTACTGTATCTTCAATTAACGCATGCGTTCCCGTTAGAATGTGAAGGCGCCCTTCAGCGGCATCAGTTAAAATTTTTCTTCGCTCTGCCTGTTTTGTTGATCCCGTAAGCAGGGCTACATGCACTGGCATATCTTTGAGTAATGCTGTAATACCCGCGTAATGTTGCTGTGCCAATATTTCTGTTGGCGCCATTATACAACTTTGAAACCCGTTGTCAGCGGCAAGCAACATACTCAATAAGGCAACAATAGTTTTGCCGCTGCCCACATCACCCTGCAATAAACGGTTCATCTGAACACCACGTGCTGTATCCTGCCGTATTTCCTTTAATACTCTTTTTTGCGCGCCTGTTAAGTTAAACGGGAGATGTTTTTTATAAAAACTGTTAAACAATTCTCCCACGTGATCAAATGTGAGTCCTTTCGTGTACTTGTGCCTGTTAGATCGTATCAACCCAAGTCTCACCTGTGCTAAAAACAATTCCTCAAACTTTAATCGTTCAAGCGCCCTGGCATGTATTTGCGCATCGGCAGGAAAATGAATATTGTTGTAAGCTTCATTTCTTGGTACTAACTGTAATTCATGCAGTATAGGTTCAGGAATATTTTCAGGCATATCCCTTTCGTGTAATAAACCTACGAGTGTGTGTACCAGTTTGCCAATTTGTTTGCCATTTAATCCTCTTGCTTTCAATTTTTCTGTAGCAGGATATACAGGTTCCAGGTATGCTTTGCCATCACTTTTTTCAACAGTAAGCGTATCCATTTCGGGGTGAGTAATCTGCGGGTTGCCCATAAAAAATGAAACCTTCCCAAAAACAATATAAGATTGCCCCACCTGTATGGTTTTTTGAATCCATGTAATACCCTGGAACCAGGTTAATTCAAGCGTGCCTGTATCATCTCTCAGTTCCGCCACAAGCCGTTTACCTCTTTTCTCTCCCATTATTTCACATGAAGTTATTTTGCCGGCAACCTGTATAAAATCTATAGCAGGATGTATGTCGCGAATTTTTTTTATTTCTGTTTTATCAATATGGCGATAGGGGAAATGTTCGAGCAGATCTTTAAATGTAAAAATGTTGAGTTCTTTTTTCAGAAGATCGCCTTTTAAAGGCCCAACACCTTTTAAATATTCAATTGGATTGGATAATATGGAATGATTGTTTGTTATTGGTAAACTTTATCTGCAAAAATAAGAAAAGGGAGGTAAGGTATAAGGCTGTAATAGCAAAGAGGCGGCAGGCAAGAGTAAGAAGGCAGAAGAAATACAGGCAGGTGCTGTGTAATTATTTCTGACAGCTGATAGCTGTATTTGTGCCTACGTATCATCTCTTCCCCAGCCACAACAGGGCATCAATAATTAATTTGTTTTGTGTTTCATTGGCAAACTGAAACGATAATTCTTTATTGGTTTTGTGTTCGTAATCTATGTCATTATGCCCCATGTTTACATACAACATATTATAGTTGGTATTTGTCCATACAACCGGATAATAACCGCTGTGCCATATTTCATAAAGCTTCGGACCAGTGCCTAGGGGAAAGCTGGAAGAATCAATAGATAATAATATTTTGATGGAAGGATTATGCCTCAAATCTTTTTCCCAGCTATACCATTCGTTGGGTGATGATTTAAATGTGGGAGGCAGGTGTTTTGTAGCCGGATGTGTACTATCTTCCACACGTAAAATAGCCGGTGTAGGACGCCATGTATTTCCTTTATAAGCGCCTGCTCCTATAAATTCATTATGATACCAATCCCAGTCTTGCGGGAAATCGGATGGTGTAAGTGCAAAACCGGCAAAATGAAAACCTATCCATGCCCCGCCATGTTCCATATACTCCCGGAATGCTTTTCTTTGCTCGGGTTTTTCAGGGCGTGTATCTAAAAAAAGTACTACCTGGTATTTTGAAAGAAAAGCAGGATTAAGATTATCCCAGTTATTGGTAGAGTCGTAATAAAAACGATACTGCGCTGCAATGGCAGGGAAGAATTTGTTTGCCTCATGTACAAAACTGATATGCGCCTGGTCTGCACGGGCGGTATAAAAAGCAATCACTTTAAATAATGGCTTTGGTTGTTGCGCCCAACTACTCAGGCTTATGCTGGACAACATAGCACAGGTTGCTGCTATGTAAATGATAAACCGCATACAACTAACTATTAATTATAATAAAGTATTGAAATTAGTTTAAAATGACTGCCGCACAATAACTATATCTTTGAGGTTTTTGCACCTTCAAACAAATATGGACAATATATAGTATTATTATTGATAGGTTTTGTTATCGGCACCATCGGTACATTAATAGGAGCCGGAGGAGGTTTTTTTTTGGTGCCGCTACTTATTTTTACTCACCCTGCCTTGTCGCCCGAAATAATCACAGCAATTTCTATCGTGATTGTTGCCTGCAATGCTGTTTCGGGATCTGTAGCATATGCAAGATCTGGGCGGATAGATTATAAGGCCGGTATATTATTTGCCGCGTTCACCATTCCTGGCTCCGTGCTGGGTGTATATATTACAAAATACATTCCTGCAAATGCATTCAACATTGTATTTGGAATTATCCTTATACTGCTTTCTGTATTTCTTTTTATTAAAAAGAATAATGCAGAAACAAGCGGAGCTGCAGCCGATAATCACAAACGCTTAACCCATCAAATCCTTACAGACAAAACCAATACTACATACCGTTATTCGTATAATAAGTATATCGGCATTTTAATCAGTGTTTTTGTAGGCTTTTTATCACCCATACTTGGTATTGGCGGCGGTATTATTCATGTGCCGGCCATGGTGAGCTGGCTAAAATTTCCTGTATATATTGCTACCGCTACATCGCACTTTATTCTTGCCGTTATGGCAACCGTTAGTGTAATAGTGCATGCGCTAAAAGGCAATTATAGCGATCCCTACATTTTACACATGATTGTGTGGTTAAGTGTGGGAGCAATAGCTGGTGCGCAATTGGGCGCGTTTTTTTCTCATAAAATAAAAACTACAGCTATAGTTAAATCATTGGCCGTATGCCTTGGATTAGTAGGTTTACGATTACTAACGGGGATGCTGTAAGGCAAAATGCAACAGTAAAAATGTGCAACTTTTGTGAATAATATGTATCCCGCGGCGGTTCGTGCATTTGTTTCCTATGTGAACCGCAATACTTACCTTTGAACTCAACGATAACTAAAACAAAATATGGCGATAGTAGACCTGGTAATGCCTAAGTTAGGGGAGAGTATAATGGAAGCTACCATTTTGCGCTGGAACAAAAAGCCAGGCGACCATGTGAATATTGATGAAACCATACTTGAAATTGCAACGGATAAAGTAGACAGTGAAGTACCATCTTCGGTTGAAGGAACTATTATTGAATTGTTGTATAATGAAAACGATGTAGTACCTGTTGACACTATTATCGCAAGAATACAATCAAACAGTACAGCTAATAACTCTAATCATGCCGGTAATGGTGTAAGTGCAGTATCTCCTGCTACTTCAACGCCGGTTTTGGTGGAAGAAGAAAAGCCTGTTGAGCAGGAAGTGCCCTATCAGCCCTCCAATATTGTTGCTAAAACTACAGGTGGTGCCCGTTTTTATTCGCCATTGGTATTAAATATTGCGGCGAACGAAGGTGTAAGTCTTGCCGATCTTGAACATAATCCCGGAACAGGAAATGATGGAAGGGTTACCAAAAAAGATATTTTACAATGGATCGCTTCCGGAGGGAAAAAGACAATGTCATCCGGAACTCCTGAACCTGCCAAATCCTCTCCTGCAGATACGGTATTCCAATCTGCCAAACAGTTAACCACACAACCAACCACTGCGGTTGCCTCAGAAGAAAAAATCTTTTACAGCTTATGATGGTAATGTAGAAATAGTGGAAATGGATCGCATGCGTAAGATGATTGCTAAGCACATGGTAGATAGTAAGCAAACCAGTGCACACGTAACCAGTTTTACGGAATGTGATGTAACAACAATGGTGCAATGGCGTGATAAGGTTAAATCGGATTTTGAGAAACAGGAAGGGGAGAAGATTACTTTCATGCCTTTGTTCTTAGAAGCTATTATAAAATGCATTAAAAAATTTCCATTGGTTAATGCAAGTGTAGAAGGAGACAAGATCATTATTAAAAAGGATATCAATATCGGTATGGCTACCGCTTTGCCAAGCGGTAATTTGATTGTTCCTGTAATTAAAGATGCTGACTTTTTAAACCTTACCGGCTTAACCAAAAAAGTAAACAGTCTTGCCAACGCTGCAAGAAATAATAAACTTAAACCAGATGATACGCAGGGCGGTACTTTTACAGTAACCAACGTGGGTACTTTTGGCAGCCTTATGGGCACGCCTATTATCAATCAACTGAATAGTAGCTATTTTAGCAATCGGTGCTATTAAAAAACCGCCGGTTGTAATAGAAACTGATCAGGGTGACAGTATTGCTATCAGGCATATGATGTATCTCTCTCTTTCTTACGACCATCGTATTGTTGACGGATCAATCGGAGCCAGCTTTCTTACAGCAGTGGCAAAAGAACTGGAAAGTTTTGATGGCAACAGGTTGATCTGATAAAAGGCTTCAGGTTCATTTATCATCATTATTGTCATCATTTGCTTTTTGTTCATCTTTAATGAATTCAATGGTCGCGTTGATACGTTGCAGAAAAGTATTGTCCGTTTTGTTGTTTTTATTAGTTGCAAGAATCACCAGCCCTTTGTAATCTTCTATTTTTGAAGTAAATAACTTATTTCCTGGTTGGCATATTTATCGTGCGCATCTTTTACATCTGTTCGTTTCTCAAATAATGCATCGGCTTCGTCAAAAAATAATATCCACTCTTTTTGCTCGGCTTTATTAAAAATATTGCGTAAGCTTTTTTCGGCTTCTCCAATATATTTTGATAATACTTCAGCAATATCAACCCGGAAAATATCCGTGTATTAAATTGTTTGGCGAGTGAACTAGCGACGGATCTTTTATCTTCTTTATGAGGTCCGGTAAACACCGCTACAAATCCGGAACCGGGTTTATTTTCAATAGACCTCGAATGAATGATACTTTATCCTGTAACCATTTTGTAAGCTGCGATATCTGCTTCAGCAAACCTTCTTTTCCCGTTTTTTGCATAAAAATTTCCGGTGTATATGTTATTGTTTCACCCTTCCATATCCCAATAATTTGTCCATTCTTGTTTTTACGTAAGAAAAGCCGGCGACATTAGCAGCCTTATTCCCTTCTATAGTATAAATAAAACCATCTGCGCAATGATGTACAATACCAATATGCCCAAATCCTGAAGGGAGGCTAACGCGCCACCAGGCAACAATATCTCCAGGTGCGGGAAGGCTGCCGCTGCCGCTGAATGTCCAGCCCTTTTGTTTGTATTGGTTAAAAATATTTCTTGCGCCCGCGGTATATTTAAACGGCATAGCTTTAGGATCATCTCCTGCGGCCTGCAAAAAGCACCAACTTACAAACGCGGCACACCATGAGCTTCCTTCAGACTGACCGGAAGGGCGCAAATATTTTCTCACCCAGGGGCCTTTATTATTTCCGCCTTCTTCTCCGGCACCAGCCTTTAATTCATTAATCGCAAATTGCAAAGCAGACCTTCCTATATTACTTCCTCCCAAAGCTATATCAGGCATTATAGTATAATCAATGGCTCCTGCCGTAACTATAGTACGGGGGTGCTGCAATGCCCACATAGTAAGATCTCCTACCGATCCATCTACTTCAAGTGGTGTGCCATGTATATCGAGGTGACTGCTTTGAAAATTTCTGACTGCATTATAAGTGGGAGTGTCAAATGTTCCGGTTACGGTGATATTATAATCTAACTCCCGCAATATCTGTTGTAGTTCAGTAACTGCCGCGCCCTTGCTCCCTTTTTTTAATAGTGCCATATTTTTTGTTTTTATAGAATTGAAGTTGTTTTTATTTTTCTCCTGTTAGCTCATTAACATTACTACACTTGCAAATGCAATGCATTGTTGATTTCAGCCAATAAACTATGTTGTTATACAGGTACGGATAAAAAACAATCGAGGTGCTATAACAGGGAGTATAAGTTGAATATGCAGGTTTTAGCTTGCGTTTGTTATGCGTCGGGTGTGCTGGTAACAAATGTGCAGGTAAAAGTATATTGGATATAATATTTCCGAACAAAGTAGTTATTATCTTATTAAAAGTGAAATATTTAGTTCGTTTTTTCTTACATTCGGTAAACAACTAACAATTATGAAGACTTTATCCCAAACCTGGTTCGCGGAAGGATATATTGATTTCGAATTGAAGAAATATACCCTGTTGGCTTATTTGCAGCAGATTCACAAGGAATTTACCCAGAACAAATTGTACCCTCAATTGTCTGATATTATCTTTCATCACAACAACATTCTTCATTTTAAACACAATAAACAAACGTTGCAGGAGCAGTTTCCCAAAAAAATTGCGCATGTAGATATGGGAAGGCTTCAGATGTTGTACGAAAAAATTGGAGAAGATGATGAAATGATGAAAGAGCTGGAAGAGATTATTCAGTACGCACTCAGTCAAATGAGTTCAACTATAAAAGATGGCGCAGAGATATATGAGTTTGTGGAAGAGAAACTCAATATTGCACCAGTTGGTATTATTCCATTAGAAGTAAGTGAAGGGTATTTCTTTTTGTGTGATGGATCGTTTAAAAATACAAGAGTATACCAATATGGTTTGAGCATTTTTGAAAAGCTCGATGAAAAATACAGGAGCATCAAAACAAATTTTGTAGCGCAGTGGGAACGTAATATTGTGAATACTTATGAGAACATTAAAACAGAACTGATCCGCAACAAATCAGAACTTCCCAATCCGGCAGTGTATTGTATAGAAACCAACCTGAGTTTTCCTTTGGAAGAAACATTGCTGCCAATAGCAAAAAGAACGCTCGTGAAATATATTACCGGAAATGCAGCGGCATAATGGGGGAAGAAGTAAGAAATGTATACTATTCTGCCAGTTTTTTCAGCGCGTTTGCTTTATCATTTGCCAGTTGCACTTTCAACGCATCAAGACCACTGAACTTTTGCTCGCCCCTTAAAAGATAATGGAGATATACTTGTATAGTGGTGTTGTAAATATCTTCATCGAAATCAAAAATATTTACTTCAATCGTTCTTTTAGTACCATCCACGGTAGGACGAACGCCAATATTCATCATTCCTTTAAAAAGCCGGTTTTTGCTTTTTATTGTAACTGCGTATACACCATTACCTGGTATCAGCTTATCGGTGTTATTTACCTGTATATTAGCGGTAGGGTAACCAATGGTTCGCCCCAGCTTATTTCCTTCAACCACGGTTCCTTCAAAAAAATAATAATACCCCAATAATTCGTTAGCAGTTTCAATATCACCTGCAGATAATGCCTCCCTTATGCGGGTAGAACTGACCGCGGTTTCATGCAATACCTTTTCTGGAATTTCTTTTACGGTAAACCCGTATTTTTCTGAACAGGCTTCCAGCATCAGGTAATCTCCAGCCCGGTTTTTACCAAAACGGTGATCGTAACCTATAATAATGGTGTGGGGTTTTATCAAGCCTACCAAAAAATCACTGATATATTCATCAGCAGTTTGCTCCGCAAAAGCCTGGGTAAAAGGAACAATTACCAGGTGATCAATACCTTCGGTGGCTAATAGTGATATCTTTTCTTCTGGTATGTTAAGCAAAGCTATGTCAGCGCCGGATTTTACTATCTTTCTTGGATGCGGGTAAAAAGAAACAATTACCGTTTCACCATGTATGTTTGCCGCTTCCTGTTTTAGCTGGTGGATAATTTGCCTGTGCCCCATATGTACTCCATCAAAAGTTCCTATGGTAACTACTGGATTACGGAAAACAGGTAAGGCTGATATGTTTTGATGTACTTGCAGGACTATTTTCAGTTACAGGGTTGCAAAACTAATGGAAATTGATATTTGAACAACGAATAATTACTTTTGCAGCGGTTTAAAAAAATATCATGAGTTTATATAACGAAAGAGGCGTGTCTGCGCAGAAGGAAGATGTACATGCAGCTATAAAAAAACTGGATGCGGGATTGTTTCCCAAAGCTTTCTGTAAAATGTATCCTGATTTTTTAGGTGCCGATGAAGCATTTGTAAATATTATGCACGCGGACGGTGCGGGTACCAAAAGCATATTAGCTTATTTATATTGGAAAGAAACCGGCGATGTATCTGTGTGGAAAGGCATAGCACAGGATGCTATTGTGATGAATCTGGATGACCTGTTGTGTGTGGGCGTATACGATAACATTGTATTCAATTCTACTATTGACCGCAACAAAAAACTGATACCTGCTGAAGTATTGGAGCAGGTAATTAATGGGTCACAGGAAGTTTTTGATCAGCTCAAATCATTTGGTATTAATATTCATTACCTCGGTGGAGAAACCGCCGATGTTGGCGATGTGGTGAGAACTATTGCAGTTAATGGCACTATGACCTGCCGTTGCCCCAAACAAAAAATCATCACCAACGAAAAAATACAAGCCGGCGATGTAATTGTTGGTTTTTCCAGCTTTGGACAATGTGTATACGAAAATGAATATAACAGCGGGCTCGGCAGCAATGGCTTAACCAGCGCCCGGCATGATGTGTTGAATAAATATTATGCTGAGCAATATCCCGAAACCTACGAACCAACCCTTAGTAAGGATGTAGTATATATAGGGAAATATAAAATGACTGATACTGTAAATGTTGGCAATGAAACAGTGAACATCGGTAAAATGTTATTATCGCCTACACGCACATATGCTCCTGTGTTAAAGATATTGCTAGAACAATATTTTGATGATATCCACGGATTGATACATTGTAGTGGTGGAGGTCAAACCAAGTGCTTGAAGTATGTTCCGGAAAATGTACGTATAGTAAAGGACAATCTTTTTACACCACCACCTATTTTTGACATTATACAAAAAGCGGGTAAAGCTGATGACCGCGAAATGTACCAGGTTTTTAATATGGGTTGCCGGATGGAAGTATACACACCAGAAACGGCTGCAGATAATATGATTGCGGCTGCCCGGCAGTTTGGTATAGATGCGCAGATAATAGGCAGGGTTGAGCCGGCACACAAAACTTCATTGGTTATACAAACTAATAAAGCTGCTATCACTTATTAGGGATTTTTTTTATACAGTATTTAAAATGCTTAGTTTAGTGCATTGGCAGTGTATTTATTTATTAAATACTACTTTTGCCATCCGCATAAACCAAGCATATGCCACAATTCAAACAAAGACAGTTCCTGGATTTTGAAAAACCTGTTAAGGAGATATTTGATCAATTGACTCAGTTGAAAGAAATGGCTGAAAAAAATCCTAAGGTGGATTATACCAATTCCATTGAACAACTCGAAACATCTTTGCTTGAAAAGCGAAAGGAGATTACATCCCGGCTTTCAGCCTGGCAGCGCGTGCAGTTAAGCCGCCACCCAGACAGACCTTACGCCAACGCGTACATTAAAAGAATGTGCACTAATTATATTGAGTTTTTTGGAGACAGAAATGTAAGGGATGATAAAGCTATTGTAGGTGGCTTTGCCCAACTGGAAGGGCAAACGGTAATGATGATTGGTCATCAGAAAGGGATCAATACTAAAATGCGTCAGTTAAGAAATTTTGGTATGGCCAATCCCGAAGGATACAGGAAGGCATTACGCCTGATGAAACTTGCTGAAAAATTCAATAAGCCTGTTATTACATTGATTGATACACCGGGTGCTTTTCCCGGCGCTGAGGCAGAACAACGTGGACAGGGAGAAGCCATTGCGCGCAACATTTATGAAATGATGCGATTGAAAGTTCCGGTTATATGCGTTATTATTGGTGAAGGTGCAAGCGGCGGCGCATTGGGTATAGGTGTTGGAGATAGAGTGTTAATGCTACAAAATACATGGTACACCGTAATTTCACCAGAGAACTGCAGCTCTATTTTGTGGCGCAGTTGGGAGAAAAAAGAAGTAGCTGCCGAGCAACTGAAGTTAACGCCAAATGATATGAAGGGTTTTGGGTTGGTAGATGAGATTGTGGAAGAACCTTATGGTGGTGCGCATTGGAATTATGAGGAAACAGCGGAATCGCTGAAGCGTACTTTACTACAATTAATAAACGAATTGAAAGCCCTGCCTGCAGATGAAAGAGTAAAGCTTCGCATAGATAAGTATAGTAAGATGGGATTTTGGGAAGAAGTGGCGCAGTAACATTTTCGTCAACTTACAAAATGCTTCTTCATGCCGGCAACGGCTTCATACATTTACATAATAACCAGTCACTAAACCAGAAAATTTCGCAATTTCAATAATGTCACTAAGAACAAAACTCAGGGGAACAGGAGTAGCTATTATTACTCCCTTTGCAAACGATTATAGTGTTGATTATTCAGCGTTGGAAAAAGTAATTGATTTTATTATAAAGAACGGCGTTGAGTATATTGTTACCCTTGGTACAACAGGCGAAGCGCCAACCATCAGCAAAGAAGAAAAGATAAAAATTATACAGTTTACTTATGACAAAGTAAATGGTCGTGTGCCCGTTGTTGTTGGTGTTGGTGGTAACAACACAGATGAGGTTATAAAGGATTTGAAAAGTTATCCATTGTCTGAAGCTATAGCTGTATTGAGCGTTAGTCCCTATTACAGCAAGCCTTCACAGGAAGGACTGTTTCAGCATTACAAAGCATTGGCCGAGGCATCTCCTAAGCCTATTATATTATACAATGTGCCGGGGCGCACCGGCCGCAACCTTGCAGCAGAAACCACGTTGCGCCTGGCTGAATTGCCTAACGTAGCAGGTATAAAAGAAGCATCCGGAGACATGATGCAATGCATGCAGATATTAAAACATCGTCCTGAAAATTTTCTCGTGTCGAGTGGTGATGACGGACTTGGTTTTCCACAGGTAGCTTGTGGTATGGATGGTGTGATCAGTGTGATTGCCAACTGTATGCCGGGGCATTTCTCAAACATGGTTCGCCTGGCATTAGAGGGCAAACTCAAAGATGCAAAAGCTATTAACGACTCACTGTTAGGTGTATACGAACTCTTATTTGCGGAGAACAATCCCGCAGGTGTAAAATCATTTATGGCGCACCAGGGGCTTATTCAGAACATATTGCGCCTGCCCGTTACACCGGTAAGCGAAGCGCTTCATCAAAAAGTAGGAAAATTCTTACAGGAAAGTAAGCTGGGTTAGTTATTTGCAGGTAGTTATTACGCCATTGGCATTTTCCATTCGGTTAAAGAAATAATGCAAATAAAAGACGACACTGTAAGGAGTCGTTTACCGTATTGGTTATTATTCCTACAACCGTACCTTTGGCAATAACTGTGTTCACCGTTGCGTTCCGTAACTGTTGACGCAATATTCAGAAAAAAGACCAATTCCGATGCAAATAAGAAAAAAGAGCAACCTCTCAACACTGTTTGTCCTGTTATCATTGTGCGCCTTCAGCCAGTCAGATCGTATTCCGCTGGGCGATAAACAATATCAATTACTCAACAGGTTAGATATAAAACTGCAGAACGACTCTATCTTATCTTTTTCAACTATTAAGCCTTACAACCGCAAGCAGATTACAGAGCGGATTGAATATCTGGATTCATTGATAAAGTTCTGGCGTACTACCTGCAGATCTTCCGCTGTTGACCGTTACAATATGCGCAGCCTTTTAATGAACAATGCCGATTGGACAAAAGTTTTGGTGATTCTTTCATTTGCGCAAACCTATATGGAATACTTTTTTTAAAACACCGGCGCATTTATACGAAACCTACGCTAAAGATTTACGCTCATTATTGACCCTCTGTGCTTAATCTGCAGGTAGGAAAATCTTCCAAAGTAGATGCATCATTATTTCAAAATACAAGAGGTATTACCATAAGAGGAAACATCGGGAAAAACTGGGGTTCTATACATACTTACTGAGAACCAGGAAAGAGATCCCCTGTTTGTACAAGACTACGCAAAGAAAATATGGTGTACCTAATGCAGGTTATTACAAATATTTCAAAAACAATGGTTACGATTATTTTGATGCAAGAGGCGGTATAGATTTTACCGCTTCTCCAAGTATTTCAGTTTTTGTTTTGGGTACGATAAACTCTTTTTAGGAAATGGTTATCGTAGTTTAATGCTGAGCGATTTCAGCAATAATTTTTTATACCTGCAAATGGATGTGCGACTACGCAAGTTCAGTTACAAAACAGTATATGCTGAATTGATCACCATTTAATCCTGTGCCCAACAGAGATACTGTTCGTTATAAGAATTATATGGCGTTTCACCATTTAAGTATACAGGCAACAAAATGGTTGAATATTGGCGCGTACGAAAATGTAATATATAAAGGCGATCATGGAATTGAGCTAAGCTATTTTAATCCGTTTATTTTTTACCGTTCTATAGAAGTGCAGTTAGGCAGTGGTAACTCCAAAGCAACAGTTGGTTTTGATGTTAAAGCCAATGTGTTGAAAAAATTACAGTTCTATGGCGATCTGATGATAGGAGAATTTATAGTTAAGGAAATTCTGCATTACGGAAAAGGCAGTGTGTATAACAAACAGGCATTACAGTTAGGTGCAAAATATATAGATGCTTTTGGAGTAAAGAATCTTGACGTGCAGGCAGAAGCCAACTGGGTGCGCCCTTTTATGTATGCGCATAATGACAGCAGCACCGGCTTTACCCATTACAATAAAGAGTTGGCACATCCACTGGGCGCTAATTTCAGCGAGTACCTGCTTGTAGCTAAATATCAACCATTGCCAAGGTTATACTTTACCGGTAAATTATTTTACAACAAAAAAGGATTGGATTCGCTCGGTGTAAATATGGGAGGAGATATATTCAGGAGTTATCTTTCTGCACCACGGGATAATAGCTTTTTTACCGGTGGCGGAATACCTGCTAAAACAATGCTGGTGTCTTTTGCCGCATCTTACGAGTTACTCCAGAATCTTTTTATAGATATTAATATCAGCAACCGCAGTTATAGTGTGCAATCGCAACCTTCTGTAAGCGAATTCTTTTTTGGTGGTGGTGTAAGATGGAATATTGCGAGAAGAGAGTTTGAGTTTTAGACCTGATGTGTTTATAGTTTGTTGTTTTCGATTTATCGTTACCTAAATGCTTTTCATTGCAATGCAATCCAGTTTAAGGCATATTGAGGGTTTGTGATATATGCAATTCAAAAAATGCCAGATCAACATATATATAAAAGTTTCGTTATTGACCTCTTTTCGCTTTTTTATTACCGCTGCTCATGCACAACTGGTTACCAAAGTTACCGATCCGGTTGATTGGGTTAACTTTAATGGGATCCAGATTCAAAAGGAAGCCTTCAACGGTAATACCTACCCTTCTATAGCTTCCGTGGGGTATGAATGTGTGGACACCTCAAACCGGTAAAATGGGAGATGGATGGCAATATCAATATACCGCTGAAAAAATAAGAGGATTCAAACAAACGCATCAGCCTTCGCCTTGGATGAATGATTATGGACAGTTTAGTATTATGCCTGTTGCGGGAAAACTTGCTTTTAAGGAAGATGACAGAGCAAGCTGGTTCAGTCATAA